>CAZFEM010000018.1:0-12876 GCA_964517515.1 uncultured Gammaproteobacteria bacterium | reverse complement strand
GGCTACAAAACTCGCCTAAGCCAATAACTCTTGTAATTGATCTTCATTGATTATTGTTACTCCTAAATCCTCTGCTTTTTTCGCTTTACTTCCAGCATCCTCACCAACAACAACTAAGTCAGTATTTTTAGACACGCTCCCCGTTACTTTAGCGCCTAAAGCTTGTAATTGTTTTTTTGCTTGCGCACGAGACATCGAACTCAAAGAACCAGTTAAGACAATCCTTTTATCTGCTAAAGGCAAGTCATCAAGCGAGACTTGCTGAACTACCTCAGGATAAGTAATACCGGCGGTTAACAAATCTGCAACCACTTTGTTATTATTTTCAGCTGCAAAAAAATCAACAATACTGCTTGCAACAATAGGACCAATATCAGGTAGTTCTTGCAACTGCTCCGCATCCGCAGTCATTAATTGAGGAATATCCGGGAAAAATTTAGCCAGTTGTTCTGCCGTTGTTTCACCTACCTGTGGAATTCCAAGCGCATATAAAAATCGCGGGAATTCAGTTTGTTTACTCGTCTCAATAGCGGCAATTAAATTTTCCGCAGATTTTTCAGCAAACCCTTCTAAAGCCAACACATCCTCATATTGCAATTTGTATAAATCAGCAACGTTATTAATCAAACCTTCTTCTACCAGCAGATCGACTATACGGTCACCCATACCATCAATGTCCATAGCTTTACGCGCAACAAAATGTTTAATCGCTTCTTTACGTTGCGCTGGGCATGTCAACCCTCCACTACATCGAGCAATAATACCTTCACCTTCAAAAACAACGTCTGCATCACAAACTGGACACGTATTTGGAAACTCATACTCTACAGAATCAACAAGCCGTACTTCTTTATCAACAGAAACGATTTGCGGGATCACATCTCCTGCGCGACGCACAATCACGGTATCTCCAACACGAACATCTAAACGTTGAATTTCCTCATGGTTGTGTAAGGTTACATTTGAAACCGTAACACCACCCACAAACAAAGGCTCTAAACGTGCTACAGGAGTAATTGCCCCAGTCCGCCCCACCTGTACTTCAATCGCTTTCACTTGTGTACTTTTCTCTTGCGCTGGAAACTTATGCGCTAAAGCCCATCGTGGCGCTTTGGCAATGGCTCCAGCCTGTGACTGCAAAGTCAAATCATCTAACTTATAGACAATACCGTCAATTTCATATTCCAGCTCAGCACGTTGATGCGCCATCTTGGTGTAATAATCGTTGCAACCTTTAGGACCTTTTACTGATTCAATTAAAGGGCAAACTGGCAATCCCATGCTTTGCAGTTTATTGAGCATAGCGCTGTGTGAATCAGCAAAATCTTTATCGCTAATCACACCAACCGCATAAATAAAAATACTTAAGGGGCGAGTAGCGGTAACTTTACTATCCAGTTGTCGTAAACTACCAGCAGCGGCATTGCGAGGATTAATAAACACTTTCTTATCTAGCGCCTTCTGACTTGTATTTAAAGACTCGAATCCAGCATGCGACATATAAACTTCGCCTCGCACTTCAAGCTGACTTGGCGCGTTCTTCAAACGCAAAGGGATTGAACGAATCGTTTTGATATTCTGAGTGATGTCCTCACCAACTTTACCATCACCTCGCGTAGCCGCGTATTCGAGAACTCCATCACGATACATAATGCTCACTGCAAGACCATCTAACTTAGGCTCTGCGACATAATCAAATATCACATCCTCAGCTAAGTCTAGTTGTTTATGCAAACGGCGATCAAAATCAACAATATCTTCGGAATTAAAACCATTACTCAATGACAGCATCGGCATTTGATGATTAATTTGACTAAACTCACTTAAGGGCTGCGCACCAACACGCTGCGATGGAGAGTCAATTGATACCAGCTCAGGGTATTCAGCTTCAAGCGCCAATAACGCGTTTAGCAACTGATCATATTCATCATCACTAATCGACGGGGCATCGAAATTATAATAACGCTGATTGTGCTTATTGATTTCAGTCGTTAATTGTTGATGACGAATATCTGGACTAACGGACTTAGTCATAAGGAATGATTAGAATAATTTTTTACACAGCGCATCACCAGGAATCAAACCGTCCTGCTGCATACTGAAAGTAATGTCGGATATTTGCTGCGTCAACACCGAATAAGAGCGTTGCGTCATAACCTTACCCTCACGATCAACAATCTTGCCTTCTAACCAAGTCGCCAAATTATTTGAATCCTTTACCATATCTTGAAAAACTAGCTCTGGGTTTTTGGTCGCCGGCACATTCATATACATCATTAAATCAAAAACAGGCTCCGAACTGTCTTTAATAAAACCAAAATCACCAACCTTATTCGTGCAGCCTAAACGATACAATATCGAGATCTGATCTTTTTGCCCGATGGTCTTTAGGAAAATGCCATTTTTATCTCTTGCCATTCCTAAGTCGCGCATACAGCTTTCAATATCGGTAATACGAAAACCTGACTTAGATCTAGGAATAACATTGAGGACGGCCATCGAGTCATAACGACGACCAAACTGGTCAAGAACTTTCGCTTGTGAAAGAGCTTCATCAATATCCATAGAGAACTCAAACGGCGCATCAAACTTGTTAGAAAAACCCAACACCATTTGTTGAAAGTCATGCAATTCTTTTTTCGACATCCCTCCTTCACGGTCAGCCAACTGAATTGCTACCCCTAATTCCACAAAGCGCGCGGTAGGCAATTCAAATTCAATATCACGCCACATATCAGTCAATTGATTTAGGCCATAGATATGCACTTTGCGATGAAACTTAAAATCATATTCACGAAACAAAGCTAATAATTCTTTTTGCTCAATTGCTTCATAATTCTTAAATCTAGCAACCAATTCAGTAACTACTGACGATGATTCTTTATCACGTTTTGGTTCAACATTAATAATCTCAACATTGTCGGCAACATCTTGCTCCAGCGAATCATCGGCAACCGCTTTATCATCGCTCATTTCAACAACCGGCAAAGCTGTTCGGCCAGCAGCATCTTTGTTAGACAGTTTAGGTTTTTGCGGAGAATCTTTTTTCGTTTGCTTAGCAATATCGCCATCATTTAATCGAGGACCATCAACTTCTTGCGAAGATATATTATCTAGTTTCGAAGACGCTTTTTTATCTAATAACTTGTCAGCAAACAATGGATCTTCATAGTCGGTTTTTTTACGACGCTGAAACTCTTCGCGATGTTGAGATTGTTGCCACCATGAAAAACCAGCAATCACAGCAAAAACCAGTAACCCGATACAAAAAGAAATAATATATAACTGAGTCATTACTAGTATTAATATTCCAGCGTGAGAGTCATCGTGTTTTTCATATCAATTAATTACTGGGAGGTCATTACTGAGAAACCATGGCAGCCGCTTCAGCTACATCAACTGCGACTAAACGAGAAACACCTGGCTCAGCCATCGTTACCCCAATCAATATATCCGTAACTTCCATTGATATTTTGTTATGGGTAATCACAATTAACTGAGTTTTTTCCGCCATCTGTTTTAATACTCCAGCATAACGTTCAACGTTTGCATCATCTAACGGCGCATCAACCTCATCAAGCACGCAAAATGGCGCAGGGTTTAGGTCAAAAAATGCAAACAACAAAGACACCGCAGTTAATGCTTTTTCGCCACCTGACAACAAATGAATCGTACTATTACGTTTTCCTGGTGGCCTTGCCATTACCGTCACACCAGTACTTAAAAAATCGTTACTCGTTAATTCTAAATATGCACTACCACCGCCAAACAATTTTGGAAAGAATTGTTTAAAGCCTTCATTCAAACTATCAAACGTTTCCTTGAATCGAGTGCGTGTTTCTTTATCAATCTTACTAATTGCTGCTTCGAGCGTTGCCATCGCCTCTACCAAATCTTCATTTTGCTTATCCAGATAGACTTTCCGCTCTTCGCATTCTTTGTATTCTTCGATAGCAACTAAGTTAACCGCACCAATACGTTCAACTTTCTTAACCACATCAACAAGTCTTTCTTCAACACTTTGCAAAGACAAGTCTTCCGCTAACTCTCGTTGCAGCAGTGTCATTTCTTCAACCGTTTTTTGCAACTGTTCAGAAATCGTATCGCGTCGCACGACGACTTCTTGACGATTCATCTTTACCTGTTCTAGGCTATCACGCACTGTTCTTGATTTTCGATCCGAACCTAAACGTTGCTGATCTGCTCCTTGCATCTCATTTTCAAACTCACTCAAAGCATTACGCGCTTTAGATAATTCTTTCTCAACATCTAAACGCTTTTCTAACAAGCCTTGCAGATTTTCACGCATTTCCGGTGTTGTATCTTCAGACTCATCTAGTATTTTTTGTAATTGCGAGCGTCGTTCAGACTGCTTCTTCATTTGCTGCTGCAAACGTTCAATACTTTCACTCAAGGCAATTTTGCTTGAATGCAATCGTTCTGATTCAATTTGTTTAGCTTGCCGCTGATCTCGCGCTTCTCTTTCAAATTGCCGAACATCATCTAATTCAGCAACCAAATTTTTCCGTTGCGCGACCAAAGATTCACGACTATCGGCAAAAGTTGACGCCAATTGCAATGCATCTTCCATTAGACGTGACGCTAAACTTACTTCATCTTGCGAAGAAACTAACTGATCGTTTAACTGTTGTTGTTCAATCAACAATGTATCGCGTTGACTCAATAGTTCAGAACTTCGTGCTTCCATCGCGCCTAATTGATTATGCAAATCAGTCCGACTATGGGACTTATTTCTAAAATCACTGCGACTAGTCTCACGTAAATTTTCTAACTCTTTAATATCCGTTTCAAATTGCTCTAAACCAGCTTGTTTTTTCTGTAACTGATGATTTGCCATATCTGTGCTATCGGCAAGTTTTTCAATTTGCGATTCGCGCTGCAAAACCCCTTCGGCACTTTGATCTACACCGAAAGTAGCCCAGTTAGTACCTAACCAACAACCGTCACGAGTAATAATAGATTCATGCGCAGTAAGTATATGGCGTTTCTTCAATGCTTCCTGCAAAGTACTTACCGCATAAACACCATGAAACCAACCATCAATCTGCACATCATTTGATGAAACTTTATCCGCTAATAATTCAAGCTTAATTTTCCCAGCGTCATGCGGCGCGGTAGATTGATCGACTATATAAATCCGCCCATCTTTAAATGCCGTCATGTCGCTTGCATACTTTTCAAGACTAGAAACAGAAATAGCATTTAGAGTTTTGCCTAACACTGTATCAACTGCTTGCTCCCAACCATTATCAACATCTAAGCCTGAAGCTACCCGTGCATTATCCTGAATGCCACGTTGTTCGAGCCATTCGTTAACTTGTTGGTTATCTTCGCCCAAAGCTGCGGCTTGTAGAGCCTGCAATGACTTTAATTGTGCTGAGTCATCTTGTAATTGATGGCGAACTTTATTGTAATTTTCACGCGCAACTTCTAATTCTGCACGCTTATCAGTAATCGCTTGATCTTGCTGCTGAAGATTTTCTTCAAGCGCTGTGCACTCTTTATCAATCTTCTCAACTGATGCTTTCAGATCATTGATCTGTTTCATATCTAACTTGGTATCAATATCCGCTAATGAAACTTCAACTTTTTTAGTGCGCTGCTCAAAATGCTCAATTTGACGCATTTGTTGTTCCATACGAACTGACTGCACATCTCGTTCTTTTTCTGGGTTCGCGGCATCGCGATTGAACTGCTCCCATTTTTGTTGATAAGTTTGATATTCATCTTCTGCTTTTTCTAACTTTGTTTTAGCCTCTTCATAATCCTTATTTAAGGTTTCGACTAATGGTGTCACTGCTACGATGCTTTCTTCGGCTTCAGTCAGTCTAGTTTGATCAAGCTCCAAGTGTTGATTAGCTTCACGCTCAGATTCAATTAAACGCTCATACTCTTCTTGCTGTTGAGCGCGAGATGTTTGGGTATGCTCTATCGATTGCTCAAGCGCAGTAATCTCACCGCCAATGCCATAATATTCAGCTTGCACTTTATTCAAACTCTCAGTTAACTCGACTTGCTCCTGACGCATTGTTTCAATTTGCGTTTCAATATCACGTTGCTCAGAAACGTGTGAGTCAAACTCAGTTTGCAATCTAGCCAAATCAACATCTTTTGCTTGCACCTGGTCATTCAAGTCTTGCCATTGCAAGGTCTTAAGTTGCGTTTCTAATTCACGTTGTTCAGTTTTAAGCGTTTTATAGCGTTCAGCTTCGTTAGATTGACGTTTCAAACGGCGTAACTGGGTAGCTAATTCACTAATAATATCTTCAACTCGACTCAAATTATCACGAGTGTGACGAATTCTATTTTCAGTTTCCCGTCGACGTTCCTTGTATTTAGAAATACCGGCTGCTTCTTCAATCAAAACACGTAAATCTTCAGGTTTGGATTCAACAATTCGCCCCACCATACCCTGCTCAATAATCGAATACGAACGCGGCCCTAATCCAGTACCTAAGAAGATGTCATGGATATCTTTACGGCGGCAACGAGTTTTATTAATGAAATACTTAGAACCACCTTCGCGTACTAATTCACGGCGAATGGCAATTTCCGCAAACTTTGCATAAGAACCTGGAGCAGTACCATCTCGATTATCAAAAACCAGTTCTACTGAGGCACGACTGACTGGTTTGCGCGCCGCAGACCCATTAAAAATCACATCTTCCATATTGTCGCCGCGCAAGGTTTTAGCTGAAGACTCACCCATCACCCAACGAATCGCATCGATGACATTTGATTTACCACAGCCATTGGGGCCAACAACACCAATCAACTTTGCCGGCACCGCTACTTTGGTCGTATCTACAAAAGATTTAAATCCCGACAGTTTGATATGTTTTAGTTGCATTCATTTACCCTTCTTAAGGGCTTTTAATTATTAATTTAACTAACTAAATAACGTTTTTAGTGGCCGAGTTATTAACTCCGCCCAATAAAAATTTAATTTTATTACAATCGACGTGCCAGTTTTAACGTTTTTAAGTTTTGTTTTCGTGTTATGGATGTAAGAGTAAGTTAAAATTGCTTCTGAGAAAACCATTGAATTGGCTCAATTGCCACTTTTTACAAAATTAATCAGGAATAATCATGCAACGCCCTAGCGAACCCTCAAAAGACCTGCAAAGCTTCCCTAATCCAGCACCAGAAAATGACTATACGATTCGTATTACGGTGCCTGAATTTACTTGTTTATGCCCACTTACTGGACAGCCAGATTTTGCAAACTTTGTGATTGAATATATTCCCGAGCAAAACTGTGTTGAGTTAAAAAGTCTAAAAATGTATTTTTGGACATTTCGTGAAGAAGGCGGCTTCCATGAAAAACTAACCAATGAGATTCTTGCTGACCTAGTGAAACTCACCCAACCACGGTTTATGCGAATGACCGCCAATTGGAATGTACGCGGTGGAATCTTCACAACGGTCGTCGCCGAACATAAAGCGAAAGGCTGGACACCACCCACTAAAATTGAGCTTCCCTAAAATCAAATTAATTCAAGGTATTAAATAACCAATGTCACTAAGCCTTGCGCAAATTCAACAGTTTAAAATTGATGGGTACTTGGTTTTACCTAATGCATTGAAGAAACCTGAGTTACAACAATTACGCTCAACCACTGAACAACATTTACAAGAACGCATCGCACCTTTAGAGCTCGAAGCTGAGGTGCAATACCCAGGCGCACCTAATTCAACTGATGAAACTGGCGGCAACACAGTGCGACGACTGCGTATGGCGTATCAACGTCATCCTGTTTTTAAAAAATTAGCCGAAAGACCAGACACTATTCATGCCATTCAACAAATCCTTAATTGCCAATCCGTTTTATTAAATCCCAATCATCATAACTGCGTGATGACCAAATTGCCCCAATTCAGCAGCGAAACATTATGGCACCGTGATACGCGTTATTGGAATTTCAATAATAAATATCTTATCAATGCATGGTATGCCCTTGGCGATGAGTTACCAGCCAATGGCGCAATGAAAATAATCCCCGGCTCACACCGCTGGCATGTGCCTGATGAGGCATTAGACGCAGCGCAATTTTTACTTACCAAACATCCTTATAATCAAGAGCGCCTAGCGACTCAACGTAACGTAAATTTAAATGCTGGAGACGCCTTATTATTTAGCGCGCACTGTTTCCATGCGGCAGGTAAAAATAATACCGAGCAGGCTAAATATTCTGCCGTTTTCACTTATCACGGCGAAACAACTGAAGCTATTGATGGTACGACATCAGCACAACAACAAAGTATCAATATTTACTCCAAAAAATTGCAACAAGACTAAACTTTCTTAACCACCGAACCTTTTAATTTCATTGCACCAAAGCCATCAATTTTGCAATCAATGTCATGCCCGTCAGCAATGTGGTCGGCGTCTAACACACGAATATTTTTTACTTTCGTACCAACTTTAACCACCGACGACGAGCCTTTTACTTTTAAATCACGAATCACCGTGACCGTATCGCCACTGAACAACACATTACCATTCGAATCCTTAACAACATTGCCGTCTTCACCGCCATCACCATCGCCGCGCCATTCATGACCACATTCTGGACAAAGATAGTTATCACGGTCTTGGTAAGCATAATTTGAATGACATTGCGGACAATTAGGAATGTCGCTCATAACAACTCAACGAGTCTTGATTAGATCATCAACCACACTAGGATCAGCCAAGGTGCTAGTATCACCCAGGTTGTCGTAATCATCTTCGGCAATTTTACGCAAAATACGGCGCATGATCTTCCCCGATCGTGTTTTAGGTAAGCCTGGTGCCCAATGAATTACGTCAGGGCTAGCAACAGGACCAATTTCAGTGCGCACATGTTGTACTAATTCGGCTTTTAATTGTTTCGTGTAATCAACACCCGCCATTAAGGTGACATAAGCGTAAATACCTTGACCTTTAATATCATGCGGATATCCCACCACAGCGGACTCTGCAACAGCTTCATGTAATACCAAAGCACTTTCGACTTCGGCGGTACCCATACGATGACCAGAGACATTAATGACATCGTCTACACGACCGGTTATCCAGTAATAGCCATCCTCGTCACGACGACATCCATCGCCAGTAAAATAATAACCGGGGTACATTTCAAAGTAAGCACTATAAAAACGGTCGGGGTTATTATACACCCCTCGCATTTGCCCTGGCCATGAGCAAGGTATTGCCAAGTTGCCCGCCGCAGCGCCTTCTAAGATATTACCTTCATCGTCAAGTAAAACCGGCTTCACGCCAAAGAATGGTAAGGTCGCTGAACCAGGCTTTACAGCAGTAGCGCCTGGTAATGGCACAATCATAATGCCACCAGTTTCGGTCTGCCACCATGTATCAACAATCGGGCAATTACTCTTACCAACTTTATGGTAATACCATTCCCACGCTTCAGGGTTAATCGGTTCACCAACAGTGCCCAAAATACGCAAACTACTACGCTCGGTGCTTTCTAAATACTGATCGCCCGCACCCATCAAAGCTCTTAGAGCGGTCGGAGCCGTATAAAAAATGTTTACCTGATGTTTATCCACTACTTGCCAAAAGCGACTAGCATCAGGATAAGTTGGCACGCCTTCAAAGACTAATGTCGTCGCACCATTAGCAAGCGGACCATACAACAAATAACTATGCCCAGTAATCCAACCAACATCAGCGGTGCACCAATAGACTTCACCCTCTTGATAGTCGAACACATATTTAAAGGTCATTGCTGCATATAGCAAATAACCTGCCGTGCTATGCAGCACACCTTTAGGTGTACCTGTTGAACCCGATGTATATAAAATAAATAAAGGGTCTTCGGCATCCATCACTGTGGGCTCGCAAGTGTTTTCTTGACGCCCAACGACTTCGTCATACCAAACATCTCGCTGCTCATCCCAAACAACATCAGCACCAGTAACCTTACATACTAAAATTTTCTCTACCGACGACGTTTCCTTACAAGCTTCATCAACATTGGCTTTAAGCGGTATCGGTTTTTGTCCACGCAAACCTTGATCAGCGGTAATTACGATCTTGCAATCCGAATCATTAATTCGCCCACGCAACGCTTCCGGTGAAAAACCACCAAACACTACCGAATGGATTGCACCAATTCTAGCGCAAGCGAGCATCGCATATGCCGCCTCTGGCACCATCGGCATGTATAAACAAACTCGATCACCCTTCTCCACGCCTAATTCTTTTAAAGCATTGGCTAATTTACAGACTTCATCATGCAACTCTTGATAAGTAATGTGCCGGCTTTGAGCGGGGTCATCACCTTCCCAAATAATCGCTGTTTGCTCAGCTTTGTCTGCTAGGTGACGATCAATGCAGTTATAGCTTAAATTTAACTTCCCACCCTCAAACCAACGAATGTGCGCCTTGTGATAATCCACTTCGCTAACCGTGTGCCACTTCTCCATCCAATCAAGGTGTAACTCTGCCTGCTCACCCCAAAAAATATCAGGTTCATCTAAAGATTGAGCATACATTTTCTCGTATTGCTGTTTATCGAGATGCGTATTTTCCTTGATCGATTCGAAAACTGGATAGATCTTATTTTCAGACATGTTTTTGACTACTCCTAGTGTATGAATTTGCGTTAAACAATAGTATTTTGAAAACTATCCCAAACTAGTTAGTCTCTGGCAAGCGAATATCATCGACTAGTTTTTGGATATGCGCTGGTGGCGCCAGCGTGAATTTACAGACTACCATAGCAACGACAAAGTTAATAATAGCGCCAACTGCGCCAAACGCATTCGGCTCAATCCCGATAAACCAATTTGGCGGTAATGGTCCAAGAAACGACGTACCAGGAATAAACATTAGGCCCTTGTGTTGAAAAACATAAAACAAAGTCACACCTAAACCAGAAAGCATGCCAGCAATCGCACCCGCCGTATTCATTCGTTTATAAAAGATACCCAGCATGAGCGCAGGAAAGATTGATGACGCCGCTAAACCAAACGCTAATGCGACTGTACCCGCAGCAAAATCAGGCGGGTTAAATCCTAAATAGCCTGCCAACAAAACTGTCACTGCCATTGATATTCGACCCGCGTTCAGCTCAGTCTTTTCACTAATGTGCGGTCTGAATACCCCTTTTAATAAATCATGCGAAATCGCTGAAGATATTGCCAACAATAATCCAGCAGCGGTTGATAGCGCAGCTGCTAAACCACCTGCAGCTACTAGCGCGATCACCCAATTGGGCAGTTTGGCAATCTCAGGGTTAGCCAAGACTAAAATATCATTGTCGATTGTGACCATTTCATTCAAATCGGCATCCGCGTTGTACTGAATTTTGCCATCACCGTTTTTATCTTCGTGCTCCAATAAACCGGTCGCTTCCCAATTTTTAAACCATTGCGGGCGTTGCTCATATTCCAAATGGTCGCCCGGTGTAGGCTCTAATGTTGTCATCAAATTCAATCTCGCCATACCTGCAACAGCCGGTGCGGTAGTGTATAAAATAGCAATAAAAAACAATGCCCAACCTGCGGAAATACGGGCATCTTTAACACTTGGCACCGTAAAAAAACGTATAATTACATGTGGCAAACCTGCTGTACCAATCATCAAAGACATGGTGTAAAAAAACATATTAAGTGTGCTCAAGCGAGGGCCGCTGGTGTATTCATCAAAGCCAAGATCAGTCACGACTTGATCAAGTTTTTCAAGCAGATATAAATTCTCACCCACCAAGGTACTACCCAGTCCAAGCTGCGGAATTGGATTACCTGTTAAAGTAATCGAGATAAAAATAGCGGGAATCGTATAAGCCGTAATCAACACCACGTATTGCGCTATCTGAGTATAGGTAATGCCTTTCATTCCACCCAGCACAGCATAAAACAGCACCACAACCATACCAATTGATAAGCCGTACTCGTATTCAATTTCTAGAAAACGACTAAACGCCACACCAATGCCTTTCATTTGCCCAATCACATAAGTCACAGAAGCAACAATCAAACAAATCACCGCGACAATTTTCGCTGTATCTGAGTAAAACCTGTCACCAATAAATTGTGGCACAGTGTATTTGCCGTATTTACGCAGATACGGCGCTAAGCACATTGCTAGCAATACATAGCCACCAGTCCAACCCAGTAAAAATACCGAGCCACCATAACCATGATATGAAAAGCCGATTAAACCAGCCATCGAAATAAACGACGCCGCCGACATCCAATCCGCCGCAGTCGCCATGCCATTCGCTATAGGATTAACACCACCGCCAGCAACATAGAACTCCTTAGTAGTGCCAGCACGAGCCCAAATGGCAATACCAATGTAGACTGCAAAAGTGAAACCAACGACCAGATAAGTGAGAAACTGCAAATCCATCAGTCTTCTCCTTGTTTAAATTGATCATCTAATTTATTCATACGCCAGGCATAAATAAATATCAGCACGACAAACAAATAAATAGACCCTTGCTGCGCCAACCAAAAGCCAAGCTTATAACCGCCAATCTGCATTTCATTCAACACATCAACAAATACAATACCGCCTAAAAATGGAACAACAAACCAAATCACCAATAAGATCAAAATCAAACGCAAATTAGCATGCCAGTAGTCTGTCGATTTATTGCTCATACTTGCTCCAATGGATCGCTTTTATTTTTATAATGACAATTAAATATACGCAAGTGTGTCTTTTATCACAAATAACATTCGCAGCGTTTATCCCCTAAATAATAGCCTACATAAAACCCTACTACAGATTAGAAAAGTAAAATCAGTTAAAAACCAAGCAATTAGGTTTGCTTAAGCAAAAACACCCCCATATACTCACCAAACCAAATGAGCTGGCGAGCTCAACTCATTATTCTA
>CAZFEM010000017.1:23279-40930 GCA_964517515.1 uncultured Gammaproteobacteria bacterium | reverse complement strand
TTTGTTTCTGATTTTCGTTTATATGAATCTCCCAGTAGTCGGGTTTTTCAAGGTCGTTAATTTGGATGATGTTACCAAGTGAATCGCACTAATGGTCAAACGTGTGCTCGTAAAAATGCTCTGATAAAATGAGTAGTTGAGCTACAGCTCTTTATTCCTCTTCAGGAGAATCTACCGTTGTATTGGTACTACGATTAAAAAGCCGGGTTAAGATTCCTTTTGGTCTATGCGTTGGTTCAGTGATAACTGTACCACCATGTTGACGATCTTCGGTGCTTGGTTCAAGGCTGGCGACGTTTTCGAGTTCTACATCGCCAGTTAGATCAATTAGATTATCGCCATCAAAAAAGATAGTAATTTGGCGCGAAGTTGTTTCATTCGATCGAGGGTTCATATTTGAATAAAAATAATCCCAACGATCTTCATTAAATGGATCAATCACCATTGGCGTTCCTAAAATAAACAAGACTTCTTGTTTAGTCATGCCGTATTCAATTTCACGCAAATCATTGTTATTAATAATATTGCCTTGCTGAATATCTGGTTGAAAAGGGGTGATGCAACCACTGATTAAAATAGTGATAAAAGACGCTAAGAAGATTTTATTAATTGATCGCATAATTAGGTTCTATCTTTATATAAATTAATGTTGTTTTTTAACTCTTAAATTTCAAGCAAAACAGCGATTTCATCGCAGTTATTGAACTTGTAACAGTTTACACAAATGCCCCAAACTTTTTCAGGAAAAATAGACTTATCGACGGTTTTAAAGCCTAATTTATGGAAAAAGATGGGTACGTAGGTCAAAGCCATGACACGTTTTACTTGCCGTTGTTCCGCTATTTTTAGTAGTTCGAGGACAATTCTACGCCCAAGACCACGGTTTTTAATTGTATCGTTAACCATCAAGCTACGGACTTCTGCTAACTCTGGTGTAAAGTTTTCTAGTGCACCACAAGCAATTACTTCATCGTTCTCACGAATCACTCTAAAATGTTCCAAGTTAGCAATAATATCGGTTTTCGTGCGAGGTAACAGCTCTCCCATTGATGCGTAATGGTTTAGTAATATTTGAATACCACCAACATCACTTTCTTGTGCTTGGCTGACTGCAAGATCTAGATTAGAAGTTTTGCTATTGCTATTCATATTAAAGCGATGATTATTATGTGAGTAAAATTATGCAGAAATCTATATGCTTTCTGCATGGACTAACATTTCTTTAGCATGTGCGCGGGTACGTTCGGTAATTTCATCGCCACTCAGCATGCGAGCTATTTCATCAGTGCGCATCTGATCTTTCAAGACAATCAAAGTTGAATAGGTTTCGTTTTCTTGTATTACTTTATCGACATACAAGTGCTGATGACCTTGAGAGGCAACTTGTGGTTGATGGGTGATACAAATAATCTGTGCATTTTTGCCTAATTCGCGTAAACGTCGACCAATCATGCTGGCAATTTTACCGCCTACGCCGACATCTACTTCGTCAAAGACCAGTGTCGGAGTGTCAGATTGGGCGCTAGTAATAACTTGAATAGCCAGACTAATTCGAGACAACTCTCCACCTGAAGCAGTTTTTTGTAATGACTTGAATGGTACGCCCTGATTAGTACTCACGAGGTACTCAATTTGATCAATACCATATTCGGAAATATAAACTTCTTCACCAGTACGTGGTGTTACTTGAATGTTTAGGCTGCCACCTTGCATTCCTAAGTCCTGCATTTGTAGCGTTATTTTAGCCGATAAGTCAGCAGCAACCTGTTGTCGTTTAGTCGATATTTTTTGTGCTAATTCGCTGTATTGTTTAGTCAATTCAACTAGTTCAAGTTGAATCTTTTCAGGTTCAGTCGAAATGCCTTTGATTCTCTCGTATTCATTTTGTAATTCAGCGTGGCGCTGTGAAATTTCAATTTCTTTGCAACGATGTTTACGAGCTAAATTGATAATGGTATCGACGCGTTGTTCAACTTCGCTTAGTTTCTGAGGGTCTTGTTCAATTTTGCTTAACGCTGCTTCTAGTCCTGCTTGCGCATCATCTAATAATGCCAGTGAAGAATTGAGTAAATCATGTGGTTCTTTTAGACGAGAATCAAATTCAAGTAACTCACTTAGGTTATTGATTTTATTGCCTAAGTTTGTGCTTATATTGTCGTTATCGCTTTGATACAAAGAGTCAATCGCGGACTTTATGCCATTAATTAAATTCTGTGCATTCTCTAATCGTGATAGTTCTTGCTCTAATTCTTCAAATTCACCGTCCAAAATGCTCGCTTCATCTAACTCATTGAGCTGAAAGGATAATAATTCGAGGCGATCAGAGTTATCTGACTGGGTTTGGGTTAAACCCGTTAATTGTTGTTGTAAACGATGAATCGTTGCCGACAATTTAGCTAATTGTTCTAATTCTTTTGGGTGGTTAGCAAATTGATCAATAATCTGTCTTTGCGTTTGCAAGCGTAATAAAGATTGATGCTCGTGCTGACCATGTAGGTCAACCAATAAAATACCTAAATCTCTTAAACTAGCTAAGGTAGCTGGTTGATCATTAATATAACAACGAGTTGGTTTATTGCGTCGAATAACACGGCGAATAAGACAATAGTTTTGAGTGTCATCGTTATTTGGGTCATCGCTGAGTAAATCGCGCTCGCTCAGCCAAGCTTTGACTTGCGATAAATCAGCAATGGCGAATAGGGCGGTGATTTCGCATTGCTCTTGATCATGGCGAATCATATCTAAATCAGCACGCAAACCCAGCAATAAATTCAATGCTTCCACAACAATGGATTTACCCGCGCCAGTTTCGCCAGTTACCACCGTTAAGCCTTTATTCAGCTCAATATCGAGCTGTTTAATAATCGCGAAATTGCGAATAGTGAGTTCTTGTAGCGCCACTAGCGGCCGCCTCCCCAGCCTAATTTAGCTCTTAACATGGCAAAATAATTATAATTCTTAGTATGTACTAGCTTAGCGGCATATTTTGAGCGGGTAATATGCACAACTTCATCATTTTCTAAGTTGTAACCGATTAGACCATCAGAGGACACATGCGCACAGTTTTTAGTGGTGTTGTGAATAGTCAATTCAATATTAGCGTCACCAGGTAAACCAATTGGTCGATTAGTCAAGGTATGCGGGGAGATAGGAACCATCGAAATAACATCAACAGCAGGGTGCATGATAGCGCCGCCTGCCGATAATGCATAGGCAGTAGAGCCTGTGGGGGTGGCAAAAATAACACCATCGGAGCGTGCCGAAGTCACAAATTGATCATTAACGAGTACTTCCCAGCTAATCAGTCTCTCGAGCGCGTGTTTACCGATGACAATATCGTTTAGGGCTATTTGTTGATAGACCGTTTTTTTGCCTTTGAGGACTTGCACATCGAGCATCATTCGCTCTTCAATGGTGTATTCACCAGCTAAAATGAGGTCAATTTCGCTAAGCATGTCGGCTTGTGCAATATCGGTGAGAAACCCTAATCGGCCTAGATTGACACCCACAACCGGAACATTAGACTCTGCCATACGTCGTGCTACATGCAGCATAGTACCGTCGCCACCGATAACAATCGCTAAGTCAACGTCATTGCACAGCACATCGTCGAGTTTTTCTTGTGGCAAATCACGGGTGATTTCCGAAGCAGTAGTGTGACCCAGCTTTACTTCAAGGTTTTTACTTTCTAAATGCGCAGTAAGTATTTTGAGCGGCTTTTCTATGCTCGCATCTTGATACTTACCAAATACACCAATTGTTTTAAACATGATCAATATGTTCTATTATGATTATTCAGGAGATTGTCGCTACTACGTATTGTTTTGTCCAGTGTAGTGATTTATTTTGCTTTAGATAAGTACTTACAGAATTAGCGCTTAAATTAATTACGAGTTCAAATATGAGCCTTGATAGTCGTGCCGAAAGTGTTTTAAAAAACCTGGTTGAGACCTACATTGTACAGGGTCAGCCAGTTGGTTCACGCACTTTATCTAAATTACCGTCTTTAGGTGTTAGTTCTGCGACAGTACGTAACGTAATGTCGGATCTTGAAGAGCTTGGCTTAATCACCGCACCGCATACTTCAGCGGGGCGTATTCCAACGTCGCAAGGGTATCGAATCTTTGTCGATAGTATGGTGAGATCTTCGACAATTAAGCGTGAGGCGGTGTCAGATTTAACGCAAAAGTTCTCGCATGAAACCGATCCAGAGGCGTTGTTAGAACATGCTTCTAATCTGCTCTCCGAGCTCACCGAATTTGCCGGCGTAGTAGTGTTGCCCAATCAATCGGTAACACGCTTTCATCAATTAGAATTTCTACCTCTGTCAGAATCCAAAATACTTGCCATTTTAGTTACCGAGGATGGCAGGGTACAAAACCGCGTATTACCCATTGAACAAAACTTTAAAGAAAATGAGTTAGTTGAAGCAGCCAATTTTTTTAATGCACGCTACAAAGGTTGTACCTTAGAAGAAGTGCGCCGCAAGATTGTTGCTGATATGCAGCAAGACAATGATGAGATGCACCGTATTAATCAAGCGGCAATGGCAGCGGCAAATGCGGTAATTAGTGAGGAAGATGCAAGTCGTAATGACGACGTAGTAGTGAGTGGTGAACAAAAATTACTCAATGTTCCAGACCTATGCCAAATAGAAACTCTGCAAAAACTGTTTGATGCGTTTAAAACCAAGCGCGATTTACTCGATTTATTAGACCGCAGTTTGAAAGCCGAAGGCATTAGCGTATTTATCGGCGAAGAATCCGGTTACAGCGCACTCGGCGAATGCAGTGTCATTGCCAGCCCCTACGAAGTAGAAGGAAAAATCATTGGTACCTTAGGCGTTATCGGTCCAACACGTATGGATTACAGTGATGTTATTTCCGTTGTCGATATTACCGCTAAATTGCTAGGGCAGGCGTTAAGTAAATCACAGGGGAGTTAATACTTATTGCTAGGCATAAAGCTGAGACTGGGCAGCATGAAATAAGCGAAACATCGGTAGGCGGTGGCGTTAAAAAAATTCTCTACGCCATGCAAACGATTAAACGCATAGGAGTTTTAAATTCAAAGAAAGCTCTAACCTCAAAAAATACTTGTAAAGCTTGTGGGCTTGGTATGGGTGGGCAGCTTGGCGGCATGACTAACGAGCAAGGTGAGTTTCCCGCTGTTTGTAATAAAAGCGTGCAAGCGCAGTCAACGGATATTCAATCTCCCATACCTGACGCTATCTTTGATTATTCTTTAAGCGATTTTCGCCAATTGTCACCCCACGAATTAGAGCATTTGGGAAGACTTGGTAACCCTATTTATAAAAAGAAGGATGAAGATAACTTTCAAGTGATTGATTGGGAGGAGGCGCTAGATAAAATTGCCAAGCGTTTCAAAGCAAGCGAGCCTGAAAAGAGTTTTTTTTACAGCTCTGGTCGCTCATCCAACGAAGCAGGTTTTGTATTGCAGTTATTTGCCCGTATGTATGGCACTAACAATGTTAATAACTGTTCTTATTATTGTCATCAAGCGACTAGCGTTGGACTTGAAACAACGATTGGTACAGGTACCGCGACGGTAGAATTGGCCGATTTGGATGGTTGTGATCTGTTTTTTGTGATTGGCGCTAATCCAGCATCCAATCATCCAAGGTTTATCTATAAACTAAAGGCTTGTCGTGAGCGTGGTGGCAAAGTAGTGATTATTAATCCAGCTAAAGAACCAGGTTTAGTAAAGTTTGCGGTGCCTAAAAGTCCAAAGTCGTTGCTAAAGGGTGGTAGCGACATTGCCTCACATTATCTGCAACCTAAAGTTGGTAAGGACGTCACGTTATTTAAAGGGATTGCTAAAGCGATTATAGAAAAAAACAAACATAATCAAAGTTTTATAAATCAATACACAAGTAGTTTTAATGAATTTAAGGAAGACACACAGCGGTTAGATTGGTCGGTAATTGAAAACGAAATCGGTTTGTCTCGCCAACAAATAGAGCAGGTGGCAGAGCTTTATGCTAATTCCAAAAATACGGTATTTGCTTGGGGAATGGGCATGACGCATCATCAACACGGTGTAGAAAATGTTGAATATATTGCTAACTTAGCATTACTAAGGGGAATGATCGGCCGCCCTAATGCAGGTTTATTACCTTTGAGAGGACACAGTAATGTACAGGGGATTGGTACGATGGGTGTTAAGCCAGTATTAGCAAAAGATGTATTTGAGTCGATGCAAGCTGAATTAGGAGTGAAAATGGTGAGCACTCAGCAATCGCCTGGTCTTGATACCTTGGCGTGTTTAGAAGCTGCCGATAATGACTCAATCGATGTTGCGCTTATTATGGGAGGTAATTTACTACAAGCGACACCAAACACATCGTGGGTGAAACAGGCGATGGATAAAATTGACTTCAAGTGCTTTTTAACCACTACGCTTAATCAAGGTCATATCCACGGTTGTGATAACAGTGAAATACTAATCCTACCGGTAACTGCTCGTGACGAGGAACCTCAGTCGACTACCCAAGAATCAATGTTCAACTATGTGCGCATGAGCGAAGGTGGCATTACCCGAATCGAAAATGCTCGTTCAGAAGTATCGATATTGACGTCACTAGCAAATCGAATTATGGGAAAAGCGCAGTTTGATTTTACTAAATTCGAATCCCACACAGACATACGTAAAGCTATTGCAGAGATTATTCCAGGGTTGAAAAAACTTAAAAGTATTGATGTTGCCAAACAAGAGTTTCATATAAGTAATCGCCTCATGCATACACCTAAGTTTAATACTGTTGATGGCAAAGCTCGTTTTATTACGCATAAGACACGAATCACCAGTAAAGATGTTCAATACCCAATGCAGTTAATGAGTGTGCGCAGTGAAGGGCAATTTAATTCGATAATTTACGAAGAAAAAGATAGCTACCGCGACATCGAACAACGTTGGGCAGTCATGATGAACCCAATAGATATGGCGGAACAAGATATTAAGCAAGGCGATACTGCAACGATAAAATCAAAATATGGTGAAATGCTTGATGTCACCGTATACGCTTTTGACTTACCTCGATCGAACTTAATGGCATATTACCCAGAAGCTAATTGTCTTATTGGACTAGAAAGGGATAAGCGTAGTCAGACTCCGGCATTTAAATCAGTGCCTGTATCAGTGTGTCGGTAGTGACAGCAGTTTTAATTAGTTTTAGATGGAAGCTGATAAAAGGATCAGAGCTGTAGAATATTTATTGTGGTCACTAAGCTTTATTGATTGAAGTAATGATGGTATCTCAAAGAGGGGGCAAGTCTCCGACCTGCCGCTTAGGAGTGATAGACGGGTAAATCTTATTATTCAATAGCTTCCATAATTTGTTGTTTAAGCTCGACAAATGCAGGGCTGTTTGATCTTGACGCAGGCAGTTCGTTTATTTTCTGCAGTGCTTGTTGATAAGTTTCTTGCGCTGCTTCGTTTTCGTTTAGGTTTTCTTGTAGTTGTCCTTGCTTGTAAAGCCACGTTGGACTTTGGGTTAATATGTCTGGCAGTTCGTTCAACATAGTTAGTGCCGCTGCCCATTCTTGTTGTGCTTCAGCGCTGGTGACGCCGAACTCTATTAATGACACGATGGGGCCTAGTTGCTCGACTCCTTGTTGTATGCCTTTGGTGATGTCTTGGAAGTTACTATTTTCATCTGCGAGCATTAATTTTGCGCGACTGAGAAACAGATCAGGGGAGGGCTGTTCCGATAATGTGATCGCCAAATCAAGATCGGCAATGGCTTGTGTTTTTGGATGTGAGGCTATTTTTGCACGTTCAACCAGCGCGAAAATATGGTTGGGTTCTTGTTCTAATACGTCATTCAGCAAAGGTAGTGCGATGTTCGATTGTCCTGATTCGCGATACATTCTGCCTCTGTAAAAGTTAATTGTATTTGTGGCAGTGCCATATTCTTCTGCCTTAGCATAGTCCTGTAGTGCCAGCTCCCAGGCTGAGTGTCGTCGTTGTAGTTCGGCTCGCTTTAAATACAGTTGTGCGTTATCCATATCGCTAGCAATTTCTTGATCTAAGGACTCTATTTGTAAATCGATATCTAGGTGCGCATGACCGACCTTAATCATGCTCAAAAACATGATAATGAATAGAGATATAACCGTTATCATCTTGATTTTATTGAACATAAAGTTATTATAAGTGTACGAATGGCGTTGTAATATTTGTCTATTTTAATTGTATATTTTAATAAATAGTTTATCGTGGCGCTTGCTTAATTGTAAATAGAATCATTTTTAATGACTCTAAACTTAATATGCATTGGAATTTTTGTATGAGATCGTTGATGGCAAAGCTGATTGTTAGCATTACTATCTTTTTAGTTACAACTCTGTTTACCACTCAAGTCTTTGCGCAGACGGTGGTTCGAGGCCCGTATTTACAGCAAGCAACGGATGCTCGAATGGTGGTTAAGTGGCGAACTAGTACACCGACGAATTCGGTGGTTCGCTACGGTTTTAATCCGTCAAATCTAATTTTTTCCCAAGTAGTCAACGGCTCGACAACCGAGCATGAAGTATTGCTGACGAGTTTGACTGCCAGCACTAAATATTACTATTCAGTCGGAAGTTCAACAGCAATTTTAGCGGGTGATGATACTTATCATTTTCGCACTTCACCAGTACCAGGGGCGAGTGAGTTATCACGTTTTTGGGTACTGGGTGATTCAGGTGATCCTGGTCCTCCAGTTATAAATGTTCGCGAAGCTTATAAAAATAGATTTGTAGGTGATGATCGCGCCAATATGGTGATTATGTTAGGTGATAATGCCTATGAAGATGGTACGGATTCGGAATATCAAATTGGGATGTTTAATGTCTTCCCTGAAATATTAAGACAAGCACCGGTTTGGTCAACCATTGGTAATCATGATGTTGATCAGACTTTGACAGCATTTCAGAGTGATCCTTATTACAGCATTTTTAGCTTGCCCACTCTTGGTGAGAGTGGTGGTGTGCCATCAGGGACTGAAGCTTATTACTCTTATGATTATGGTAACGTTCATTTTGTTGTACTTGATTCTTACAATACTGATCCGTCACCTAATGGTGCAATGTTGAGCTGGTTGAGGAATGATTTAGCCGCGAACGATAAAGAGTGGTTGATTGCTTTTTGGCATCATCCACCGTATTCAAAAGGTAGTCATGATTCTGATGTGGAACGTGCTTTGATCGATATGCGAGAGTTAGCATTGCCTATTTTAGAAAATTATGGTCTTGATTTAGTATTAAGTGGTCATAGTCATTCCTATGAGCGCTCTTTTTTAATTGATAGCCATTATGGTGATTCCGATTCATTTTCAGCAAGTAATTTAGTTGATGGTGGAGATGGTCGCCTAACAGGGGATGGCGCTTATTTAAAACCTGACTCGGTTGCTGAGCCAAACGCAGGTGCGGTGTATGTAGTAGCTGGTAGTTCTTCTAGATTGATAAATAGAAGCTTAGACCATGAGGCGATGTATATTTCTTTGGTCCAATTTGGTTCAGTGATTATTGATGTCAATGGCAATGAAATGTACGTCGAATTTTTAAATGATTCTGGACAGGCTACCGATTCCTTTACTATTTTAAAAGGCGAGATAGTCGATGAAACTGGCCCTGTGTTACTTAGTGCTAGAGCAGTTAATCCTAATTTGATCGAACTGCAATTTAATGAGGAGCTAGACGCAACAAGCGCGAGTAATTTGAGCAACTACCAAATTAATTTAGATACAAATATTCAATTTGCTAGTCTTTCAGACAATGGTGAAGTAGTTTCTTTGGTGGTTGATGGGTTAGATCCTGATGTTGTTTACACGCTAACTGCGCAAAATATTGAAGACTTAGTTGGCAATATTATAAATCTAAACAGCCAAGTCGAATTTACTTTGAACCGAGTCGAGACACGAGAGTATCGAACGGGCGCTTTTCCAAACACAGCCTACCAAGGTACGGCGGATAGTTATTTAAGTTCTGCCCAGGCGACAACAAATTTTGGTGACGATAGTTCCTTGCTGCTTGATGGCGATGATTCTGGTGCTGATTTAGTGTCGCTATTGCGCTGGGACATTTCTGATATTCCTGTTGAAGCAACAGTTAGTAGTGTGTCAATTTCATTAGGTGTTTTCAATCCAAGTAACGATGACTATGCTGTTTTTGAGGTACTTAGAGATTGGCAAGAGAATTCAGTAAGCTGGAATAGTACGGGCACGACAAATTGGGGTAGTGGGGGCGCACAAGGTAATTTTGATAGCGCCAACCCTGTGCTTGGTGTGGTTAGCCCAACGAGCACTGGAGAATATGTATTAAACCTCAATGCAGCCGGTGTAGAAGTTGTGCAAGGCTGGATAGATGGCTCGCGACCTAATCATGGTCTCCTTATTTCCAGTTTGGTTTCATCAGACGGTGTGGATATTCATTCTAGTGAAGCGACGGCCATCGCAAATCGACCTGCGCTTAGTATCACCTTCGAAAATGATTTTGCTAACAGTAATCAAGCTCCCATAGTGTCGGCTGGGGCAGATCAAACACTTACTCTGGATGTTACCGGCACTCTTGCTGGTTTGGTGTTTGATGATGGCTTGCCAAACCCGCCATCTACTCTTGTGATAACGTGGAGTTTGTTGAGTGGTCCTGGTGATGTTGTATTTTCTAATCCAAATGCATTAAATAGTACAACGCGTTTTACAGAAGCCGGTACTTATATTTTGCGATTGACTGCCAATGATGGAAGTATTTCTCGAAGTGACGATGTTATATATATCGTTGAAGAATCAGCTTTTGAGATTAGAGCTTCTCGTATAGCTGGTGCGTTAGCTGCGATTAATTTATTGTTACTTTCAGAGTAATTCTTAGCTTTTTAGCAAAAAAGTAATCCGCTAGTAAAAGGCTCTGAATTAATTACCTCTTACTAGCGTGATATTTTGACACCGTTAGCACTGATCACGATTACTGTGCTTTGACAGGCTTGTAGTGCCATCCCAGTCATAATAGGTGTAAACAGCTTCTTCTTGTACGTAAATACAGTGTACTTTTATTTCAGCTTTAGCAGGATGTAGACGACCAATTAAGTTTACTTCGTCGCCTATGCTAAGTGTTTCCTCATTAAAGCCGAGATTACGATTGCGACTTGGAGTGGCAAGAACTAAATCCCATTCCTTACCTTCACTGTCTGTTGCGGTTATATGGTCGTGTGAGCCTTGTAAGCGTAACTCTGTAACGACGACATCAATATCTATATCAGCGTTGTAACCGCCCCAGCCATGATGCGCCCAACTAGTAGAGAAGGCTAAGGAAATAACAGTCGTTACGACAACAGAGAGTAAACATTTTTTATATGTGATTTGCATAAGTTAGTACCCATTTTATTATTGTTTGTATTTATTGTTACATATTTAAATCATGAAATAGTCATTTTGATAGTTTTGCTGAGGCGTAAACCATTATTAATATCAATTATTTCCCCAGTATTAAGCCGATGTGGTTAATGAGAATGTCGATATCATTATGCTTTTCGCAAGCACGCTAGAGTTTATGAAAGAAACGGTCAGATCGAGGTATGTAATTGTTGTCCATATCAAATGATAAGACTATATGTCGACTCCGACCAATAATTTCACTTCGGGGAACTAAGCCAATGACACGTGAATCTGCGCTGTTATCGCGACTATCTCCCATCGCAAAATAATATCCTTCGGGCACAGTTATTGGCGTAAAGCTGGAGTGGCGACTTGATGGATAAAAACGAACGAAATGTTCGATGCCTAATAAATCTTCGGTTAAATCTATAGGGTATGAAAGAGTCGTGTTTGGCAGTTGATAGTCAAGAGGAATTCCATTTATTATCAATTGCTTATCAAGCATTTCTAGTGTATCTCCTGGTATACCAACAACTCTCTTAACTAAGCGTAAATCAGAAGCTTTAGATTCAAAAACAATAATATCACCGCGTTCAGGGTCGCCTAACTTCAATAGTGACGTGTGGGTAAATGGCAATTGAACATCATAAGCTAGCTTGTTAACTATAATTACATCGCCTTCGACGATGGTAGGCTGCATGGAGCCAGTAGGAACAGGATTCCAGTCAGCAACTGCGCCCCTGAAGACAACCATCAAAGTTATAAAAAGGATTAGAGGTTTATTGTTGTACCAAAATTTACTTAAGATGTTCTTCATATTGTTTATCCGATCATATTAGAGCATCACCTTTTTACCATGAAACTAAGGTAGTCAATAGAGAGTATTAACAGATGTTCAGGGAAAAGTTTATTTCCTTACAGTTTTACATCGCAAACTAACAGGTCGTTTAAATTACTTTAGGTAATTAGTTAAAACTGATAACTACTATCAATATGTTCGCGCGTAATAATTCCATAAATTCGTCGTTTAGAGCGTCCATGAGCGCCAGTAACATAAAGAACGGAACAATCATTTGTTTGCATTTTTTCATGCGCTTCTTGCAGTGTTGCGATAATGGGTATGGCAACTGCATCAAGGCGCTTGGCGGGGATTGTTACTAAATCTAAAGTGACATCAGTTTTTTCAGAGTCATCGTCAATTTCTTGCTCACTTAAGTATGTCGCTAAGTCAGTTGCTGGTAGCAAGGAGGTTTGTTTTTTGTTTTCTAAATTGAGTAGAACCCATCGAGGCTCTAATTTTAATATTTCTTCTGCCTCTAAATAACTAATTTGTTTTTTTGCTTGTGCAAAGTCTCGTTGCATAACGCTAGCAACGCCAATTCTGCGTAAAGTTTTTGCACGTGGACTGTTTCGATAATCTAGACCACGTGCCAACATAAGGTGCCGATAGATTGATGATTTTCTAAACACGACACGTGTTACCAATGACGCAGTAATTACTGCGGCCATGCCGGGTAATATGATTGCTTGGTTAGAAGTTAGTTCGAGTAGATAAATTAAGGCTGCTAAAGGCGCTTGCAGAGTAGCAGCCATCATTGCGGCCATACCGAGCATTGCATAAAAACCAGCCCCTGCTATACCATGATTAAATTCGGCAGCAAATAAACCAAAGGCGCTACCAGCGACTGCACCAATAAATAGAGTAGGGCCAATTAACCCAGCTGGAATACCCAAACCAATAGCAGTCGATGTTGTTAATACTTTAGCAATGGTGAGTAACAAAACACCGGTGAGACCAATTTTAGTTAATAAAACATGGTTAACTGTGTCATAACCAGTCCCCATAATTTCGGGTAATAACATGGCAATAGTTCCAGTAATAATGCCTGCTAATAAAGTGCGTTTCCAAATCGCTTTCTTAGTAAATAAACTACTGGTGAAAACTGTCGCTTGAATAAAAAATGCCGCGATGCATCCGATTACTGCACCCATCAGTGCGACTAACGGAATCTCGAATAAGAAATTAATATCGTAAGTCGGAGCGATAATGGTAAGTTCATTACCAAGTAAGATACGGGTTAGCGTCGTTGAGCTTACTGCCGCAATAATGACGGGGGTAAAACCGATAACGGAATACTCCATGATAACGACTTCCATAGCAAATATAACGCCGGCGAGTGGAGTATTAAAAGCTGCTGAGATTGCTGCAGCAACTCCGCAACCGACTAAAATTCGAACGCTATTATTGGGTACTTGTAGAATTCTACCGAGAATGCTGCCAGATGTAGCGCCCAAGTGAACACTGGGGCCTTCACGGCCAACAGAGTGGCCGCTTAAAAGACTAATTATCGCGGTAACAAATTGCAGGATTGCATTCTTAAAGGGTAGGTAGCCTTGATGGTATTCTAAACGCTCAATAACATGTACGACACCAACATTTTTTGATTGCCCTCTAAAAATGTGTAGCAAAAATCCAACGACTAAACCACCGGCAACACATAGTCCAAAACGCAAAGAGGGAGATAGTTCTTCAAAACCTTCGAGACTACTGCTAGGAATAATGAAACTCGCACCGCCGTCCATAATAACTCTGAACAGAATAATTATTGCGCCTGAGAAAAGCCCACAAATGAGTCCGAGTATTGCCAACAAAGGTAAGCCGTCAAAATTAGACGACATTCGAACTTGTTGGGCTTCTAGAAAACGAGCATAACCGTCGCTAATAAATTGAAATAGCTTTGGTTGTGTCATGTTATCTAGGGATTATTTTAACAATTTAAAATAAGGCAATTAAAAAGGGATGTTAATGTCTTTATCAACTTTGCGAATTTCAGTAGCAAAAGCAGTTTGGATTCGCTCAATCGCATCTTCACTATCCGCTTCAAAGCGTAATACTAAAATAGGCGTGGTGTTCGAGGGCCTAACTAAACCGAAGCCATCGGCAAAATCAACTCTTATACCATCAATCGTCTGCATGTTGGCATCTGGGAATTCGGCAACTTTTTTAAGTTTTTCCATAAATGCATAGTGCTCGCCTTCAGCAAATTCCATGCGCAATTCTGGAGTATTAATACTGTCAGGTAAATCATCAAAAATTGCTTGCGGAGTACGATCTTGTTTAGCAAGCAATTCAATCAGCCGAGCGCCGGCGTAAACACCATCGTCAAACCCGAACCAACGCTCTTTGAAAAAAATATGACCGCTCATCTCACCAGCTAAAGCCGCGCCGCTAGCTTTTAATTTAGCTTTGATGAATGAATGACCAGTTCGTTCCATAGTGGCTTTACCACCAGCACGTTCAATTTCCGTTGGCAGATTACGCGTGCATTTAACATCATAGATAATTTCCGCACCGGGATTGCGTTCTAAAATATCACGCGCAAATAAAATCATTTGTCGATCCGGCCAGATAACTTCACCTTTAGGGGTAACGATACCAAGTCGATCTCCGTCGCCGTCAAATGCTAGACCAATATCAGCATTTAATTCCATGACTTTAGAAATTAAATCTTGCAGGTTTTCAATTTGGCTTGGGTCGGGATGGTGATTAGGGAAGTTGCCGTCGACTTCAGTAAAAAGTTCTGTCACATCACAGCCAATTTGTTTGAATACTTGAGGTGCAGTCGCACCAGCAACACCATTACCACAATCAATAACGATTTTTAACTGGCGGGATGGTTTGACATCGCTGACAATTTTTTCGATGTAATCATCAATAATTGTTTGTTCGCGATAATTACCTGCACCAGAACTAAAATCATTATTCAAAATGCGTTCTTTTAATGATTGAATGCGTTCTGCCGATAAAGTCGTTCCATCTACGACCATTTTATAGCCGTTGTAGTCTGGTGGATTGTGGCTGCCTGTGATTGCAATGCAAGAAGGTATATTTAGCGCATAACTAGAGTAATAAACAACAGGGGACGGAGCAACACCAACATCGACTACATCAACGCCAGCGGCTTGTAAGCCGTCTGCTAGTGCTTTTGATAGTATAGGACCAGATAAACGACCATCACGACCAATAACAATACTGTTACCACCTTGGGCAATGACTTCACTACCAACAGCTTGGCCTATTTTATAAGTAATGTCGGTTGTTAATGTTTTATCAACAATGCCGCGAATGTCATAAGCTTTGAATATTTCGTGGGGGAAATCCATAAATGTTCTCAGTTGTATTTTATTACAAGTATTAATTATAAATAAGGAAGGGCGTTACTGAAGTAAACCAGAATACCCTGAAATGATAATTTATAGTGATTAAAGTTCCAGTAATAATCGAGCTGGGTCTTCTAAACACTCTTTGATGGTTTTCAAGAATAAAACCGATTCTTTGCCATCAATAATGCGGTGGTCATAAGTGAGTGCTAAATACATCATAGGTCGAATAACAACTTCACCATTTTCAGCAACGGGCCGTTCTTCGATGCGATGCATTCCAAGAATAGCGCTTTGTGGCGGATTAATAATTGGTGTTGAAAGCATCGAACCAAACACGCCGCCATTAGAAATGGTGAATGTGCCACCCACTAAATCTTCCATACCTAATTTGCCTTCTTTGGCCTTACTTCCGTACTCACCAATGCTTTGCTCAACTTGTGCAAAACTCATTTGGTCGACATCACGTAATACTGGCACCACTAAGCCGCGCGGTGAGGAGGCAGCAATACCAATATCATAGTAATTATGATAAACAATATCGTTGCCATCAACTGAACCATTGACTGCGGGAAAGCGTTTTAAAGCTTCAACCGATGCTTTAACAAAAAAAGACATAAAACCTAATCTAGTGCCGTGCTTTTTCTCAAAAGCCTCTTTGTATTCTTTGCGTAGATTAATGACTTGCTGCAAATTAACATCATTAAATGTAGTTAGCATTGCTTGTGTGTCTTGTGCTTCTTTAAGGCGTCGAGCAATGGTAGAACGTAAACGTGACATTGGCTCTCTGCGTTCAGATCGGTCGCCAGTATTGACTGCTACTGGGGTTGGCGCAGGTTTAGGCGTTGGCGCGGCAGCTTTAACAGGTGTTTTTGTATTAATCACATTCATCACATCTTCTTTCAGAATGCGGCCATTTTTACCAGTACCTGTAATTTGAGAGATATCGACATCATTTTCGATAACTAAGCGGCGAATACCTGGGCTTAATTTATCTAGGTCATTATTGGTTTTGTTTTCGCTCGATTGAGCAGCAGATTTTTGCTCTGGCGCGGTTATTGCACCTTCTTCAATGATTGCAATAACTGTTTCTGCATTGACTGTAGCGCCTTCTTCTTCTTTGATTTCCGTGACCGTTCCTTCAACTGTACTCGGAACTTCTAGCACGACTTTTTCAGTTTCGATGTCGACAATATTTTCATCTACACTAACACTATCACCGACCTTTTTATGCCAGGTTGCGATAGTCGCTTCAGTTACTGATTCAGGTAGAACAGGTACTTTTATTTCGATAGTCATAATTATTTATATATCGCTAGATATATCGTTATTTTGTTGATATTACAGGATTATTTATTATCGCTTTCAACTTCAAGGGTTGCTTTTTCATCTAATTTTGAAAGAGCGGAATTAACTAGTTTATCTTGTTGGTCACGATGCACAGCGAGATATCCAGCCGCCGGTGAAGCTGATGCATCTCGTCCTGTATAGAATAAAGTGTGTTTGTCATTAATGCAGGCTCTAATATGGTGCACGATTTGATACCAAGCTCCTTGGTTTTTAGGCTCTTCTTGGCACCATACAATTTCTTTAGCTGCGGCGTAACGTTCAAGTTCTTTTACAACTTCCTCGCGCGGAAATGGGTACAGCTGTTCAACTCGGCAAATAGCAATGTTTTTAATTTTTTTCGCTCGGCGTTGTTCTAGTAAATCGAAATAAACTTTGCCAGTACAAAAAATAACGCGCTTGACATTTTTATTAGTCAATTTGTCAGTTTCTGGAATGACAGTCTGGAACTTGCCGGAATGTAAATCTTCTAAACTAGAAGTTGATTCTTTATGCCTCAGTAAACTTTTTGGCGTCATAACAATTAACGGTTTACGCAATGGACGCAACATTTGTCGTCGAATCATATGAAACATTTGCGCTGGTGTACTAGGGTAGCAAACTTGAATATTATGCCGTGCGCACAGTTGTAGAAAACGTTCTAAACGAGCGGAAGAGTGCTCTGGGCCTTGTCCTTCATAGCCATGTGGTAAAAACATAGTTAGTCCGCTAAGGCGGCCCCATTTAGATTCACCGCTACTGATAAATTGATCAATTACAACTTGAGCGCCAT
>CAZFEM010000017.1:11023-23179 GCA_964517515.1 uncultured Gammaproteobacteria bacterium | reverse complement strand
CCCCATTTAGATTCACCGCTACTGATAAATTGATCAATTACAACTTGAGCGCCATTAGCGAAATCACCGAACTGAGCTTCCCAGATAACCATTGTTTTAGGGTCAGAACAGGAGTAACCATATTCAAATGCTAATACAGCTTCTTCAGATAATAGTGAATTGATAACGAGAAAATTAGGTTGGCCATCTTTGATTTTGCGTAGTGGAATATGTACATCGCGATTTTCAGTGTTATGCAAAACCGCATGACGATGGAAAAAAGTACCACGCCCAGAATCTTGGCCAGACAACCGAATTGCAAAACCTTGGTCAAGCAACGTTGCGTAGGCTAGGTTTTCAGACATACCCCAGTCTAGTAGCTGTTCGCCATTTTTCATCTTTAGACGGTCGTCCATGATTTTCTTAGTACGTGCATGTAATTTAAAACCGTCTGGAATGTCGAACAAGCGGTCGCCTAAAAAATCTAAACGTGCAGCGTTAAACCCTGTATCAGTTTTATGGCGCCAGTCAATATTGAAATATGGCTTCCAATTAGTGGTGTGATCACCTTGTTGGGGGTCTAAAAATTCCGGTACAACGCGGTCTCCTGCCTCTAATGAAGCACGGTAGTCAGCTACCATCTTTTTTTCTTGTGCGGCCGTAATAGTGCCTTGGTCGATTAAACGCTGTGCATAAAGTCGACGAGTTGTCGGTAGCGCTTTAATGTTTTTATACATTACTGGCTGTGTCACAGATGGCTCATCAGACTCATTGTGACCATGACGGCGATAACAAACTAGATCGATAACCACATCTTTATGGAATTTCATGCGAAAATCGAGAGCAATCTGTGTGGCAAATACAACGGCTTCAGGGTCATCACCATTAACATGAAAAATTGGTGCGCCGACCATTTTAGCTATTTCGGTGCAGTAGGGCGTTGAGCGTGAGTCTTTCGGATTACTGGTAGTAAAGCCAACTTGATTGTTAATAACAATATGTATTGTGCCGCCTGTACGATAGCCGCGACAGCCAGACATTTGAAAAGTTTCCATTACTACGCCTTGACCGGCAAATGCCGCGTCACCGTGGATTGCGATTGGTAGTACATGTTGCCCTTTATTATCGCCGCGCCGTTCTTGACGAGCTCTTACCGAACCTTCAGCAACAGGGCTGACAATCTCTAAGTGCGATGGATTGAACGCTAATGATAAATGCACTCGGCCGCCGTCTGTTTGAATATCAGAAGAGAAGCCTTGGTGATATTTCACATCACCACTCTCGGCTAAGTCATTGATATCATGTTTTCCTTCAAACTCTGAAAAGAGATTTTTAGGTGCTTTACCTAATGTGTTAACTAATACATTCAGCCGACCTCGATGAGCCATACCAATGACAAATTCTTTAACGCCGTTATTGCCGCCACTTTGAATAATGTGGTCAAGCATTGGGATTAAGCTTTCACCACCCTCAAGCGAAAAACGTTTTTGTCCGACGTAACGGGTATGAAGATAACGTTCCATACCTTCAGAAGCTGTTATACGATCCAAAATATGAATTTTTTGCTCAGAATTAAAGCGTTCATGTCCGATTGGTTGCTCTAGGCGAGTTCGAATCCAACGCCGTTGTTCAGCGCTATTAATATGACCGTATTCGTAACCAATCGTGCCACAGTAGTTATATTTGAGTAAGGCAAGTATGTCGCGCAAACTGGCTGTATCTGGTGCGCGTAATGGGCCAGTTGAAAAAAGGGTATCTAGATCTGCGTCACCCAAACCGTGATATTCCAATTCTAACTCTGACGCATCTTGCGGTTCCATTTCATTAATTGGGTCAATCTTAGCAAGTTTGTGCCCCATTGCGCGGTAAGTGCTGATTAGCCGTGAAACAGCACCTTGCTTGGTTGCCATTTCTGCATCTAAGCCAATGCTATAACTCGTTTGACTATTATCTGTTTTTGGGCTGCTATTACTGGGTAGATCAGCAAAATAGTTTCGCCAGTCGGATGGCACGGCGCTAGAATCAGATTGATACAGTTCGTACATGTCTTCTAAAAAAGCAAGATTTTGCCCATTTAATATGCTTTTAACTGAGTTACTCATAATAGTCGTTTTAAAAATTCGTTGATGCTGTTCTAGCTTTTATCAAAGCGCTAATCTTTAAGAGCTAATCTGATGCTTGATTTTATCTTTCAATAATAACCAAATCTTTGTTGCTAAAGGGAGAAATATTGCAAATTTTGTTTTATTTTCAGCAAGTTGCACAAAGATAGTGCTATTTATTGTTATGTGACATTTTTTAGTGCATAGACTCTTTTGATATTAAAATTTCAGGCATAAAAAAACGGCTTTAGCAGCCGTTTTTTTAATAAATAACCCTTCGCAATATTATGCTTTGTAATCATCAGGGATATGACGTTCGCCATGACCTTGATAATTTTGACGAGGACGCGTGATTCTGAATTCTGGATCATCCATTAGCTCCATCCACTGCGACAACCAGCCGACAGTTCTTGGAATAGCAAATAAAACCGTAAATGCTTCCATTGGGAATCCCATTGCTTCGTATATTAAGCCTGAATAGAAATCTACATTAGGGTACAAGTTACGCTTAACAAAGTAATCATCTTCTAGCGCAATGCGCTCAAGTTCCATAGCAACGTCAATAAGTGGGTTGCGACCGGTTACTTCAAATACTGAGTCAGCCGTTTGTTTAACAATTTTAGCGCGTGGATCGTAGTTTTTATAAACACGATGTCCAAAGCCCATTAAACGCATTTCACCGGACTTAACACGATCAACATAATCAGCAACTTTGTCTTTTGTGCCTATCTCACGCAACATGTGCAGTACGGCCTCATTAGCGCCACCGTGAGAGGGGCCATATAGAGCACCAGCAGCGCCAGCAACGGATACAAACGGATCAGCTTTCGAGCTGGTGATATTACGCATTGCGCTGGTTGAACAGTTTTGTTCATGATCGGCATGCAAGATGAACAACACGTCTAAGGCGCGTTCTAGTATCGGGTCAGCTTGGTAGCGTGGTTCGACCATGCGATACATCATATTTAAAAAATTACCCGTATAACTCAGCTCATTATCAGGCTGAATAAAAGGTAAGCCACGGCTATTTCGGTAAGCGTATGCCGCAATTGTTGGAGCTTTGCCGATGATGCGTGCAGCTTGCAGCATACGATTTTCAGTGTCATCGACATCTTTAGCACCAGGGTAGTATGTAGAAAGGGCTGCCATCACTGAGATAAAAACGCCCATCGGGTGTGCGTCGTAATTAAAACCAGTGAATAAACCTTTGGCTTTTTCATGCAGCATCGTGTGATGGGTAATGCGACTCGCCCAATCTGATGATTCTTGTGGATTTGGCAGCTCACTGTTAAATAACAAATAAGCAGTATCTAAGAACGTGCATTTATCAGCCAGTTGCTCAATCGGATAACCACGATAGCGTAAAATACCATCAGATCCGTGTAAATCAGTAATTCGGCTAGTGCATGACGCAGTGTTCAAATAGCCTGGATCGTAGCTCATCATGCCAAAATCAGAATCATTAACTTTGATCTGGCGTAAATCGGAAGCTTTTATATTGTCGTCGACAATGTCTAGCTCGTATTCTTTTCCAGTACGGTTATCTTTTATGGTTACAGTATCTGACATCGTGTTTTCTCTATGTAGTGTGTTTTTTTTAACTATCGAGCCGTATGGATCATCATATGATCATGGCTGATAAGTGGTTTTTATAAAGTCGAAAGACAATTTGTCAATTTATTTCTTTAAAGAAAGTTTGCTGAAGCATAACTTAATCTAAGTATGCCTGGCTAATTCTAAGGCGCAGAAGTATACCAAATCATGGCTAAAATTCCATACACCGTATCGATATAGTTTTATCTAACAATTATTTTATCCCAGTGTGACCAAAGCCTCCTTCGGCGCGGGCGCTAGTGTCGAATTCTTTAACAACTTCAAATCCGGCTTGTACAATAGGTACAATAACCATTTGCGCAATACGATCCCCAGCTTCTACGGTAAATTCATTATTACCACGATTCCATAATGACACCATTAACGGGCCTTGATAGTCAGAGTCAATTAAGCCAGTCAGGTTGCCCAGCACAATGCCGTGTTTGTGACCAAGACCTGAGCGAGGCAATAATATGGCCGCCAAATTAGGGTCTTGTACATAAATCGAAATGCCAGTTGGAATTAATACTGTTTCACTAGCTTGAATAGTAAGGTCTTCATCAATGCAGGCACGTAAATCAATGCCTGCAGAACCGGCAGTCGCATAATCGGGGAGTGCGAATTCAGTGCCAATTCGAGAATCTAGAATTTTTAATTGGATTGCTTGTTTCATTGTTATTGTTGTGTTTTTTGAAAATGATCAGTAATTACTGCAATTAAATTACGTGCTAGAGCGAATTTGTTTTGTTTCGGTAGTTCAATAACGTCATCTTTGCTGATCAAAGTAATCGCATTATCTTTGGTTTTAAATCCAGTCTCACCGTTACCAACTTGATTGGCGGCAACGAGTTGTAATTTCTTTTTCTCTAACTTCTTACGGGCGTATTCAATAACATTATTAGTTTCAGCGGCAAAGCCAACACAATAAGGTGGTTTTTTAAGAGCGGCAACATCGGCCAAAATATCTTTATTTTTGACTAACTCTACTGACATTTCATCGTTATCCTTTTTGATTTTGCACTCAACTGCAAGAGCAGGGCGATAATCGGCAACAGCGGCAACGCCAATAAAAATATCTTGAGTATCAATTTGTTGCATCACAGCTTTATGCATGTCATCGGCTGATATCACATTGATAACTTCAGCCTTATTAGGTGCATCAAGATGCGTAGGGCCGCTAACCAATGTTACTTTTGCGCCAGCTTCTATCGCTGCTTGAGCTAGGGCATAACCCATTAAGCCTGAGCTATGATTAGTGATGCCGCGTACTGGATCAATGGCTTCCCAGGTTGGACCAGCAGTGATCATAATATTTTTGCCTGTTAACGCAGTATGGATAAATGTTTCGCCTAAACGTTGTGCAATATCAAGAGGTTCGAGCATGCGGCCAGGGCCAACTTCGCCACAAGCTTGATCACCTGAACCTGGTCCTAATAGATGAACACCTCTTTTTTCTAATAAGGCGATGTTGTCGAGAGTTGCAGCGTTTTGCCACATCTGTTGATTCATTGCGGGTGCGATAGCAAGTGGTGCTTCGCTGGCAACACAGACGGTGGTTAATAATTCATCCGCATTGCCTTGGCATAAACGAGCAATGATATTGGCTGTTGCTGGCGCAATCAAAATAATGTCAGCCCACCTAGCTAAATCGATGTGCCCCATGCCAGATTCGCTTTCGGCAGTCATGGCAAAGTTATGCACGGCATGACCGCTAACCGCTTGTAATGCCAATGGCGCGACAAATTGCTCAGCGTTTTTACTTAGAATGACCTGCACATTCGCGCCGTGTTCAGTGAGTTTACGAACTAAGTCAGGAGTTTTATAAGCGGCAATACCAGCGCTAATACCAAGCAATACGTTTTTATTTGTTAGTGTTTTTTGTATGTGAGTTGCCATACTATTCCTAGTAATAATAGTAGAAAGAATATAATTAATCCGCGATTGTATATTGATTCGGCAAGTTTAGCACTAGACCTGATTACCACTGATCAAATTACAGTAGCAAACAAATAATTGTATTTCAAAAAAATGCCGAGAATAAAAGAATTAGCTCTGATCTCTTTGCTTACGAGTCTGATCCTTGCGGACTTTGGTCAGAGTCATTTGAGAGAATACCTGCGACGGATCAGATGTGATCGTTGCGGTTTTAGCCATCAACGGGGTATTTGTGATCGTTCGCGGTAGTAAACAGTTAGGCGTGACTTATTAGTAATGTAGTCAATCGCAATGGCCTGAAATGAAAGCACTTCAACACCTAGACGTTTAGATAATTCAGTGCACATTTTGTCAGGTGAAGATAAAAGTTGCGGATCGATAGAATCAATCGTAACTTTGATCATTGACACTGAGTTTAGTACTTTAGGGTGATCAATAATATACGCGCCGATTAGAATGAAAAGCGCTATAAGGACTATCAAAGCATAGGCTGAGCCCTGTACTGAGCAGATAACAGCAACAGAGATACTACCGAAAAAATAGGTGATTTCGGTCTTACTAATTTGTTCTGAACGTAAAGTGAAAAGCGCCAATATTGCAAATAGGCCAAAACCTGCTGCTAAACTAAATTGAACACTAGAAAGTATCGTGAGTACGCCAAATACAAAGACATTGAATAAAGCAGCGGCAATGACCAACTCTTTATCTTGGTAGCGCTGGTAATACATACCAAACACCAACAACAACATGGTCACCAAATTGATGCCAAAACGTACTAATATATCGATTAGTTCTGGGGTGCTGAACTCAGGGGGCATTAATAAACTCCAATTATTTTATTAGATGATTTAAAAACCATGCACAGTGTGCAATTTGTCGATTTTTTTATAATCTCAGTGATTGTTTAGTTTTAGTTTCTTCCCATGCCATTACGGCCACCTCTACGTTCAGCGGGTAATTCAGTCAAAAGCTCACCATTAACGACTAATGTTCCACCAGTCATTTCGGAGCCTCTGCTAGAATCAAATGAAGAAGTTGGTGCAGTGACATTAATGTTGCCACCAGTGATTAGAATGGTGCCGTTTGAATCAAAGGCATCAGTATCGCCTCTACCGACGGTGACATCTATATTACCACCATTAACCGTAATAGACATATTCCCACGTCGGTTGTCATTTACCGCATTGATGCCATCGTCGCGAGCGACAACTCGAATATCACCGTCATTGATAGTAATCGTAGATGCTTCCATACCTTCAATGCTGTTAAGCACCTTTATTTGACCATCATTAACCACAATATTATTGATTGCTGCTATGCCGTCATCACCGCTATAAATCGTGGTTGAACCTCCGTTAATGTAGATGCTGCCTTTTTCAGGGTCATCTTCGTTGCTTGATTTTATTCCGTCCCCTTTCGCAACGACAGAAATAATGCCATTCTCTATGGTTAAAGAGTCTTTTCCATGAATGCCATCATCGACGCTAGAAATATTGTACTCACCGCTGAAAAAATCTAGATCATCTTTTGAAACAATGCCATCTTGAAAGTTTGCTTTAATATTTAATTTTCCTGCGCCTTGGAACATCAAGTCATCTGAGGAGTATAGTGCGCCATTGATGGCCTTATCGTTACGTGTTTTGGCATCTTCAAGCGTGTTTTGGCTACCACTTGCTAGCTCGATAACGGTATTGTCAGTATTTTCAATATAAATTGCCGCACCGGCGCTGCTACGAATATCCACGCCATTTAATATTAGTCGTACATTACCATCAGTGTTCACATTGACACTGGCGTTACTCTTGCCAGAAAGTACATGGGTTCCGGAACGAATAATGTTTAGTGCATTGTTGGACAATACATGTTCATAGGTATTCAGTGTAGACCAATCAATACCACTTTTATTCGCAGTTTCTGCACCAGCAATCGCTGCTTGTTGAGCTGTTACGGTCGTATTTGTGGCGAGCAAAAGTGCAGTACTAAATGTTGCCAGTAAAAAAAATTTTTTCATGGGTCTATCCACGTTGATAATCTCATGACTGTGTTAAATTATTTGTTCGACCATATTTTTTGGTTACCAATAACAAACGTTCTAAAAAGAGTTTTCCTTCGTAGAATAACAGTTTGTTAACTAAAATGGGGGGTGAGCTTTTTTACGTTGTATTTGAGCAAAAGATTAAAGCGTGCTTTAATGGCTTTAAGCAAAGGATGCTTAAACTTAACTAGAAGACAAACTAAGGAGATTGATTATGTCTATTCGAGAATGGCCCCCAGCAGAACGACCTCGTGAAAAATTATTAAATCTTGGTTCTCAGGCATTGGGCGATGCTGAGTTATTAGCAATTTTTATTCATACTGGTGTGCCTGGTAAAAGCGCTCTAGATATGGCGCGAGAAATATTGAGTGAAGCGGGTAGTTTGAGAGCGTTAATGAATATGCCAGCGCAAGAGTTATATCAATTTCATGGTATAGGTCCAGCAAAGTTTGTGCAGTTTCAGGCGAGTTTAGAGTTAGGTCGTCGTTACTTGCTTGAAAAAATAGTAGCTGGTGATGCAATTACTAACCCGCAAGCTAGTCGCGATTATTTAAAACTTTGTCTGCGAGATAAACCCTATGAAGTTTTTTTTGCATTATATTTAGATACTAAGCATCGAGTTATTCATCATGAAGAACTCTTTAGAGGTACGATAGATAATGCAAGTGTGCCGATAAGGGAGGTTGTCAAAGAAGCATTAAAACATAATGCTGCGGCAATGATTGTTGCGCACAATCACCCTTCAGGTGTCGCAGAACCTAGTGTTTCGGATAAAGTTTTGACTGAAAATTTGGCTTTAGCTTTGCAAATTGTTGGTATTAAATTACTGGATCATTTTGTCGTTGGGGAATGCGATGTTGTGTCATTAGCGGAAATGGGCGTGTTCGAAAGTAGCGCCGTTATAAAGACTGCATAAAAAAGCTCGAATTTATTGTATTTTCAGTCATTTTTCTGGTATAAATCGCACCCTGATTGGGACTGGTTTAGGTCAGTTGTACCCGCAAATAAATAAAACGATCAAAGAAACGTAATGTTTCAGATTAGAGCAATAGGTTAGAACAATGGCTAGAGTATGTCAGGTTACCGGTAAGGCAACTGTATTTGGAAATAATGTATCTCATGCGAAAAATCGCACCCGTCGTACTTTTGTACCAAATTTACACAATCGTAAATTTTGGGTCGAAAGCGAAAGTCGTTGGGTTCGCTTACGTATTTCTGCGAAAGGCATACGTATTATTGATAAGAAGGGTATTGATGAAGTATTGAAAGACCTTCGTGCCCGTGGCGAGAAAGTATAAACGTCTTACGTTGATAAAGAGCTTTAATAAGAAAGAATAAAGAGATAGGAAAAAGTTATGAGAGATAAAATTAAACTTGTATCGAGCGCTGGCACAGGACATTACTATACGACAACTAAAAACAAACGAACGATGACTGAAAAGATGGTCATTAAAAAGTTTGATCCAGTAGTACGTAAGCACGTTGAGTATAAAGAAGCGAAAATTAAATAATTTATAGGTCTTTCTTACATCTGAGTGAGAAAGTAGTCAAAAAAACCAGCCTAGTGCTGGTTTTTTTATGCCTGCTACTTTATGACAGGAAATATGGAAGAAAGTAAGGCAGGAAATAAGAAGTAGTTTGCATAAAGTATGCAAGTTATCTTGCTGAAATTAGGTCTGAACTTTACACTGTTCATGCATTAAAAATAAAAATATAACCCCTTTAGCAAAAGTATTGTATTTAGCATGTTTTTTTTATCGCGTACGTAGAAATAACTAAATGTCTAATATAAATATCTCTACGAATATTTAGGGACGACAATGGACAAATTTTGACGTTAAATTTCATATTCTAAGAGTAAAATATATTTAAATGTTTGAACTATTTTTCCGCTACCCGCTATCCCATTATCAAGAAGCTCGCCTAGCTTTTGATTTACCTGTTCCACTCTGGTTGATTGCTGTTGTTGGCGGAGTTTTAACGCTGCTTTTAATTCTATCAATGCTAAGAGCATTGAAAAATTTCAAAGTTTGGAAAATGGTTTGCCTCGGTGTGTTGCAATTAGGGGTATTTACCTTAGTTGGGTTAATGTTTTCGCAGCCAGTGCTCGTTACTGAGCGGTTGGTGCAAGAAGAAAACAATATGATCTTTGTTATGGATGGTTCGCAAAGCATGGCTTATGGAGAGGCTGGTAATCCGCGCATAACTCAGGCGCTTGAAGCGTTTAATTCTGACCCTCTACAAGAAATTAGCGAAGAGTATTCAGTCGATCATTTTATTTATGCAGAAAACATTCAATCACTGGATGATTTTTCTGAACTGCCTGAACCTGAGCCAAGTTCGAAATTGGGTGAGTCATTACTAAATATTTTACAACAGGCTTCAACTCAATCTGTTGGTGCAATTGTCTTAGCGACCGATGGTGTTGATACGCAAAGCGAAGCAGGAATTATTGACCCAGATGTTTTATCTGAAATTGCCGCGTTTGGTATACCAATTCATACTATTGGAGTTGGTCGCACCACGATCCCAGAAGATTTTGAAATTGTTGACCTACAGATGCCTGATACCGTGTTACCCAACACGCTAGTAAAAGCAGATATAAGTATTCGTCATGATTCCAATGAAAGCGCACGAATTAAAGTCTACGATGGCGATCGATATATTACTGCCCATGAAATCGATCTAACATTGCCTACGGGTGTTAGCGGTGGCGCTATTACTAATACCTCTATTGAATTTGATGTTGGTGCTCAAGGGTTTAAGAATTTACGTTTCACCGTTGATCCTTTGGATGCTGAAAGAAATCTAGATAACAACTCAATTAGCCAATTACTAGAAGTTAAAAATGGCGAATATAAAGTTTTGTATGTTGATGGCGAACCTCGTTGGGAATATAAATTTATTCGTCGTGCTTTAGAGTCCGATTCGACTTTAAGCTTGAATACCTTGCTGTGGGTGACGGATAATAAATTTTATCGTCAAGGAATTGATGATGCCTCGCAACTTGAAGACGGCTTTCCGACTACTGCCGAGAAACTGTTCGATTATGACGCTGTTGTTATTGGCTCAGTTGCCGCGCCACGTTTTAGTGTTGAACAACAACAAATGATTTATGATTTTGTTAATGAGCGTGGTGGTAGCTTGATTATGTTAGGCGGTCGCTTTGGACTTGCTGATGGTAGTTGGGGTAACTCACTAATTGCACAAGCATTGCCCGCGCGCCTTAAAGGGTTGTTGAATAGTTTTGTTCGTGAGGAATCGCAAGCACAGTTAACCAGTTCTGGAATTGGTTCGACGATGCTCAAGTTCACTGAAAATGAAGATGAAAATCTTGAGTTATGGCAAAGCATGCCGGCATTAACTGATTACCAATTGCTTGGTGATTTAAAACCAGCGGCGACCGCTTTGTTATCTTTAGAATCAGGTGATCCGCTATTAGTAACACAGCCCTATGGTAAAGGGCGTACGAGTATTTTTGCGACGGGTGCAAGTTGGCGATGGCAGATGAGATTGACGGCAGAGGATGATCGTCATCAGCGTTTTTGGCGCCAATTGATTCGTTCGCATGTGGTAAACACACCTAAACAATTTGATTTTAAGGCGACGGTAAAAGCAAACCAAGTTGAGTTACGCGCACAACTTAGCGACGAGAATTTTGCTGCAGTGGATGATGTTCGTATTACTGCACTACTTAGTCAAGATGAAGACGGTGGTAGTGAAACTCAAACCATTGAATTGAAACCAGTAGCAGGAACGCCAGGTGTTTATCGAACACTTGTGCCAGCTAATGAATCGGGTGTTTATTATGTCGATGCTATTGCCAGTAAAGATGACCAAATTACAGATAGTTCGCGTTTAGCATTTTCAATGCCTGAGGATCGCAGTGAATTTTTTAATATCCGACAAAACCAAGATCAACTTGAACGGCTCGCACAAGTGACCAATGGGCAATATTGGCAACCTAATGATTTAGCCGGGTTGCCATTAGCTATATCACGTTCTAAAGCAGGTATTACTGAACAGAGTCGAGATCCTTTGTGGAATCTGCCAATCATTTTTCTATTATTAGTATGTTTGAAAATGATCGAGTGGCTATTACGTCGTCGTTGGGGAAGAGTGTAAATATGAAAATGATTAGTAATATAGCTATCGTAATATGTAGTTTATTGATTGCTTACAGTGCCCAAGCAAAAACCTCTGTCGTGATTGTGCAAGGTTTGGCTGGCGAGAATTATTATCAACGCCATTTCGATGAGCAAGTTGAAAAAATACTTAGTGCCAGTAGTAACTTAGTTACTGAAGATGAAGTGATTGTTTTTGGTAATACTGATTATGCAGTTGCTAATAAAGAAAATGTCATGCCGCAGCTACAAAAGGTTTTTTCTGATGCAGGAAGCGATGACTTAGTTTTATTGTATTTAATTGGTCATGGAAGTTTTGATGGACGTGACTATAAATTCAATATCGATGGTGAAGATATTACCGGTACCGACATGATTGAGCTTTTTA
>CAZFEM010000017.1:0-10923 GCA_964517515.1 uncultured Gammaproteobacteria bacterium | reverse complement strand
GTGTTAATTAATACTAGTAGTTCATCAGGTGCTTTATTAAAACCTTTTGCTGAAACAAACATACATTTAGTGAGTGCAACTAAGAGTGGCGCTGAGCGAACCGCTACTCGCTTTGGTCGCCACTTTGCCGACGGTTTGGTTGTTGATGAGGCCGATATAAATAAGAATAAATCGATCAGTTTACAAGAAGCTTATAACTATGCAGTACGAGAGACCCAAGCCTTTTACGATGAAGAAGGTTTGTTAGCGACAGAAAGCCCGCGTTTGCAAATGATTGAGGGTAAAACCGCTGCTGATCAGATTAGATTAGCTAATTTGGTGGCTAAGTCGACTGTACCAGTGAGTAATGAATTAGCTGCAATGTATGAGCGACGCGATGAATTAGATCGTGAAATTGATACCTTGCGCCTACGACGAATTAATTTAAGTGATGAAGAATATTTGCAACAGTTTCAAAATTTGATGGTACGGCTCTCTTTATTACAAGCAAATATTGATTCGGAATCTGATGCTGTTCCAAATGAAACAGATATAGAGGAAGGTGAATAAAGTAATCGTCATATAAAATGAATTTATTAAACACTAAAAATCATTTTTTCTTGGCTGTCCTGCTGTTTTGCATCAGTGCAGCGATAAGCACAGAGGCTCTTAGTCGCCCTATGCATTACGGTGCAGTTGATTATGAGTCGGTGCAAGAATGTGATGATCTACAATGGACTGGTCAATTAGCAGCAGCGCAAAGTTGTTATGAAAACTTATTGAATAATGATTCTGCAATTGCGGTTCAAGCTGAAGCAGCTTGGGCATTGGGTGATGTGCAAGCAGCAAATAATTTGTTCGAACGTGCTAGTGCTGCTGAAACAGATAGTGCAGTGCAGAGTCGTATTATGAGTCGCTGGGGCGATCTTTTTTTAAACACCTATCAATATCAAGATGCGCTGGATTTGTATGTGCAAGCAAGTGAATTATCAAAACAAAATTATCATGCCACTCTTGGTGTTTCTCTGGCTTTACATGAAAGCTCAGATCCAATTGCGCAAGAGCAATTAGCTACTTTTCTTGAGCAAAATAATGGTTCGGAAAAAGACTTGCTTGGCGCTCGCCTAAGCGCTTTATTAACTCTCGCTTTTATTCATATTCGTGCTGACAATCTTGATCTTGCGGATAGAGCCCTTACAGAAGCTGAAGAAGCGGCAACTGACGGCGGTTATCCATTAATGGAAGTGTATGCGCACTATGCTGCTTATGCGATTCGTGATCGTGCCGACCCAACATCGTTTATTGATCAAGCACTGGCGATAAATCCACACTATGGTGACGCTTATGCAATCCCCGCTTTTATCTACATAATCACTTTTAAATATGATCAAGCGGGAGATTTTTACCAAAAAGCGGTAGATGTGCAACCTGATCATTTTGAGTCACATTTAGAATTGGCAGCTAATCATTTACGCCAAAATCGTAGTAGTTTGGCGCGTGAGCATTTTACTATTGCTTATGATGGCGATCCTTTTAAGCCAGAGGCGGTTAACTCAATGCGCTTAATGGATACCTATGACAGTCTCGATGTGTTGAATTTTCCAGCGGCCAGTAGTCAACTTATTCCTGATTTAAGTTTGCGTTTAGATAAAAAAGAACGTGATCAACTCGCACCCTATGTGAGTGGCTTAGCACTAAAAGCAATTGAAACATTTGAAGACCGTTATCAATTTAAATTAAAAGAAACTGCACACATCGAAATTTACCCAAACCACGATGACTTTATCGTGCGGGCCTTAGGAATGCCTGGAGTACCATTATTAGGTGTTGCCTTTGGTTACTTGGTTGCGATGGATTCGCCGAGTGCAAAAGCAGGTGGTGATTATCACTGGGGCACGACTCTTTGGCATGAAGTTGCCCATATCTTCACGATTAAAGCTAGCGAACACAATGTACCCAGATGGTTTAGTGAGGGTGTATCGGTATTTGAGGAATGGCAAACGGGACCGTTAGCGATTGATAGCCAATACGCAAGAGTGCCGATCAGTGTTTATCGTTCTTTAATAGAACATGAATTCCTTTCGATAAAAGATTTGGATGACGGTTTCGTCAGACCGAAATATGATAACCAAGTTATTGTTTCGTATAACCAAGCTGGGTTGATCTGCGATTTCATTGTAAATCAATTTGGTTTTGATCAATTAGTTGCCATGCTGAATGGCTATGCGCAAGAGCTAAACACCTTGGAAATAATTGAGAGTGTTTTAGAGTTGTCGCCTGAGCAATTTGATCAACAATTTAATGACTATTTTGATGATCGTTATGGTGATAATTTAACTAATCTAGAAGCATGGGCAGAACAAATGGAAACGGTCTCCAAAGCGGCAGCTGAGGAAAACTGGCAAGAGGTGATTAATGCTGCGGATAAAGCAATTGCGTTGATGCCTGATTACAGTGATTTAGATAGCCCATACTTGATTAAAGCACGAGCTTATCGAGAGCTAGAAGATTCGACGCAACAGTTCGCTGTACTCGAACGATTCTGGCAAGCAGGGGGTTATGCGCCTAATGCTTTGAAAGAACTTGCTAATCACTATGCTGATAATGATCAAGAGCAACAAGCCATTGCGGTGTTCAATGATGTGAATTTAGTCGATCCATTTGATTTGAATGTGCATTTAGCGTTAGGCGACTTATTATTAAATAGTCAGCAAGCGCGCTTAGCATTATCAGAATATAAAGTTGCAATGGCATTAGAGCCACTTGATAAAGCAGATGTGTTTTATCGTATTGGTAATGCTTACCAAACCCTTGGCGAAACTGATTTAGCAAAAACACAGGCGTTAACAGCATTAGAGATAGCGCCGCATTTTCGTCCAGCACAAAAACTATTGATGGAAACATTGAGTCCATCAACTGAACCGTAAATAATTTAACCACTTTCAATGATTAAAGATTATAAAACCTGAGTGAATACTATGAATAATGAAAGCCAAGCTGTAGAAACGAATACTGATGTGATTGACGGCCAGAGCAGTGAGACTGCTGAATTAGTCGCTGTATTTAAACAACGTATGGATGATATTCGTGGCCAAGTAGGCCGTGCAGTTGTCGGACAAGATCATGTAGTAGAACAATTATTAGTGACCTTGCTAGTTGGTGGGCATTGTTTGTTAACTGGTATGCCTGGTACAGCGAAAACATTGTTAGTAAAAACACTATCTGATTCACTTGGTTTAGAGTTTAACCGTGTGCAGTTTACTCCAGATTTAATGCCGACGGACATAACAGGAACTGACATTATTGAAGAGACAGCGGAAGGTAGAACTTGGAAGTTTGTTCCAGGTCCTTTGTTTGCCAATGTGGTTCTTGCTGATGAAATCAATCGTACGCCACCAAAAACTCAAGCAGCTTTACTAGAAGCGATGCAAGAAGCGTCAGTCACAGTACGTGGTACTCATCATGATTTAGGTAAACCATATTTTGTTTTAGCAACGCAAAACCCAATTGAAATGGAAGGAACATACCCACTTCCTGAGGCGCAATTAGATCGATTCTTGTTTAACGTGACGATGGACTATTTGGCGCCAGAAGAAGAGCTGGAAGTGTTAAGTCGTTATACAACACGAATGGATTTACCAGAAATTACTGCCTGTACTAATGCTGAAGAAATACTAAAGTTTCAAGCTTTAGTTCGCGAAGTACCCGTGTCGGAAGAAATGAGTCAATTGGCTGTTAATTTAGTGAGAGCAACTAGACCTGCTGACCCGTTAGCGACCGATAAAGTTAAGCGCTATATGAATTTTGGTGCCAGTGTGCGTGCGACTATGGCGCTAACCTTAGCTGCCAAAGCGAGAGCATTATTAGAAGGGCGTTATCACGTTACTAAAGAAGATATGCAAGCACTGGCAGCACCCGTATTAAGACATCGAGTATTAGCAAATTATTATGCTGAATCAGATGGTGTTGATGCTGACGATATTATTGCTGATGTAATCCAAACTATTAGCGGCTAGATCAACATTTAGAAAATATAATGGCAAGCACAGATAATAATACTAAGGCGAAATCGTCAGCAGGACCTGCTGCAACACGTTTGTTAGATCCAAGCGTGTTGGCAAATTTAGGCAACCTCGAACTCATTGCGCGCACCGTGGTGAGAGGTGTTGTTATCGGCTTACACAAAACGCATGACTTTGGTTTTAGTCAAGAATTTGCTGAGTATCGAGAATATCAACAAGGTGATGACCCCCGTTTGATTGATTGGAATGTTTATGCACGTTCTGAACGCACTTATATTAAACGCTTTCGTGGCGAAACCAATAGCCAACTGATGGTGCTATTAGATACCAGTGCTTCGATGGGCTTTAAGTCAAACCCTAAAGGTGTTTCTAAACTTGATTATGGCAAGATGTTAGCCGCCAGCTTAGTTTACTTGTCCAGCAAGCAAAAGGATGCAACCGGTTTGATGTTGTTTGATGATGATGTGCGTGATTTTCGTGCGCCGTCATCGCGCCTTGGTCAAATGCCTTCTATTTTGCATTTGCTTGAAACTACCGAAGCTGCCAATAAAACACAATTAGATAAGCCGTTTCAAAAGGCCATGTCGTTAAATCTTAAACGAGGCATGGTTGTTGTGATTTCTGATTTTTATGCAGATCCCGAATCATTAATTGAGTTAGTTAGACCGATGAGCATGGCTGGTCAAGATGTTTTATTTTGTCAGGTAATGGATGATGCAGAACTACACCCCGATTACCAAGATTCAGTTTTATTAGAAGATGCTGAAAATGGTGCGGTTGTGGAAGTCTCTCCTGAGTTTATGCGCGACGAATATGTACAAAAGCTTGCCGAACATAATCAAAACGTAGAAGAAAGTGCGCGACGTGCTGGTTGCGATTATGTTTTATTAAACAGTCGTGAACCTCTAGATCGATCATTGCATCGTTATTTAAGTTTTCGTCAGAGGCGTTCGTAATGCAATTACTCTCACCGCTTTTTTTACTCGGGCTTCTATTGTTAGCAATTCCGTTTTGGCTGCATAAACTAAAAACCGAGACTCCGGAACGTAAAACGTTTGCCTCTAGTATGTTTTTAAAAGCGAGTGATGACCCAGTGCATGTTCGTAGCAAATTGCGTTATTTGTTTCTGATGGCGATGCGCTTATTGTTTTTACTGTTGTTAGCGCTAGTTTTTACACAACCTTTCTGGCCGCGCGAGTCAGCACCATTGAGCGCTGATGTATCTAATTTTCATCTTATATTAGTCGATAGTTCCGCTTCGATGGGGGCAACAGGTAAGACTGATAAAGCGCGCGACATGGTCGAAGATATTCTTTCTGAAGTTGCCGCCGACGAAGCAGCACAATTATTCTCGATTGATCAATCTTTACATCAGCTGAGTGAGATGCAAACAAACCTAACTCCAGCAGGCTTTGATGATTTAACGGTATCCAGTTTGCCGCTCAACTATGACGCCGTAGCACGCGCGGTTGAGTCTCTAATGTCAATAGAAGAGGAGGCTAACCACCATTATCAAATTCATGTTGTTAGTGATTTCCAACAAACGTCAATGCCAAGTCGCTTCGCTGATTTAGTGCCAGAACCAACCTCGGCAGTGTCTTATGAGTTATCTACATACAGTGTTGCCAGTATCAATAGTAACAATATTAATTTAGCGATTGATCAAGTTACCGTGCTTGGGCAAGAAGTGCGTATTAGTGTGCGTTCACATGTGGAAGGTAATCCTAATAATACTGGTGATCCGATAGAGTTTGGCGTGCGAGCAAAAGTTGGGCAATCCGAGTGGTTGACGGGAGAAGGGCTTATTGAGCCATCAGGGCGAACTACTGTAGTCATTGATGGTCTAGTCCTCGAACCAATCCAAAATCAATTGCAAGTAGAGTTATTGGTTGAAGACCAATTGGCAATAGATAATCAGTTTTACCATATTGAAGACCGTGCAACACCTGAACCGTTATTGTTGTTAACCGATAACCCTGTTGGTTCAAGTGCGCTTTACATTAGTGCATTATTTGCTGAGCAAGTGAGTGAGTCTACTGGGCGTAATTACGTCGCAAAGCCTGAAATTATCGCTGAGTTTGATGCGCGTACTTTAGATCGCTACTCATGGGTTCTGATTGATGACATCGGTTCAATCGGTCCTGCATTGAGTGAAGACTTGGTCGACTATATTACTGATGGTGGTGCTGTTTTTGCAGCGAGTGGTAATAATGTTGGATTAGTTGAAACATTAGCAATTGCGGATTTGCCAATTGCCTCGCAAGAAACTGAAACAGTGCTTGGTGAACAATCTCTCAATGCTAATCGTTTTAAAGCGATTGCCTCAGTCGATCAAGGGCATGCTGTTTTGAATGAGCTTACTGGTTGGGGTGACCTACGTTTTGAGAAGTGGTTATCAATAACGGATACAGCAGATGCTGATGTCTTAATTGAACTTGAAGGTAGTACGCCGTTATTCATTGAAAAAGTAATAGGTCGCGGCAAATTAATGTTGCTCACTTCGAGTCTGGATAATCAATGGAATAACTTACCAGTAAAACCATTGTTTGTAGCAATGATGCGTAATGTCGCGCAATACCTCTCAGGTGCGGAGTTGATCGAACCACAAGCGTTAGCAGGGGATACTCTAAATTTTCAAGGTAATAGCGCTGGAGCTGGTCAATTAATTAATCCTGATGGTGATGCAGTGCTAGCACTTGGTGACAGTTTGCAAAGTGGACGATTAAGAATGAATGAAACAGGCTTTTATCAGGCCTATACCGCTTCTGGTGAATATTGGATTGGTGTAAATGTACATCCTAATGAATCAGAGTTACTTGCCGTGACAAATGATTCGCTAGCTGAGTGGGAGCAACTTGCAACGCGCGCGGCTGGTGCTCAAACAGCAATTAGTACTAATGTAAGAAGTACACAAAATGATGATAATTATTATACTAAGCTATGGTTTTGGTTATTGCTAATTGCGGCAGCAGCACTTTTAATTGAAACCTTACTCGCGAACAGATATTTGTCTAGTAATGTTCGCGTAATACAATCAGGGCCAGTTAGGTAATATAATGGTCAAAGAAATGAGGCTAAATAATGAATGCCAGTGTTAAATTAAACTCTTACATTAGTGCTTTTGCTAATCGTTGGCGACAACTTTTACTTGGTAAAGGTTTAGTCGTTGCTGCGCTTGTGTTCTTTGTTATTAGTTTGGTAGCCGCTTATTGGGCTATTCAGGCTGGCTTTGATGATACATATTTTTGGATTGGCCGATTGGTTTTGATCCTAGCAACTGGTTCAGTTATCTATTGGTTTTTATTGCGCCCATTAAAACAATTGCCGGATAACCTTGCGCTTGAATTAGAGCGTCGAGCACCGGATTTTTCTGGTCGTATTCATACTTTTTCTGATGCGCAAAAATCTCAAGCTGATCTAACAAGCAGCAATGGAATGCATGAATTACTAGCAGCTGATGCGCTGCAAATTGGTGATCAGCAAGCGCAAACCGATCTGCTTAGTAATGGTGAATTACGCACGCCTTATTTTATTACTGCTTTGATAGCTGTGTTGCTAGTAGTCATGCTAGCGGTTGGCCCAGGCTTGATGAATAATAGTTTGCGTTATCTGTATGCTGGTTGGGCATTCAAGGATTTACTACCGCCACAAAGTATTGAAGTAACACCCGGCGATGTTCTAGTTAAGCGCGGCGGTAACATCACGTTAAATGCTAAGGCAGTTGGCTTTAAATCAAAAGAGTTAGTGTTGAATATCAAAAATGGTGATAACGATTGGCAAGAAGTCGATATGAGTTCACTACCTGGCAGCACGGATGAATATGATTTTAGTTTGTTTTCAGTGCGTGACTCTATTGAATATTATGTGACCTCAGCGGGTGTGCGCACACCGAATTATTCGATTGGTGTTATTGATTTGCCGGGTATTAGTAGTATCAATATGACCTATCGATACCCTGATTGGACTCAGTTGAATGATGAAGTGATTGACCGTATTGGAGACATTGCTGTACTGCCTGGTACAGAAGTCGATATTGAATTATTTACTGATGGTGAACTACCTGCTGGTGAAATTGTGATCAATGGTGAGCCTATTGCTTTCACAATGGATAACAGCGGGGCAGAACCTCGTGGTTCCGCGACTTTTACCGTAGAGCAAGCTGGTGATTATTTTCTTGCTGGTGTTATTGGTGGTGACCAAGTTCGACTTACCGATGACTACTTTATTAATGTCTTGGAAGATGCCGCCCCGGAAATTGAGTTTGCTTTTCCTGGCCGTGATTGGAATGCTAGCAATATCGAAGAAGTATTAACTGAAGTCACTGTTAAAGACGATTTTGGAATTGAGCAAGTTGAATTGGTTTATGCCGTGAATGGTGGTGAGTGGACTACCTTAGACTTAAAGCAAGAAGACTTTGAGTTTGTTAAAGATGAAGAGCAAACAGTTGATCACTTATTCTTTTTAGAAGAAATAACAACCGAAGAAGAAATAGTTGATCCAATTACCACGGCAGTTAGTTCACAAACTGAAGTATTACAACCTGGTGATTTGATTTCCTATTACGCGAAAGTCAGTGATCGACAAAAAACTGAACAAACCGATATCTTTTTTATTGAGGTACAACCTTTTGATCGCCGTTTTTCTCAAGCAGACCAAGGTGGCGGTGGTTTAGGTGGTGGTCAAGGTGAGCGTGAGTTAGAAATATCACAACGACAACGTGAAATTATTGTTTCAACATGGAATTTAATTCGTGAGCAAAATGATGGCTCAGTCGATGATCAAGAATTAACAAGTCGCCTTGAAGACAGCACTAAGTTACTTGCGCAATTACAAGACTCCTTAGCAGAGCAAGCAAAGTCGTTAATCGAAACTGCTCAATCAAGAGAGTTAACTAATGATCAACGTATTCAGACTTATACCCAGCATGTTGAAAAAGCCATTGAAGCGATGCAACCGGCGAGTGAAAAATTAGTCGAGGTGAATCTATCTGAGGCGATTGGTCCTGAACAAACTGCACTACAACATTTGCTGCGTGCTGATGCTGTATTTAACGAGATTCAAGTTTCGTTAGGTCAGCCAGGTGGCGGTGGTGGTGGAGGCGGCGGTGGTGGCGCTAGCGAAGAACTTGCCGAAATGTTTGAGCTGGAAATCGATTTAGAACGTAACCAATATGAAACGGGTTCACGAGCTTCGCTGAGTGAGGAACAACAAGAAAGCGAAGAAACGAGTGATGCATTAGAAGATTTAGCGAGACGCCAACAGCAACTTGCTAATAACTTACGCAATACTGGTCAGATTACCGAGGCAGAACGCTATCAACAGGAATTGTTGCGCCGTGAGGCAGAAGAATTGGAGCAGCGTATTAATGATATGCAACAAGCTTCTACTCAAGGTTCTGGTCAAGGTCAGGGCCAAGAAGGTTCCGGTCAAGATGGACAAGCTGGTGAAGGTGAAGAAGGTGGTTTGCCTGAAGACCTAACTGCGTCAGAATTAAATCGCCGTCTAGAAAGTGCGATGGATGCGATGGATCGTGCCTCTGAAGCAATACGTAATGGTGATATAGAACAACTGCAGGCGGATGCAAGTGAAGCGCAACGTCAACTTGAAGGTGCAGGTGAACAGTTTTCAGAAGATCAGCGTCGTGAACGAGTTGAAGCCTTTACCGCAATGTTAAATGCGGCTACCGATTTGTTCGATGAGCAAACACTGATGGAAGAAAAGTTATTGGAAGGAGTGAAGCAAGCAATTGCTAATGCCGATCCATTAACTGAACGAGTGTCGAGCCCGTTTACCTTTACTGAAGAGCGTCAGATGGCGGAAGAAAAGTTGTCGATGATGGAAGATCTGCAAAGCATTAACTCTGAAATGCTGACCAATGCTAATCGTGTTAAAACTGATTTACCGCGAGTTGCTAGAATTTTAGAAACGGCAGATTCACGTTTGAAAGAGTCAGAAATTGCCACGCGAATGAATTTAGCAGCCGATTATATGCGCCGTGGTGAAGCCTTATACGTAGCGAATAGCGAAGGTATTACAACGAGTGCTTTACGCAGTTTGCGTGATAGTGCCGAGCAAGCATTACGGGAGTTAACTGACACCGATACGGGTGAGCAATCACGATTAGATCAAATTTTATCTGATCTGCGTGCTGGCCGTGGTGAGATGCAAGAGATCGCAGAACAAGTACAAAGCGGTGATACAAATAACGAAGGTGCTGGTGAAGGCAGTGCTGAAGGTAGTGGCGCTGAGCAACAAGAGTCTGAACAGCAAAATGGCGAGTTGGCGCAAGGTGAGGGTGCTGGTAATGGACAAGAGCCATCAGAGCAAGCTAACCAAGAAGGTCAGGGTGGTGGTGCCGGTCAACCTGGTCAGCCGCAGCAAGGTGTTGCTGGGGGTAATAATGCCGGTGGAGCTTGGAATGGTTGGACCGGAGCGCGTGGATTCTCACCTGATTTGGCTGATGACTTGAGTCAGCAGTTATCGCAAGCGTTGAATGAGGCGGATAATTTATTACCAGAGCTTACTGATCGTGGAATTAGTGAAGAAGATTTAGACGATATTCGCGAGTTAGTGCAACGCTTACAAAACCAAGAAGTTGCAGGAGCCTTACAAGATCCTTCTTTACAAGAACTAAATAACACGCTTGCCTTATTAGAACAATTAGAGTCACGCGTTGAATCAAGTTTAAAGGGCACAGATAACAAAGTTAGGACGGATGCGCCTGAAACAATTCCTGATGAATATCGTGAAGCAGTCGCAAATTACTATCGACGTCTCTCAGACGAACAACCTGAGACACAGGAGTAGGGATGATGTTTTTTAAACTACGTAAAAAAGTTGCAATCGCCGGAATAGCGTTAACAATTACTGTGCTGTCACTTAATGGCTCAGCGCAACAATTTGGCTTAGGGCGTTGGGACAC
>CAZFEM010000016.1:27835-42743 GCA_964517515.1 uncultured Gammaproteobacteria bacterium | reverse complement strand
ATTCTGGGTATGCTTCCATGCCACATTCTGACATATCCACACCTTCAAATTCTTCATCAGGAGATACTCGGATTCCCATAACTGCTTTGATTGCAAACCAAACAATAAAGCTAGTTACAAAGACCCAAACAAAAATAGTCAATGCACCGATTATTTGACCAGTGAAACTTGAACCATCATTAGTAAGAGGAACAAGTAACAGGCCTAATAAACCAACCACACCATGAACAGAAATAGCGCCAACTGGATCATCTATTTTCATTTTATCCAAGGTTAGAATTGAGAATACAACCAAGACACCACCAGCAGCACCAAACAATGTCGCTTGTAATGCAGTTGGTGTAGATGGCTCAGCAGTAATAGCAACTAGACCGGCTAGTGCGCCATTTAATGCCATCGTTAAATCTGCTTTACCAAACAAAGCTCTTGCAACTAAAAGCGCTGCGATTAAACCACCAGCTGCTGCAGCATTAGTATTCATAAATACTATCGCTACCGCATTTGCTGATTCAACTGAAGCAGTTGCTAGAACTGAACCACCGTTAAAACCAAACCAACCCATCCATAAGATAAATGTACCTAATGTCGCAAGTGGTAAGTTCGCACCTGGAATCGCTTTTGGTTTGCCATCGGCTGTGTATTTGCCTTCACGAGCACCCAACAAAATAACACCAGCTAAAGCTGCTGCTGCACCTGCCATGTGGACAATACCTGAACCAGCAAAGTCAGAAAAGCCAAGGTCGCCAAGTGTATACATACCGAATACTGATGCGCCATTCCAAGTCCACGAACCTTCCATTGGATAAATAAAGCCAGTCATAAATACGGCAAATATTAGGAACGCCCATAGCTTCATTCGCTCAGCAACCGCGCCAGATACAATCGACATAGCCGTTGCAACGAAAACTACTTGGAAGAAAAAATCTGCCGAAGGTGCATAGGTTGCAGGCTCATCGGCTCCGGCAACACCGTCGCCAGTAATGGTGCTTAAGAAAATATCACCACCGTACATAATTGCGTAACCGCAAATCATATACATAGTGCAGGACACTGCATACAAAGCAACGTTTTTAGTTAAAATCTCAGTGGTGTTCTTAGAACGGACAAGACCAGCTTCGAGCATTGCGAAACCAGCTGCCATCCACATTACGAATGCGCCACAAATTAAAAAATAAAATGTGTCGAGCGCATATTGAAGTTCGAAAATTGTGTTTTCCATAATAATGTCTCTTTTTATAGGATGTTTGAATTAATATTTATAAGGTCGAAATATTGGTTAGATTAGAAAATCTCTAAATAGCCTCATCACCAGTTTCACCCGTACGGATTCGAATAACTTGACTCAGTTCAACAACAAAAATTTTGCCGTCACCGACTTTGCCATTGTTAGCTGACTCAGTAATAACTTCGATGGTCTGATCAAGTACGTCATCTGAAACAGCAACTTCGATTTTAATTTTTGGCATAAAATCAACGCTGTACTCAGCACCTCGATAAAGTTCAGTATGGCCTTTTTGCCGACCAAAACCTTTAACTTCTGTGACCGTCATGCCCTGAATACCGATTCCGGCCAGCGCATCACGCACATCGTCAATTTTAAATGGTTTAATAATTGCAGTGATTAACTTCATATGCGTTCCACCTTTTAATAGTTGGTTATTTTTGTTTTAGTTTTAACTATAGGAGCGACAACTAAAACTCTCTGTCTTTTATTGCGACAGATAAACTAAAGCAAGCTCCGTGCCAACTTTTTAGAATTGATAGATCGACTGAATAATATGCATTAAGCATAAAACCAAAGGTATCCCTGTAAGAAAATCACTATTTTTGCCCCAAAATAAGACACATCTCACCCTAAAAGCCTCATTTTGGTGCAGAAACAATATAAGCAATATAAATAACATTTAAATATTACTGGCTTATTACATAGGTTTAGTTATTATAGCGGCGTATCGTGCAACTAGATAATAGTTGGCATACTATTTGCTAGATACTTAAGTATCTGGCATCGTGCTCGATACATAACTTAGATTTACTTATTACAAATAAGATTGAGAGGATATACATGAAAAACTTTAAATTATTAATGGCTTTAGTGCTTACTACGGTAACATTAGCACCAACAGCACAGGCGGAAGTAGCAGCAAATGTTGCACTGACGACTGACTATGTTTGGCGTGGTGTTTCACAAAACAACGAAGATCCTGCTCTGCAAGGTGGTTTCGATGCAAACCTAGGTTCAGGTTTCTATGTAGGTATATGGGGATCTAACGTAGACTTCGGTGGCCCAGAATCAACTGAACTAGATCTTTACGGTGGATGGACTACTGATTTAGGTAGTGGTTTTGGTTTTGATATAGGATATCTTGCATATACTTATCATGGTGGTGATGGTGCCGATGCCTCAGACTTTGATGAAGTTTATGTTGGCCTTACTTATTCTGGCTTTGGTGTTACTTACTATTCTGCTGTAGATGATACAGACGATAACATCGAAATTTCATATGGCTACGACTTCGAAGGTTTTTCAGTTGGCGCAACATATGGTGATTATGATTCATATGCATACTACACAGTTGGCGTATCTACAGAAGTAATCGGTATTGGTGTTGACTTATCATTTTGGGATACTGATAGCGATGGTGAAGATCTGAATGGAGAATTTGCTGAAGAACGAGTTGTATTATCAATCTCTAAAGCATTCTAAGAAGTTTTTACATGCTTAATAAAAAGGCCGCTCAATATTGAGCGGCCTTTTTTTATTGTTTTAAACCCTCTTGAGTAATTCTTTATTTGCCCAATTGCTCTTCTAGGTCTGCTATCAAGCTTTCCATTTCATCCAATTTACTGCGAGTCTTTTTTAATACTTCGGTTTGCACATCAAACTCTTCTCGAGTGACAACATCTAAGCCGCTAATCACTTCTTGAATAGCAGCACGTATATTTTCCTTTACGTCGCCAGCTAATTGATCTGGTAGTAATGAATCAGGCAACGCCTCACGCGCGGCTTGCATAATGCTTTCGATAATATCTGCAGGGCTATTTGGTCGATCATTCATATTGATAATATAACTCAAAACAAACCAAAAAAAAGGCTCGCTCTCGCCATAACGACGACGAGCCGAGCCTTTTTTACAACTATATAAACTACTGTTTATGCACTAACGGCTTTCATAGAAAGACGTACGCGCCCTTGACGGTCTACTTCAAGAACCTTAACAGTCACTTCATCACCTTCTGATAATACGTCAGAGACGTTCTCTACGCGCTCATCAGAGATTTGCGAAATGTGCACTAAGCCATCTTTTCCCGGCAGTACATTTACAAAAGCGCCGAACTCCATGATTTTAACAACCTTACCGGTGTACACAGCGTCCACTTCAATATCAGCAGTAATCTCTTCAATACGGCGACGTGCTTCAGCACCTGCCGCACCATCAACAGAGGCAACATTGACTGTACCATCGTCTTCCAGATCAATAGTCGCACCCGTTTCTTCACACAATGCGCGAATAACCGCACCGCCTTTACCAATCACATCACGAATCTTATCTGGATTGATTTTGAAAGTGATAATACGTGGCGCAAAATCAGACATTTCTTCACGAGGCGTGTTAATCACTTTACCCATTTCATCAAGAATATGAATTCGAGCATCTTTAGCTTGCGCTAGAGCTTGGCTCATAATCTCTTCAGTAATACCGTCGATTTTAATATCCATTTGCAGTGCAGTAATACCATCTGGCGTACCGGCTACTTTAAAGTCCATATCACCCAAGTGGTCTTCGTCACCTAAAATGTCGGTCAAGACAGCAAAATCATCACCCTCTTTAATTAAGCCCATTGCAATACCTGCAACTGGAGCTTTAATCGTCACACCCGCATCCATCAAGGCTAGTGATGTACCACAAACACTGGCCATTGAACTTGAACCGTTAGACTCAGTAATTTCAGACACCACACGAATCACATATGGAAACTCTTCAGCACTTGGTAAAACGGCAGCAACACCGCGACGCGCTAAACGGCCATGACCAATCTCACGACGCTTTGGCGAACCAACTCGACCCGTCTCCCCTACTGAGTAAGGAGGGAAGTTGTAGTGCAACATAAAACGATCTGAGATATCGCCTTCAAGCGCATCAATACGTTGTGCGTCACGTTCAGTACCCAAGGTTGCGGAAACAACGGCTTGTGTTTCACCCCGTGTAAATAATGCTGAGCCATGCGTACGAGGCCAAACACCAGTACGTACATCAATACCACGAACCGTCGTTGTGTCACGGCCATCAATACGCTTTTCGCCAGCAATTACGCGACCACGAACAATGCTCTTCTCTAAACCTTTAACCGCGGCATTAACTGCTTCAATATCTGCATTAGACGACTCTTCAGTCACCAACTTAGACAACACCTCAGAATGTGCTGCGGAGATCTTTGCAACACGCTCAACCTTACTTGCAGTAGAAAAAGCGTCTTCCAAAGCAGCTTTCGCTATGTCTGCTACTTTTGCCGTTACCGAGGTATCTTCCACCGGCGGCGTCCATTCTTTCATTGGCTTGGCAACTTCAGCAGCCATTTCTTCAATCGCAGTAATCGCTTTCTGTGATTCTTTGTGACCATACATAACCGCGCCTAACATCACATCTTCTGGCAATATATTCGCTTCTGACTCAACCATCAGAACCGCTTCTTTAGTACCCGCAACAACCAAATCAAGCTCTGATTCTTCAGCCAGCTGACTCATTGTTGGGTTCAACACATACTCGCCATCAATGTAAGCAACGCGTGCTGCGCCTACTGGGCCATTAAATGGAATCCCAGAAGTCGCCAATGCCGCAGAAGCACCCACTAATGAAACAATCTCTGTATCAATATTTGGGTCGATAGAAACAATCGTAATAACAACTTGTACGTCATAATTAAATCCTTTTGGAAATAATGGACGCAACGGACGGTCGATTAAACGACACGTCAAAATTGCTTTCTCAGAGGGACGACCCTCACGACGAAAGAAGCCACCAGGAATTTTACCTGCGGCATAAGTGCGCTCTTCGACATCAATCGTAAGAGGCATAAAACTTTTCGGTTCACCAGCGATTTTATTAACCACTGTAACCATGACTGTTGTATCACCACAACTGGCGATAATGGCGGAATCCGCCTGACGAGCAATCTCGCCTGTTTCTAATTTGAACTCGTGTTCACCAAATTGAAAGGTTTTTGTTACCTTTGACATACTTTTTACCTATATTTCTTAATTATTTATTTTCCAAATGCCCTATTGCACATGGAACCTTACCTACAAAAGCTAGCATTAACTAAAACTATTAAATTAGTACTAACTGAAATTATTAAAGAATTGGAATAATTGTTGAGAACTAAAGTCCAAAACAACCTTAAAATAATAAAGCCCTATCAAACGATAAGGCTTTATAAACTCATCTTTACTTACGAAGTCCTAATCGCTTAATTAGCGAACGGTATCGCTCAACATCACTGTTTCTCAAATAATCGAGCAACTTACGACGGCTATTTACTAAACGTAATAAACCTTGGCGTGAGTGATGGTCATGAATGTGTTCCTTAAAGTGTGGGGACAAGTCTTGAATTCGCGCTGTTTGCAATGCAATTTGCACCTCAGGAGAACCGGTGTCACCATCCTTAACTTGATATTCTTTAACGATTTTTGCTTTATCTTCAGCAGTTAATGCCATTTTTTCTATCCTCTTCAAAAAATTAAAAAAACTCATATTCCCTGAAGGGTGGAAAAATGAGCAACGAATCAAGACCTTAGACTAAATTTTAACTAATTAGAGTCAAATCTCTTGAGGCGCGTATTCTAACTGTATTTATTAAAAAGCAATACTAAATAAGTTAGAAAAAGTGATTAATTACTATTTAATTGAAAACAAAAAATAGTCGTTTTAGGGTGAAATTAACTCTTAAATATTAGGTTAACTGAAATATATTCTAATCATCATTTTGTCGCCTTCTGGGGCGACTATCCGAGTTACTCGTTCCTTGTCTTGCGGTGCCCGACGAGCTTGAACTACTCGACTGACTCGTTACAGGGCTTCGGCTACTAATCGATGACCGACTATTCGATGGCGACCGACTAGTTGTGCGATTAGCACTAGCAACACTAGAACTAGAAGAGCGATTTGCAGTAGACGTTGTTCTCGTTGACTGACGATTGCTTGTTGCCGTGCTAGATTGTGACCGAGCAGCTTGTTGAGTAACGCCGCGGTTATTAATAGTTCGAGAATTATTAGATATAACTGTTCTAGAATTGCTACTCGGCGTAGAACGAGTACTAGTTTGTGAACGTTGTTGAGATGAACTTCTTTGCTGAGTTACCCCAGAACTAATATTATTCTGACGAATATCATTCACTGTCCGATTGATAAAAGTAGAATTAACTCTAGTACTATTATTACGATTGGCCACCAGTCTTTGTTCCACCTGACTAGCATTTAATGACCTCGCATTCACTGTCGCTGGTGTTGAACGTCTTGTATTGGTTTGATTAACGATTACTCGGCTATTATTAATCGATCGGGCACTACTAAGTACTCGGCTGCTATTAACAGTCCCACCAACAAGCCTAGATACACCAGAGGATCGATTAAGCACATTTTGCGGATACCTTACGCCAAGACGGTGCACTGGGTTATGCGACCAAATTTGGAAACTAGCAATACCAAGCGAGGCATACGAGCGGTTATTAAAAGACAATCCATTATAGAAAAAAGGATTCACCACTAACTGTTGACTACCCCACCGGAATCCTCCAAAAAATAAACTCGGACGAACGTAGTAACTAGTATTTATAAAGAAACCATTGCCAAATCCAATAAATCCAAAAGGTCGACTCCAAAAAACAGGTTGATAACCATACCAATAGCTTGCTCCGTAAATGTACCTTGTGTCGTAATAAGGGACATAAATTATTTCACGCTCGGTTGACTCAATAATCAGAGCGCCTTCTTCTTCTATCACTTCAAAGTGTTCATTATTTGCTAGCGCACCGTTGTCATTAGCTGCCTGTCGTAAATTTTGAATGCCGGTTAATACTTGTTCTTCATTACCTAGAAAAACATCACCCACCGTTCGTAACCAATCTAAGTCGTCACTAAGACGTGCCAATAAATCACCATAAGGAGCTAATGCTTGAACACTTGGGTCCCAACCCTGTTCAGCAACGGCTTCAAGCACTTGCTGTTCAGTTAAGTTAGGGTTTGCCGCACGCCAACGATTAGCTTGAACGACCTCTAAAGGATAAGTTGAAGCAACAAGAATTTGCGACAGCAGTGCATCTGGGTATAGCGCGATTGGCGCCAATAGCTGTTCTAATTCGATTTGGTCTAATTGATTTTCCTGAGCGACTTTTTCTTGAATGACCTGATGATCAACAATAAGCTCTTCTTGGGTAGATTGTTGTGCATAGGATTTTGGCAAAAGCATTAACAAGGTTAATGCTGCCATTAGAAAAGCTTTATAGATCGCCATAGATTGTTGATATTTTGTCATAAAATTCATAATACACGCAGCTTAACTCTCTTAACCTTAACCTAAACTGAACACTGTAAGATTAAATATCTATGAACATTTTTTTAGTTTTAATTTTCTGATTACTATCAACTTCACCAATTGCGAACAATTTATCACTCGAATCATAGAGCCTGCTTATTTCTTGCGTATTTTGATTCTCTGCAAAAGCAACTCGACCATGTGATAAATCTAAGGTTTGTTGCTCTGACAAAGTTAATTTAGGCATTTCTAAAATCAGGGTATCTATTGGCAATAAAACATCTTTTAAATCTGCATTGAGAATTTCTTCAAGTGTCTGTGCTTCATCAATTGAATTAGATTTGATATGAGTGCGACGCAACTCATGGACATGCGCTCCACATCCAAGAACTTGCCCTAGGTCATGCGCTAAAGAACGAATATAAAAACCACTAGAGCAATGCACATCTAATTCAACAAACAAATCATCTAAGCGTTTCGCGCTAAGACTATGCACGGTCATATCTCGTGCAGGGCGTTCAATAACTTCACCTTTTCTAGCGAGTTTATATAAAGGTTGTCCATCTTTTTTAAGGGCACTATACATCGGCGGCACCTGCTTAATATCACCGCGAAATTGCGCTAACGCTGTTTGCAAATCGTTATCACTGATGTTCACTTCATTAGTACTAACAATTTCCCCATCGCGGTCCAAAGTATCGGTTACTTCACCAAGTTTAATAACTGTTCGATAACGCTTATGCGAATGTAGCAAGTATTCTGATATTTTAGTCGCCTGCCCCAAACAGATAGGCAACAGACCTGTTGCTAATGGGTCCAAACTACCAGTATGACCAGCTTTTTTTGCATTAAAATGATGTTTAATCATTTGCAAAGCCTTGTTCGATGACATTCCAGTTGGCTTATCTAACAACACTACGCCATGAATATTCTCTTTGACCTTTTTCACGTCTTTGATCTTTTCCAAAAAGAAGAACCCTTATTCAATCTTATTTATCTAACCTTACTTATCTAACAACGTATCTTTTGCTTGATTGATTTGACTAGCTAGAGCATCAGAACCACCACGATCAGGGTGTATTTTCTGCATTAATTTCTTGTGCGCCAAACGAACTTCTTCCTCATTAGACTCGACATCAATCCCTAACAGATCAGCTGCTTCTTGATGACTCATTGTCATATTTGTAGAGCTTTTTTGGTTATTTGGCGACTGCTGCGCATTAGCTGCACCAAATATTTTTTTAAGTAGCGGTATATACTGCGCAAACTTTGCAACTCGACCAGCAAGCGCAGCAAGCGTTGCTAAAACACCCATCAACCAATGCGCTCGCCCTGTAAACACTAGCGCTAAAACAATGATAGCGCCGCCCCATACTAATAATTTTTTGCCATTTACTTTTTGCCCAACCTTTGGCATTTTTTGCCAACGCTTTAAATAATATATGGCAATACCAATAGCAAAAATAACAAGAATGGAAGGAATCAAAATTTACTCAAGTAATTTAACAGGGTTAATAAATAAAACAATGCACAACTTAACCGGCAATTTCTACATTATAATAATCGATATTATAATCATAATATCGATCTACAACTTTACAAGCGACCTGACCCAAAATGACCAATTCAATTAGCCAGGATTTACTCGAGTTCATTCAAAGATCTCCAACGCCATTTCATGCAACTGAGAATTTGCTAGTAATGTTCAAGGAAGATGGTTTTGAACATTTACAAGAAGGTGATGATTGGAATTGTCAGGCTAATTCTAAATACGTCGTTACGCGCAATGGTTCCTCAATAATTGCATGGACTACTGGCGAAAACCTTACCGAAGGTCTACGCATGATTGGCGCTCATACTGACAGCCCATGCTTACGCATCAAACCCAACCCTGAAATCCAAAAAAACGGTTATTTACAATTAGGGGTAGAAGTCTATGGAGGTGCGCTTTTGCACCCTTGGTTAGATCGCGATCTATCAATCGCGGGACGTGTTAGTGGTGTCAAAAAAGATGGCACGCTTTTTCATCAACTGGTTAACATCGAAAAAGCCATTGCCGTTATTCCTAATTTAGCAATTCATCTAGATCGCAAGGCAAACGATAACAAATCAATCAATGCGCAAAATCATTTACCTATCATTATTGGTCAAAATAACGACAAGTCATTTAAAGAAATATTATTAGATTATTGCATTGAGGATGCTGAAAGCATCTTAGATTACGAATTATCTTGTTATGACACTCAAACCCCAAGCTTTTTAGGTATTGAGGATGAATTTATTTGTGCGGCACGATTGGATAATCTTTTAAGTAGCTACATCGGCGCGCGTGCACTAATTAAAGCCAACTCAAAAAATGCTAGTTTATTTGTTGCAACTGACCATGAAGAAGTTGGCTCCGCCTCAATGTGTGGGGCGCAAGGTCCTTTTCTAAAATCAGTTTTACAAAGACTGACAAGCTCGCCAAGTGAGTTTACTCAACTAATCAATCGTTCAACTTTAATCTCTTGCGACAATGCGCATGGCATTCACCCTAACTATGCAGATAAACATGATAAAAATCATGGTCCTATTTTAAATCAAGGCCCGGTCATTAAAATAAATAATAACCAACGCTATGCAACTAACAGTGTTACTTCAGCAATGTTTCAACAAATTTGCGCAAAAGCTAAGGTCCCTGCACAAACATTCGTCACCCGCTCTGATATGGGCTGCGGAAGCACGATAGGGCCAATAACAGCAACCGAACTAGGTATTGAAACTATTGATATAGGCGTACCCCAATGGGCAATGCATTCCATTCGCGAAACAGCTGGCAGTAAAGATTGCGAGCATTTATACAAAGTACTCGTTGAGTTTTCAAACCATTAAGTCATTCTTTGTTAAGTAAAGTTATTATGATCTCGCATTCGCTAAAAGCTATCTATTTCCATATTGGCAAGGCCGCCGGAACATCTGTCGAAAAATTGCTGGATAATAAAAAGAGAGACCACAAAGTTGCCGATTATGATGACTTCTATGGTTATGATCGTGATCACAACATATACCTCCAACATGCTAGTGCGGCTTTTATGCGTGATAATGTTGATCGTAATATTTTCGATAATTATTATAAATTTAGTGTTGTTAGGAACCCTTACGAACGATTAGTGTCTGTCTACCACTATCTAATTGACCAGCACACTAAAGAGTTTGGTAGTTTTGAAGGCTACATAAACACTCTACCTAATCTCGTGTCACAGTCTAATTTACTGAAAGGCTCACACCATATTGCCCAGTCTTGCTATACACATATTGAAGGTCAGCAAATATGCGATTATATCGCTCATTTTGAAAACCTGCCAAACTCACTGAATCCAGTAACTTCAAAATTAAATTTAAAAACAGAACTCGGTAAGCACAATGTCGGCCGCTTCTACAATTGGCAAGTAAAACCAGTTCCTTCTTACTACACTAAAGAAATGATTAACATTGTGATTGAGCTTTTCAAAGCAGATTTTGAAAGCTATGGTTACTCGCTCGACCCGAATGTACGGCACTCGGAACAATAAATTTTCATGCTGCAACCTAGGCTCTAGGCGCTCACTATAGCTCTCTACGAACGTGCAACTGCATTCAAAACTGCATTCAGTGTCGCGCCTAATATATCTCGGCTTTTACCTGCGCCACAGACACGTTGTTGATCGACACTAATTTGCACATAAGCAATCGCTTCAGACGTTTCTTTTTTGCCTAATGTATGTTCGTTGTAATCAATAACTACAATTTGCCTACCAGTGTGCTTACTCAAACCTTCAACAAAGGCTTCCAATACACCACGCCCCGTACCAATTAAAGAATACTCATGGCCAGCATCAACTAATACGGCTTCCAGAGAATCAATTCCATCAGAACGCTTTAATTGATAACTCTTTAGAGCCATATCATTTTTTGGCATCAAATATGTATTAGTAAATAACTCAAAAATTTGTCCGGCACTTACCTCAGCCTCAGTGTTTTCAGCTTCGGCTTGTACAATAGGGCTAAAATCCACTTGTAACCAACGCGGCATTTTAATGGTGTGTTCTTGTTCTAAAACATAGGCTACGCCACCTTTACCAGATTGCGAGTTGATGCGAATAACTTCTTGATAATTTCGTCCTAGATCACGTGGATCAATAGGCAAATAAGCAACATCCCAAACCTCACCGTCATCATAGAGAGCCAAACATTTATTAATAGCGTCTTGATGGCTGCCTGAGAACGCAGCAAAGACTAATTCGCCCGCATAAGGATGGCGCGGATGCACTTTCAACTGCGTGCACTTCTCTACGACATTAATAATTTTATCCATGCCAGAAAAATCTAACTCAGGATCAACGCCTTGGCTGTATAAATTCATACCCATTGTGACAATATCCATATTGCCAGTGCGTTCGCCATTTCCTAACAAAGTCCCTTCGACTCGGTCAGCTCCGGCTAAAACACCTAATTCAGAGGCCGCAACTCCACAACCTCGATCATTGTGAGTATGCAAACTAACAATCACAGCATCACGTTGTTTAATATTATTACAAAACCATTCAATTTGATCTGCATAGATATTCGGCGTAGCAACCTCAACTGTTGCAGGCAAATTCAAGATAATTTTATTCTCAGGCGTTGGTTGCCAAACATCCACGACAGCATTACACACCTCCACCGCATAATCCGTTTCGGTACTAGTAAAGCTTTCTGGCGAATACTGAAACTGCCAATGAGTCTCTGGTTGTTTGGCGGCACCCTCTTTGACCCAAGTCGCACCATCGATGGCAATTTGTTTGATCTCAGCACGTGATTTTTTGAATACCTTTTCTCGTTGCACAGTCGAGGTCGAGTTATACACATGCACAATGGCTTTTTTTGCGCCTTGCAATGATTCATAAGAACGGGCGATTAAGCTTTCACGAGCCTGAGTTAATACCTGAATCGTGACATCATCAGGGATAAGTTCTTCAGTTATCAGTTTTCGAACAAAATCAAAATCGGTTTGTGATGCAGCGGGAAAGCCTACTTCAATTTGTTTGAAGCCAACACTCACGAGCATTTCAAACATTTCTAATTTTTGTGCTGGTGTCATTGGATCAATCAATGCCTGATTACCATCACGCAAATCCACACTACACCACTTTGGCGCAGTCTCGATTACTCGATTCGGCCAACGACGACCAGGTATATTAACTGTATTGAACGGCTGATATTTTTGATGGTTGTAATACTTCATAAAGTCACTTTTTACTATAGAAATCTAATTCAGGATAGTGATTATACAAGTCTATCAACAGAGTTAATAACTAATATTGTCTTGATAAAATAATATTTTAGTGTTTTTATCTAATAAATTAGAAATTATTAGATATTTATATGAGCTTAGATGAAATTGATCGACAAATTCTGCAAGAACTACAACGCAATGCGCGCATCAGTAACCTTGAGTTAGCAGATAAAATCAATCTATCACCAACTCCCTGCGCGCGGCGCGTCAAACAATTAGAAGACGCAGGAATAATAAAAAAATATGTCGCACAACTTAACCCTGATACTCTTGGGTTAAATTTGACGGTGATGGTTAGCATTACTATGGATCGGCATACCTCTGATCGTTTTGAGAAATTTGAAGCAACTGCAGCCGAGCTACCAGAGGTACTTGAATGCTATGTTGTTACCGGACAAGATTCTGATTTTTTGATTAAAGTAATGGTGCGAGATATGCGCCACTATGAAGAGTTTTTATTGCGCCGTTTAACAAAACTCGAAGGCGTTAGCGGCGTACATTCGAGTTTTGTATTGCGTCAGGCAATCGACAAACATCAATTACCTCTTTAATTTATACTTATCTTTTCCATGCTTAAAAAAATATTATTAACTTTATTAGTATTCCTTTGCCTCGCCGCTATCATACTAATCGCAACGGGCCATAGTTATATTATAACCGCAATGCAACGCACCTACCTGCAAGGCGAAGTCACGGCAAATATCAATGACCATACTGCGTTTAATACCAATTTAATTAAAACAGATTCACCTCAGGAGCTGCCAGTGAGTGAATCAAACTACCAAGCCGACCTACCAGACACATTCCGCTCTTACCATGAAGCAATCGGTACAGCTGCCTACGTAGTAGTAAAAGATGGTGAAATTATTAGTGAGCATTATATGAATGGTTATGATGCTCGCAGTAAGACCAACGCGTTCTCTATGGCTAAGACAGTGGTCACCCTACTCGTCGGCATTGCTATTGAAGAAGGTTACCTAGAGAGTCTTGAGCAAAAGCTAACTGACTTTTTGCCCGAGTTTATCAACGACCCCTTGGCTGCAAACGCCACAATAGGGCAACTTTCATCAATGACCTCAGGTTACGAATGGACAGAGCATTACTACTCACCTTTTAGTCCTACCGTAGAATTGCTCTATGGTGACGATGTTGAAGGCTTTTTACTTAGCGGTTATTTCAGTGCTGAACCAGGAAGTAGTTATGAGTATTCGAGCGCATCAACACAATTGTTAGGCATTATTTTAAAACGTGCGCTTAGAGAAAAAGGTAATACTCAAACGATTAGTGAATATCTCAGTGAAAAGATTTGGCAGCCCCTACAAATGAATGACGATGCCTTATGGCATACAGATGAAAAAAACATGGAATTAGTTTTTTGCTGCATTAGTAGTAATGCACGGAATTTTGCCAAACTAGGCATGCTGATGTTGCAACAAGGAAAATGGCAAAACCAACAAATAGTTACTAATGAATTTATCCAATTAATTACCACGCCTACGCCAACCTCTTTTTATGGTTATTCAACGTGGATTAACTATCAAAGCGAGCCGAATTATTTTTGGTTTAGCGGGCATCTCGGACAATATATTATTGCTATCCCAGAACACAATATGGTGATAGTACGCCTTGGTGAACAACGGGAGTCGGACACCGACTTTCGTACTAATGATATCCCTTACCTAATTGATACTGCACTGACACTCGGAAAAATTAAGACTTAATCAATGAAGTCCACCTTAATTTAATTTGAAAAATCATCAATGATTTGTTAGTTTTTAATAATTGAGAATTATAACTAATCTAGACAAAACCAAGTATCGTACTTAGCCAAAAATTGTTGCTTATCTAGCACTAAAGTTATATATTCGCTTTCATATCAAAACAATTTAAATAAAAACGTTAAAAAACCAAGGATTTATCATGAGCAATAAAAATAATACTGAAAATAAAGTTTCTAAAGCTCGCCGCGGCGCTCTCAAAAAAACTAGTGCTATAGCAGTAGTCGCAGCAACACAGCTTCCAACTAGTTGGAAAAAGCCATTAGTTGATACTGTTGCTCTACCAGCTCATGCACAGACCTCA
>CAZFEM010000016.1:14898-27735 GCA_964517515.1 uncultured Gammaproteobacteria bacterium | reverse complement strand
CTACTACAACAGTTGCTACTACTACAACAGTTGCACCTACTACAACAATGGCACCTACTACAACAATGGCAGCCATGATGGGAACTGGTGATGGTATGGGTGGTATGGCCGGCGGAACTGGCGCATAACACAGCTGTTTATTTCAGCTGCGCAAATAAAATCATACAAGTTCTATCTGACGCTAACACTTTCAATAGTGTTAGCGTCTATTTTTTGAGTATAAAATAACGTAAGACTACTTATTAAACTCGCGCTTGGATTAATATTCACGACCAATTACAGAATATTAATCAGGCTAAGTAACGAACATAAATAATCAAAATTACACATGAAAAATAATGAGCCTATGCTGAGTAGGGTTCAGGCTGTCATCCATCAGGAAGATGACATGTTCAAAATTCTTTCATTCAAAAACCCATATATAGAATGCACACTTGATAGCCTAGGCATATGGATTTGGCTTCTAGTAGATGGTTCTGTATCACGCACATCATTGATTGAGCAAATTCTAGAGCGCTTCCCTGAAGAAGAAGTAACAGCAAATGAAGCTATAGATAATTTAATCGACAATAAGTTACTAATACCATCAAATAAAAGTAACTCATCAGGCTTAGCAAATATCAATGTTTATTTATCTACAGGGCTAGTCTCCTCATATAAAGACAGTTACTTGATCTGGTATCTCTCACATGTTGCGGATACTGTCTCAATTGTTACTGAAGAAGCACAAGCAGATATCATCTTTTGCGCAAGTCTAGAAAACCATTCTGAACTACCAGATAAATGCTATGCACTCGTCGCAAACGACCCAACCGACGATGAAGAGCAAAAATTTGATTACATATTTAGTACTAGAGAGGCGCAATCTCCATATCATCTAAAATGGACACGATTCCCTGAAAACTCAATTGACTCGGATCTGCAACAAATTTTAAAGCAGAATATGAATAATGGATATGCGATAGAACGGATATCTAAACGTTTCCAGACTTTCCTGAATGGCGATGATCATATCGACGACAAACCACAGGCAGTAGCAAGTTCAACCTGCGAAATAAAAGCTCCGCTATTAACTATAGGCATGGCAACTTACGACGACTATGACGGCGTCTATTTTTCACTCACTTCGCTGCAAATCCATCATGCCGAAATTTTTAAACAATCTGAAATTATTATTCTCGATAATAACCCTGAGGGTCCGGCTGCACCTCTGTTAGAACATCTAGCCAAGGTAAATACAAACGTTAGATATATACCCTATTCAGATAAAAACAGTACAGCTGTCAGAGATATTCTTTTTACATTAGCTAATGGTAAATGGGTGCTCTGCATGGATAGTCATGTAATGCTTCCTGAAGGAGTACTTAGTCGTCTATATAACTATCTAGAAAAAAATCCAAATAGTAAAGATTTATTACAAGGTCCTATACTAGACGATTCAGGTGGTAACCGAGGTTCCCATTTTGTTGAAGACTGGAGAGATGGAATGTATGGCTACTGGGGTTGGGATGAACGCGCCAATGATGTAGATGCTCCACCGTTTGAAATCCCTATGCAAGGCTTAGGTTTATTTGTATGTCGCAAGGCTACTTGGCCTGGTTTCAATCGGCTCTTTACTGGCTTTGGTGGTGAAGAAGGCTATATACATCAAAAAATCCGCAACCAAGGTGGCAAATGCTTGTGCCTACCTTTCTTGCAATGGAGTCATCGATTTGGACGCCCATATGGCGGTAAATATGAAAACCGATGGATTGATAGAATCCAAAACTATTTTATTGGTTTTGAGGAAGTTGGGATCGATACGCAACAAGTAGAAGATCATTTTGTTGAACTAGTAAATCAACAGACTGTTGATCAGGCCAAGGCAAATGTTAGACAACTATTGCTATCGCCCTTTAGAATTTTCGACCATATTGCCTGCATCAATCTTGATACATCTAAGCAGCAATGGCAAAAAATGCAACATCGCTTTACACTTTTAGGTATTGCTAATAGAGCTAAGCGATTTTCAGCCTACGCCACTCCTGAGTATCATCACACTGGCACCGCCTTAAGTCATCGTAAAATAATCGAACAAGCAAAACTCTTTGGCTATCGGAATGTATTAGTCTTCGAAGATGATGCAATAATGTTGGATGGCGCAAAACTCATTATCGATCTCGCATTAAAAGAAATCGAAAAAATTGACTGGAAAATTCTATACTTTGGTGCAACTGAACATGGAAAAGAAACCAAACTTGTAGAAAATTGCCTATACGTAAAAGAATTACCAAAATTTTGCGGTAATTCGACACACGCCATTGTTTATCATGAATCGGTATACGACGAAATACTAGAAGAATTACCAGCATCTGAAGATGAAATGGCTGAGTGGCATGGCCCTGAGTTTGCCGTTGATAAGTATTTTACTACTATTGATTCTAGATATATGGTTTACCCTAAACCATTTACTCAGACTGAAATTTTATGGCATGAAGTGGAAAAATATCAAACTAATTATTACAGATAGGTCGAGCGCTATTTTACGCTTAGTATAATATCGTTATTGTTGATTATCTTATAAACACCTTTCTGATCATCTAAGCAAGACCGGGCAGCGACCTTAGCAACAGCTTTTATAGAAACCATTGATTCAGGAAGAAACTGAGAGATGCTGTCAGGAAGACCACCTTGCAGAGCTGCAATTGGTCGCATTATTACAGCTAGATTTATCGGCTTACCAGCCTTCGTATACCTTACTCCATAAATACCACTAGGTTTTAAAACAATAGCGGTATGATCAGCCGACCTATTTGCAAACTGCTCAGCAGCTTCCTCACATAGACGTTTACCTTTAGCGTAAGCGAACTTATCTGTCTGCATTACTTTTGGTATATGCGCACTAAGCAAAACTAATCTTCGTGTATTTGAATCGGTTAATGCTTTTATAACCGCTAAATTCGGCTCGCTGTTCATCATCAGTTGATTCTCAAACGCGCGCTTACTAAAAGTAGGAATAGGCGGTGAACCGACTAAAGCAACTACTGCCTGCGCATCATCAAATACTGCAGGATCTGGATACAAAGCATCACCTTGGTGCCACTCTACTTGCTCAGCCCAGGCTTGATTTTTAAGCTGCGCTGGCATAACACCTGTACGTGACACACAAACAACTTGAGCATTACTAGCAACAAGCTCCTCAGCAATGGCCGTTCCAACAAAGCCATTACCGCCAAATAAAACAATCTTGTTTTCTTTCATATCAATATTTTAGTATTACTGCTGAGACACTAAATTTTCCCAGTACCGTTAAAATCAGCACGTTTAATAACCATTTAAGCAAGAATCGCAACACTTTTAGCTTGAGCAAAAACCGTATCACCCAATTTCAATTGTAGTAAGTCTAGAGATTTTTTAGTGATCCTCGATAGTAAGAATTGTTTACCTACAGCCAGACGAAGAATGAACTGTGAGTCGGTCTCTGTCTCGATTTGATCTATCACAGCTGGGAAAATATTTAGGATGCTTGTACCACTTTGTGCACTTGTAGTGATGCTAACATCACGTGCCGCAATAGAAACACGAATAACACTTCCGACTTTAATATCTTTACTCGGTACACTAATGCGTCCACCAGAAAAATCTAAATAACTTAAAGCATATCGCTCATCGTGCTCAACTAACTTTGTATCGATAACAACGGAGGAATTATCGTAATGCGCCAAAGATAAATCTAAGCGAGTCAACATGTCCTTAATAGTGTCGGTTGCTCGAATACCTTGCTCATCCAATAAAACGATGTAGTCAGCTAATCGCACAACCTCTTCATGAGAGTGGCTAACGTAAATTATTGGAATTTTGAAGTTTTGCTGTAACAACTCAAGATACGGCATGATTTCTTGCCTGCCTTCATGATCTAGCGATGCCAAAGGCTCATCTAGGATCAGCAAGCGCGGTGATGATGCTAACGCACGAGCTAATGCAACTCGCTGCCGCTGGCCGCCGGATAAGGTTATCGAACTACGTTCACTTAACCCTGCAATTCCAAACATTTCCATCAATTGAGGCAGAGACCAGTTTGCTGTGGACTTGGCTGCATGGCGATGTGCATATTGAAGATTCTCTAATACTGTCAGATGTTCAAATAAAGCTGATTCTTGAAATACATAGCCAACACGCCGTTGATGAACAGGCATAAATGAATCTTGTTGTTGCCAAATAGAATCACCAACCTGTAAAAAAGAATCAGGGTATTTATCTAAGCCAGCTATAGCACGTAACAGACTTGTCTTCCCCGACCCTGATGGACCAAGTAACGCGGTTACTCCTTGTGCTGGCATTGTTAAGTCGGCTTTTAATTTGAACTGATCACGCTCAATATTAAAGTTGCATTTAATTGCATTCTTCATGCTGAAACAAATCCCGAGCGACGATTAATGGCATATACCGTAACCAGCAATACAAAAGATAGCAGCAGCATAGCTGCAGAGAGCCAATGAGCTTGTGCATAGTTTAAGCTTTCAACGTGCTCATAAATCGCAATTGAAACAACTTGAGTTTCGTTTGGAATATTTCCACCAATCATTAAAACAACACCAAACTCGCCAATGGTATGGGCAAAGCCTAATACGCTAGCGGTAATCAATCCAGTTTTAGCCTGCGGCAAGACTAAGGTGAAAAAACGATTAATGGGTGATGCACCTAAGGTTAAAGCCACTTCCAACTGTTGGTGATTTATCCCAGCAAAGGTATTAGTTAACGGTTGCACAACAAACGGTAAAGAATAAATCATCGAACCAATCACTAAACCGGAGAAGGTAAAAGCTAAAGACTCCAAACCAAGCGACTGAAACAAACCGCTCAGCGGTCCATTCGAGCCGAGCATTAATAGTAAATAAAACCCAAGTACAGTCGGCGGTAAAATCAGCGGCATGGCACACAAAGCCTGAATTATAAATTTATATCGCCATTGTGAGCGTGCTAGCCACCAAGCGAGAGGTAAGCAAATAGCCATCAACATTAAAGTTGTAATACTGGCTAGCTTAATAGTTAACCAAAGCGCATTAATGTCAGCTTCGTTAATCATAAGAATTAATAACAGGTGGGACAGCATAGCCTGCCGTTAAGATGATTTTTCTTGCCGTTTCTGATTGCATAAATGTTAGAAAATCATGATTCGCTTGCTTATCTTTTAACACAATCGCTTGCTGCTCGATCGGCGAATAATACTCTTGTGGAATTAACCAATAAGAATCGTTTTCAAATTTATTAATATTGCGAATTTGCGAAAGTCCGACAAAGCCAATGTCCGCATTACCTGTTGCAACAAACTGTAGTGCTTGAATAACATTCTCACCGGTAACTTTTTTGCTTTGTAACGCTACCGATAAATCCAGCTTATTAATAGTCTCTTCAGCTGCTCTGCCATAAGGCGCCAACAATGGGTTCGCCAATGATATATATTTGAAATTGTTTGAAACTAAAGTTTCAACATTAATAGGCGCAGTTCCCGCACCCCACAACACTAATCTGCCAATCGCATAGGTATAACGAGTCCCTCTCACACCTACGCCCTGTTTTTCTAATTGTTTAGGGTGACCACTATCAGCAGCAAAAAAAAAGTCAAACGGTGCACCATTTGTAATTTGTGCATAATGTTTACCTGTTGAGCCTGAACTTACTAGGATCTCATGTTTTGACTGAGCTTCATATTGTTTCTCTAGTACCATCATGGTTGATTTAAAATTACTAGCAACTGCAACCTGAATAGTGTCAGCTTTCGCACTTGTGATGAACAAGAATGCGGAAATAGTCAAAGTAATTATTGTTTTCAACTTGAGATACAAATAATTGTGATTTCAAAAAAATGTAATGATCGATAGGTGTTTCTTATTCATTATAATATTAACAAACTTACTAGGAGTATATTACGTTCCATTCAAGACTCGCTTTAATCTTCCTTGCCGTCTTCAGTCTTTCATTTTTCGCACTGCACAAGGCGGGTTGCGTACTAATATTCAGGCGTCAATGAACGATTTCATCACAAGCCAAATAATTGATGGAAAAATGTTTGTTTATTATGCCGTTGATTGGAAGTTTCTAAAACTATCACTCGATTCTTTACATGAAGGCATCGTCAAAAAAGATGATTTTTACGTCAGCTGTGCTGATTTTTTTGAGCAAAGTGGTCGAAAAGAATCCTTTAAAAAATTTTATTATTGAGCAAACCGTGCTCGAAGTTTGACCAGCCATTCATCAAACGCTTTTTCAGAATCTGCAGACCAATGTTGATTATTCTTGATTAACGACACAACTCGATTAGCGTAGTCCTCTTGACCTGTAGCAAGGTAGGTCATTAATAATCGCCTACGCACGGCTTCATTAGATGGCGCGTGCAGAAAAGCAGCCTCAGCAACCTGCTTCGCCTGTTGCCAGTTACCTTCTTGCGCATATAAAGCAACAATGGCTAATTCCGCCTCAACATTAACCTTCTGCGAATTGATGGCATCTTGGTAATTTTCTATCGCTAGTTTTCTAAAATTCTCTTTGCTAGTATTATCTTTAGAGTTGACTAAACGGCGTGCATTCACATGCCCACTCATAGTTGTCAACCAAGGGCTTTTAAGCCCCTCTGCTTTAGCCTTTTCAATAAGATTAGTAGACATCGCTAAATCATCCGTCAGATAAGTCTTGGCAAGCGCTGCATAACTATCAGGGTTTGTATCATCTAGCTCTAGCGAACGCTCAAACAAAGGTCTTGATTTAGCTTTAAGGTCGTGAGCACTCAACATGAATTCACCAACCTCATAGAGCGTTTCACTGGCTTGTAATTTTTCTACCTTTAGTTCACTAGCATCCCATGACTTATCTAAAGTCGCAGTGCCAAAATTATGTTTATTAGCGCGTGAATATTTTTTTAGTTCTGCATCTAGCTCTGCATAAGTCATTTCAAATCCGCTAGCGACGGCTTGATCAACAGGGGCGCCCTTAACTAATAATTGTAAGAATCGCATTAATTTTGGTCGGCGCTCTTGGTCAATCATAAAATAATGAACAGTCAACCAGCCTTGCGCATAGGTCTGCCATATTCGGGTCATACTATGGCCTGAAAAATTATTAGTGGTAAATAGATCTTCCGCCTCCACCCAATTATTATTTTCATACCACTCAGTAATATTTCGCAAATGACGTTGAATCGGCACACCAAATTTTATGGTTTTATCATTCGGGAACTGCGTTTCACTCATAAAGTCAGCAAAACCTTCACTGAACCATCTAGGAAGATTAGCACGCGATAAATTAGCAGTTAAGTAATGGGTATACTCATGAAACAAAATAGCTCGTGGCGACATTGTTAATGTTGAGTTTCCTGAAATAGCATCGGTATCTTCCACCATCGCATAATTGCCAATACTAGAATCAACAAAATAACCTTTGCGAAATACACTGCTAGAACCACCTGCTAAAAAGCCATCCATATCAGTATTACCAGTCAAAATGACTTTTACTGGACGAATGTTATCGCTAAGTTTAATACCAAAAAACAATTCAAAAGCAGTGCGAAACCGCTCCAAGCTTTCTACCAGTTCAATGACATCCTTTTGTCTTTTATCACTAACTACTGAGAAGTTTTTAGTTGTGACTTTAACCCAATTTTGTCTTTCTAGCTTGGCAACAGTCATTGCTGCATGCGCACTTCCCACAAAAATAAATACGGAAACAAAACAAACAACAAAAAGAAATAATGACTTTTTCATTAAATACTTTTTAATCGACAACTTTCACTCCACGCCAAAATGCCACCATCCCTGCAATATTCTGTGCTGACTCTTTTGGACTAGGGTAATACCAAGCTGCATCTTGATTTATTTTTTCATTAACCACTACATTTAGATAACTAGCCGTCCCTTTCCATCCACAGACTGTATTTTTACTGCTTTGCGTAAAGTATTCATCTTTGAGCGATGAACGTGGGAAATAATGATTCGACTCAACGATTTCAGTTACATCACTTTCGGCGATTATTTGACCTTCCCAAATTGCTTTCATAATCAAACTCCTTATTCCTGTTGATACTTATCTTAACATTAATTGACAAACAGTTTAAATAGCCATAAAAAAACGCCAGCTATTTAGCTGGCGTTTTTTTATGGCTTAATATTTCTGTATGTAAACTTAATCGACAATCACATAACGAGTTAGAAAACTCACTTCGTTGTCACTCACATACTTACTCATTTCACGGCTAAATTGTTCCATTGAAGTATAAGGACGATACTCTTCGAACTCATGCGCTAAACGGCGAGCTGACATGGTTGAAGGGACTAACATAAAATCAGCATTCGCTGAAGAATTCAACTTCACCTGTACAAACATTTCGCTATAAACAGAGAATAAATCTTCTTCGCTCATACCTTCACCAATGGCAGCGTGTAATTCGCTTGGTGTTGCAAATGGTCGGTTTGCCAATACCGCTTGCACACCCGCATCACTCAAACCCGTAATCGCGGCAAGTTGTTCTTCGGTTGCTGTATTTGGATCAATCAATGCAGCAGTGACAAAATCAGTATTTGCTGATTTTTCAGCTTGGGCTGCGCGCTCTTCTTCGCTACCCATACCCATGCCGCCACCCATTTGAGCTTGCACAAGTGATAAACTTAACAAAGAAATCATAGCTGTAAATATCATTACAAAAGGTAGTTTCTTTAAAATCATGGTATTTTCCTCAAGACAGTTTGAAAATTTCAGTTCAGTGCATTTTTTACTGAACAGCTATTTAATATACGAATTAAAACAACATTACCCGCAATAAAATTCTAACAATTTAAATACGACTTATTATGTTAACAAAAAGTAAATTCATAATTTGGATATTTCTAGCGATTCCAGCAATTATCATTATCTTTCGCTACTTAAATGACTCTATAAGCTATGGTCAGGTAATTCATCAAACTGGTGACTGGAGCATTGCTTTACTTGCTCTCGCCTTAATAGTAACGCCATTTCGGCGTGTATTGCCAAAAGCTAGCTGGCCACGTTGGCTAATGTATCATCGGCGAGCGTTGGGTGTTGCTAGCTTCGCCTATGCAGCATTGCACACAATCACCTATCTCGATCGTAAATGGGGTTACGGCTATATTATTCCCGAAGGTCTCAAACCGGGGTTATTAACCGGTTGGATCGCATTATTAATCTTTTTAATCCTCGCAATTACCAGTAATAATAAATCAGTCAAACTGCTTAAACAGAACTGGCAACGTTTACACAGAACCGTCTATATCGCGACCGCTCTGACTTTTGCTCATTGGATTTTGACAGCGTTCGAACCTCAAACCGCTTATATCTGTTTAGTAATACTATGCGTATTAATGTCACTACGATTTTTCAGGCGAGCTTAAGAAAAACCAAGTTTCACGATGGAGAAATGAGAATCGTTTAAGCGCGTTTACTAGCGATATAAACTGAATTAATAGATTCGCCACCTGAATACGGATTTGCAAAGCTTACGACATGAGCTTGGGTATTACAGAATACCCTGTTTAATAACTCAACAAACTCTTGGTCAGGCTGTTCATTCGACCATAGACCAAATATTCCTTTTGGTAACAATTTATTCGTCATTTTTGTCAGAGATGATTCCGAATAAAAATCACTATTACCCGTGTTCAACCAATGACTTGGTGAATGATCAATATCAAGTAATACGGCATGCACTTGTTGGTCATTTAAAAAACCACTTGTATCCGTTGTCGCAACTGCAAAGAAATCATCTAAGACTAATTCGCAACGTTGATTGCTCGCTAACTCATCACCAATCGGCAATAAACCTTTTTTGTGCCAATCAATCACAGGCTGCATTACTTCAATAACACGTAAACTATCTACCGCCCGATCTTGCAAAGCAGTTAGCGCGGTATAGCCTAGCCCTAAACCACCAACGACAATATCTAAGTCTGAATCAAAACCATTATCTTTGAGAGCGGCTAAACCAAGTTTAGATAATTGTTCTTCTGCCTCAACAAATAAACTCGACATAAGAAATTCCTCGCCGAGTTTAACTTCATAGATTAATTGATTATCTAGCCTAGGTTCAGAGCGCTTACGCAAACTGATTTCACCCAAGGGAGTAACGACAAAATCCAATTCTTCGAAAACAATATCCATTTAAAACTAACGTCCTAGACCAAGAAAAAAATACAATGGCACGGCAACATAAGCTAAAACACCTATTACAGCCGCGACACGCACCCATTTAGCTTTAAAACGTCGAAACAAAATAATAGATAAAATGACCCCGAAAGCGCCCTCAAAATACCGAAATGTATCACCATAATTACGACGATCCCAGTAGCTTATTGGCGAATGAAAACGCCAGTCAGTAAACGGCCAAAAATGTGGGTGTGCATCATGAGCGTGTACTGGAAAGTCTCCGACTAAATGTGTAATAGCCGCTATCGCGAATAAACCAAGTATAGAGCTCGTCGCCAATAGCCAATATTTTTTGTAGCCATGCTCATTGGGTGACTTAGCTACCGCACTAACAGGTTCAGTATTAAAATTTTGGCGAGCGAGCAAAATACCAATCAACAAAATAACTAAATACAGTGGCAAAGAATTAGCGATTGCAGTGTAAGTCAACATTGGCTCAGAGAAATATATTTCTCGCCATATACGCCGCTCAGGGATACCCGCAAACTTTGACCATATAAACAAACCATAGACTGCAATATCTGGAATAAAACTTCCTAATAGAATAGCTCCATTTTGGCGTGCTGAGCGAGCTGGACTCGTCAACAAAGCTGCTGCTACTAAAGTATGGGTTTGCGTCATCATGACTTGCAACTGTACCTCATTCTTAATGTGTAAAATACCATGTCAATAAATAAATCAATTTAAAATAAATGAATAAACAGTTATGTACTGAAAAACCACAATTGTCATGTTAAATTATCTCTATAACAACAACATCGCTATCCAAGAGGTCAGCCCAATGTCAGCCAAGCCGTTTTCAACTTTACGATTTCCTATCATTCTTTTAACTGCTGTACTTATACCATTAGCGTCATTCGCATTAGACGAAACAGACACTGAGCTTGATCAGAATCAATGGGAAATGGCGGGCTTTAATGAGAGTGAAACTAAAATCAGCGAGCATTCTGCTTATAAACCATTAAAGCGAGTACTCGTCGCGTCAGCTTCATCTGAATTACTGGCAAGTATGGCTGAAGTATTGCCTGAGGTAGAATTTGTATCGTCAAATAATGCCGGCAATGAGCCTAATAATTTCGATGCCATTTTTATGCGCTGCGGACAAGTTGATTTGTTAGAAAAAGCGCCTGAATTAGCTTGGATTCAAATCTATTCAGCGGGCATTGATGACTGCACACATCGAGATAAAATCGTTGACCTTTATAACAGCGAAAAAAGCGTTATTATCACCAATAGTAGTGGTACTGCTGCATCGGTTATTGGTGAACATACTATTGCGATGATGATGTCAGTTGCTCGCGGCTTGCATCGCTTTAGAGATACTCAAGCTAATTCCAGTTGGCAACGCCAATTATCAAATGAGCCAGGGCTGATGAATACTATTGGTGGCAAAACCATGTTGATATTAGGGCTTGGTTCAATCGGTACTGAAGTAGCTAGACGCGCTGATGCTTTGGGAATGCGTGTCTTAGCGACACGTAACAGCAGTCGTGAAGGACCTGATTATGTTGAATATGTTGGGCTTACCGATGAAACATTAACGCTTGCTGAGCAAGCCGATGTTGTCGTTAATGCACTACCTCTCACCGACTCAACCAAAGGTTTTGTTGATACTGATTTTTTTGACACATTAAAATCATCTGCTATTTATATATCCGTTGGACGTGGTGGCACAACAGATACTGATGCGTTACTTGCCGCTTTAGAAAACAAAACAATTTCAGGCGCAGCGTTAGATGTCACTGACCCTGAACCATTACCAAGCAGTCATCCATTATGGGAACAAGACAATGTAATTATTACTCCACATATATCTGGTGTTGGCGGTGACTCAATTGAGAAACGCGAAACTTTAATATTAGAAAACTTACGTCGCTACCAAGCTGGCGAAACGATTCTTAATATGGTTGATGTTAATCTTGGTTATTAAACGGATATTTACTCGGGCTAGCCATTTTCAGAGCAATCTCTTAACGTTTTTGAGAGGTTGCTCATCATTTCTTTCTCGATAGAATCAGCCACTTTTTCAATATCGGCTTCGACTTCCTCACGATCAAGCATAATTTGATTTGCATAACGAACATGAATGGTTGAAAACGGTTTTGGGAAACATTGTTTGTCCCAACTGTTGAATTGCCATTCTCGCGTAGCCTTAATATGCACAGGGATAATAGGGCTATGACTCGAAGCAGCAAAACGCAACGCCCCTGCCTGCATTTTATAACGCGGCCCACGAGGGCCATCTGGGGTAATTGCAATCGGCTTTTTCTTGGCGAGTAAACGCAGACCGGCTTTTACTGCTTTACCAGCGCCTTTTGAGGTTGAACCTCTGATCGTATTAATCCCCATAATTTTTGAAAATCGAGCGACATATTCACCGTCTCGACTATCACTGACCATGACGGTAACCGGACTATTGCGCATAACCCAACCAGCGATTGTCGAACAATCGTGCCACAAACAAAGTACAAAAGGTTTATTTGCTGCAAGAATTTCATCGTATTGTTCTTTGTTATGAAAACGCACCTTACATGTCAGAAATACGCAAGATAAAACCCATTTAAGTAAATATGGAATAACAATATATTTAAGGGGCTTATGCATAATAAATTTGGCAGACTGATCAGGGCTTTATAATAGCTTAAAGAA
>CAZFEM010000016.1:11513-14798 GCA_964517515.1 uncultured Gammaproteobacteria bacterium | reverse complement strand
GCTTATGCATAATAAATTTGGCAGACTGATCAGGGCTTTATAATAGCTTAAAGAATCCTTTTATTGAAAGATGCCAACATCAACCATTCGTTTGCTTAACAGTTTACCGTATAATATCAAATACAAAAAAGAGCTGAGATCAGCCTTGTTTTAACTATTTCGGCTGCTAGCGCGACCACTTTCAGGTATCCTTGCCGCCACATTTTGAAAATATTCGACTGGAGTATTAGATGACTGACAAATCAAACATAAGCGCACGACTAATTCAATTAATTGCTGATAACACTAAACTGTCTACTGATGATATATCAACCGATTTAAACCTTGAAAATAGCGGTCTTGATTCGTTTGCTCGAATTGAACTTATTCTAGTAATTGAAGAAGCTTTTGGAATTGAATTAAGTGATAGCGAATCAGCGAATATTCAAACAGTGAAAGATATTACTGAGCTAATTTCGACTAAAGTTGGATAGCTGAGCTAACAATTTTGAATACTTTTAAGAGGCGTTAATATGGTTAACACCACCTTACTTGAGGTGATGGATACTCACGTTAGAAGCTCATCGAGCTCTACTCTCGAGTGTTGGGAGCCTAGCCAGAAAGGTTATATTCCAGTCAGCTACTCAGAGCTATGCCAACGAGCTTTTGCCTTTGGTGAGAGTTTAATCACAAGCTCAGATCAAACGCCTATTCATCATCGCGTCGTAATGATTGCATGCCACTCACCTTATGCAACTTTGGTTGCATTTTATGGTGCAATTTCGGTAGGTGCGATTCCGATGATTTTTCCCATGCCTTTATCACTTGGCAGTCATGAAGCGCTAACAAAACGTATTAAACATTGGGGGTTGTCATTCGAGAATCCAGCAATGCTCATATTAGAAGAAGGTTTAGAAGAAAAGTTTCACGAATTCATTCCTACCGAGATACCAACAATTCGCCTAAGCGACAACCCTAGTGGTGAATGGCCAAGTTTACCGAGCTCTGCTAATCAACACAAACCACATGCTAGTGACGCTGCTTTTTATCAAACGACTAGTTCGTCGACGGGTGACCATAAAGCTGTTGCTATTTCACATAGCAACATACTGGCAAATGTGAACGGTATTCGCAGCGCGGTTGATATGCAGTCAGATGAACGCATGGCAACTTGGTTACCGCTATTCCATGATATGGGTTTAGTTGGCGCAGTGTTATTTAGTTTTTGTAATGACTACACCTTGTTCATTATGACCCCGACGCAATTTATCAAGCGCCCGGCGGTATGGTTAAAAACGATGCATGAGCACCATTGCACAATTGCAACAGCCCCTAACTTTGGTTTTGATTATTGTTCTAAACTAGTTTCAGCTAAAGATCGCGACGCTTTAAAGTTGGATCACGTAAAGCATTTATTTATTGGCGCTGAGCCAATTCGAGTTTCGACCATTCGCTCTTTTCTAGATAAGTTTTCACCTTGTGGCATTACACCACAAGTGATTCGCCCGGCTTATGGTCTTGCCGAATCAACTATCATCACCAGTATTTCTTCACACACCGAAATTTCCGAATTTATTTGCATTGAAGCCGGTGCCATTGGTATTGGTGAGAAAATCAAAATACTCGATACGATAAACTTTACCGATACTGAATTAGCTCGCTATGATGTCGCCAATAGTATTGCTGTATGCACGGCTGGTAAAAAAATCGACGGCATGACGATCAGTTTAGTCGATGAAGATCATAAACCGATTGAAGAAGAAGGCATTGTAGGTGAAATTCACATACAAGGTAGTTCCGTCGCAATGGGCTATATTTGGGGTGGAGAAAAAACAACCTTAGAGAATTTTGATAATCAGGCCGCACTTACCGGTGATATTGGTGTCATTCACAAAGGCGAATTATTTATTCTCGAGCGCATCAAAAATATAGTTATCCGTAATGGCGAGAATTATATGGTCAGCGCGTTGGAAGAACAGCTCGCCGAATTACTAGATATTTCGCATGAGCATGTCGCCGTATTTGAATCGGATATTCATGATCCAAGCAGCGACATTGTAGTATTAGTCGAACGCCATTCACCCATTGATGAAGATCAAATCAATGCATTATTAATCGCAATGCCTAAAGAGGCATTTCCAATTAATAAAATATTGTTATCGAAAGCACGTGAAATTCCACGCACTACCAGTGGTAAAAAACGCCATTTTTATTGCCGTCAAGAGTACAAAAAGAATACGATTAAATTTCAGCAAGAGATTGAAGTGAGTCCGCAACGGATCACCCAGGCAATGAACTCGCAAAAAGATTAAATTGCTACTCGCTTTACTTAAAAAATATCGAGCAGTAAAACATTGGCCAACTTGGTTTGGTCTTGCAGTAATGCGCTTTATCGCCTTTTTACCACTCCCGGTTATCGCAATTTTTGGTTATATCATTGGCAGCATCGCTTATGTTCTGCCATTCACACGCCGTGATATTGCTCTGCAAAATCTGCAAGCTTGTTTCCCTGAAAAAGATACCCGTGAATTAAAACTGATTAACTTCAAACATTTTTGTTATCTCGGTCAATCTGTTTTAGTCACTCCAATGAACTGGTGGATTTCAGAACAACGCTTTGACCGTTTAACAAGCATTGTTGGTCGTGAAGATTATGATGCAGCACTGGCGGAGGGTAAAAATATTATTCTATTAACTCCGCATTTTCTCGCAATTGAAATATCGGGTTTGTCACTACAACGCGAACGCGACATGATTGGGGTTTATCAGTACATGAAAAACCCATTAATGGACGAGGTCGCTAAAGCCGGTCGTATTCGTTTTTGTAACGATGGTTTAATGTTTGAGCGTAAACAACCTTTACGCACACTACTACGTTGGATTCGCAAAGGCTTGCCGATGTCCTATTCACCTGACCAAGATGCAGGGCGTAAAGGTGTTTTAGTGCCGTTCTTCCATCCTTTAGCCTCAACCACACCAGCCTTAGCGAAATTTATTGCGACAACCCATTGCGAAGTATTCCCTTGTATGAATGAAATATTACCTTGGGGTCAAGGTTATCGGGTAACACTCGGACCGCGTATTGCCGACTTAAATACGGGTGATGAACTACAAGACACTAGCGCAATGAATCGCGCTATTGAAGATATGGTGCGCGCTCTTCCTGAGCAATACTTATGGGTACATAAACGATTTAAAACTCGCCCAGAAGGCGAGCAAGGTTTTTATTCTAGCTAAAGGCTTCCTTTTTGAATCACTCAGGGCTGCTCGCTAAGGACTTTTTCTACCAAACCTTAGGTTTATCAA
>CAZFEM010000016.1:0-11413 GCA_964517515.1 uncultured Gammaproteobacteria bacterium | reverse complement strand
AGGACTTTTTCTACCAAACCTTAGGTTTATCAATTTTACGGAATGTAATTCGATATAGTTCTAAGCCACCTACTTCGTACATGTAAGCACATAAGCGTAAATATTTTTCAAACATCGCGACTTCTTCTTCACCTTTCATTGCCACACACTGTTCACGATTCGCTTTAATATTGTCATACCATGCACGTAAAGTGCGTCGATAATGTTCAGCGTCATTGCGTAGCGCCATTACATGAAACAGATGCTCACAACCTTTTGCGATTTCCGCTAAAAATGGGGTATCAGTTTCTGGGAAGATCTCGGTTGCTAGAAAGTCATCAAAACTCCCTGGTAAAGCATTACCGTATCCCACGGTCTGTAATGACATATGGCCTTTCGAGTCCAACCAGCCATGACACTTACGAAAAAATTCTCGATAGTTGCCGACCTTCTCTTCTGATGAAGCCCCTAACTTAGCAAAATGTTCGAATGCGCCAATAGAGATAATCGAATCATAAGAAGCTTCTGGATCATGGTCTTTCCAACTTTCTAAGCGAGCATTGATATTCGGGTGCTCCAAACCATTAATCCAATCTTTTTGCGACTCACTTAAAGTTAAACCAGTCACCTGCTCAACATTGTATTTATCAGCTAAGGGAAATAAAACACTACCCCAGCCACAGCCGATATCTAATACTTTTTTAGCCTTATCTGCTCGAGATTGAGTTATATGATGCTCAATCTTAGTTCGCTGTGCAGCGTCCAAGCTTTGCTCTGGATCGTCATCATCCCAAAGTGCTGAAGAATACGCCATGCTGTCACCCAGCCATAATGAGAAGTAATCATTACCAGTGCCGTAGTGATATTCAATCGCATCCGCGGATGCCCCATATTCAGTCGATTTTTTGCTTGTCATAGATCAATATATAGAGATGAAATATTAGGAGCGAAGCATAACAAATTTAATCATTAAACGTCACATTTGCCGCGCTCAAATTATAAATCTAATACAAATAAAATTAAACTAAGCAAAACTTTCGAGCAAAGTAACTAATTTATTACAAGAAATTTTAGACTAGTCTGATCTAGTGTATATATATTTTGAAATTAATTTCACAACCCGTTAAAGTACACCATCTTATTGCTTGCTTTACTCGACAAATTAATCTTTTTAAATCAATTCTGAGGCTTATCACTGTGACAAATAAATACCAAGAAAAAATAGGTGAGTTACTCGCTACTGCAGATGTTCAAATCAACGGCGATCGTGCTTGGGATATGCAAGTACATAACACTGAACTATACGGTCGTATTCTTGGTCAAGGCTCGCTTGGTGTTGGTGAGGCTTATATGGAAGGCTGGTGGGATGCTGAAGAGTTGGATACATTAATTTATAAATTAATTAATGCCAACCTCGCTCAAGAAGTAAGAACCATTCGCGACAAATTATTTTATCTGCATGCACATTTAGTCAATCGCCAGAAAGGTAAACGCGCTTTTGAAATTGGTGAGCATTACGATGCTGGTAACGACTTGTATGAACGCATGCTCGATAAGAACATGATCTACACTTGTGGCTATTGGCAGGACGCCAAAAATTTAGATGAGGCCCAAGAGCATAAATTAGAACTGGTATGTCGTAAATTAAAGTTAGAATCAGGTATGCGCGTATTAGATATCGGTTGTGGTTGGGGTGGTGCAGCACGTTATATGGCAAGCCATTACGATGTAGAAGTGGTAGGTCTAAGCGTATCAAAAGAACAAATTGCCATGGCTCAAGAAAAAGCTAAAGGCCTAAACGTTGAATTTCGCTTTCAAGATTATCGCGACATTAACGAAGAATTTGACCGTGTTTATTCTCTCGGCATGTTTGAACATGTCGGCTTTAAAAACTATCAAACCTATTTTGAAGTTGCCAATCGCGCATTAAAAGATGGTGGCTTATTCTTACTACACACTATCGGTCATCGTCGCACAGCTGAAACGGTTGACCCATGGATCGAACGTTATATTTTTCCAAATTCTATTTTACCATCAGCAGAACTAATCAGTCGTCATTCAGCGACCCTATTTTCAATTGAAGACTGGCATAACTTTGGTTTGGACTATGTGACTACTCTAAGAGAATGGGATAAAAACTCACGCGCTGCTTGGCCTGATTTACCAAATTATAACGAAGAATTTCAACGCATGTGGCATTACTACCTTATGTGTTGTGTTGGTGCTTTTCGAAGCTACAACAACCATCTATGGCAAGTCGTATTATCAAAAGGCGAGCAACCTAAGCCATATCAAGCAGTGCGCTCAGCAGTCTAATAAAACTTTAATCAGGCGAATAACTAATTGCTTTTTTATCTTCAATTAGACGACCCCAATAAAAATTATAAGGGTGCACTTTAGTGGTTGACTGTGAAGCCTGACTAACTAACGAGCGCTCCTCATTGCGCCAGGTAAAAACACCGCCAGTTAGATTAAAGGCAGCAGCCTCACTGTTTTCAATCACTTGCGCGACCTCTTCTGCCATTGCGGAAGAACGTCGCCCAACTGAGCAATAAAACACCACAGTTTTACCTTGTAATTGCTCACCATAAAGCTGTTCAAACTCGTCAGCCTTAGTACCTGGGTCTAAACGAATAGCATTCTGTAAATGGCTCACTGCAAATTCGCTTTTTTTACGCACATCAAAAATAATGATGTCAGCGCCAGCAGTTTCCATCTCGATAAATTCCTCCGCACTAACATGCTCCACTTGCTCATGATCTACTATTATTTTTTGATGAATTTTCTCAAGTTCAGTTTGCCCAAAGGCATTACTACTAATACACAAACTAATAAAAAAAACACCTATAGCTAGCCAAAGTACTTGTCGAACAAATAAACCTTTGCAAAGAAGCTGTTGCATATAAGTTTTTACACCTGTTTTACTGGAAAAGCTGCCATTGAAATATCATTTTTATTGAACTCAGCAATCAAACTTTTTAAAACTTCTGATCTCAACACCGTACGCTTTTTAACATCTTCTAAGCGATAACGAGCTTCGTATAATACGCCCGACAAAAGATGACCTTGGTCATCATCCCATAACGAACGAATCACAACGGTTGTTGTGCCATCAATAATTCCTTCAATACGTTCAATCGCCTTGATAGTTACCGACATCACTCGATCTGGATCAGAAGTATAATCTGTTTGAAAGCGAATTCGCGCACGCACTGGCTTCGGATCCATCGAAAAATTCTTAATTGTCGAAGAACCTAATACCGAATTCGGGTAATTAACAATCACACCATCAGTATTTCGAATCGTTGTGCGGCGTAAACCAATATCAACAACATCACCCCAACCACCCCAGTGCTTGCCAATTTTATCGATAATAATTCGGTCACCAATTTTAATTGGTCGATCTGCAATCAGAAAAATACCTGCCAAAATATCAGACAAAGTTTCTTTTGCAGCTAAACCAATCGCAATACCAAAAATACCAGCACCAGCCAATACCGGCCCTATCGCAATACCATTAATACTTAGTACCCAAACCAGACCAATAAAAATTGCCGCTAACCATAAAAATTGTTTAAGAAAATGGATAACGCGATCATCAAAATCATTATCTGTTTTAGCTGCTAGTCGCCCTAAACGCCTTAACACAACAAAGCGAATCAGATAAAAAGCAATGATTGTAAAAATGATAGCTAACGCCGATTGCACTAGCGTTGGCATTGTTTGCCAATACGAAATAAAATGTTCTGAAAATGCTGAAATTTTATTCATTCTTTATTATATTTTTTAAAAAACTTAATTAAGTTTAGCTTAGTTGATGTTGCAGGGAGATAAAAAAAACCAAGGCAATTGCCTTGGTTTTTTTTAGTACATATACAATCTAAGTTTATAACCTAGAAATCCCTACGATACGTCACGCCTATAGTGCGAGGCTGGTTAACTCGAAACGAATTTCTAGCCCGACCACCGCGTTCACGATCAAATGATAGGAGTGCATTTTCATCGGTTAGATTATTGATGTACAACACTAAGCTCCAATCTTCAGTATCGTAACCAACATTAGCATTAACAATCTCATAAGAAGGTAATTCAAGGTCAATATCAACTACTTCCGCACCAGTCAATAAACCAACTGGTAAGCCTGGCTCAAAAATACCAGCACCATCTAGCTGGTCAGTTGGTTGTGTAATCGTATCTCCAACAAATTGAACACTACCGGAAAAATATAAATCACCATTCGCACCAAATAAGTTGGAAGGAATCGTGTAAGTTCCCGACAATGATGCAGAAAATTCCGGCACTGATGCTAAACGATTACCATCCTCGACACCACCTAAAATATTACCTTCAGAATCTAGAACTGTAGAGTCAAATTCTGCTTCAAGAATACTTGCAGTAAGACCAAAATCCCAGTACTCAGATGGTTTCGCAACCAACTCAAACTCAACACCCGCAGTATGTGCATCAGGAACATTAAAAGAAATTCGTGATGAACATGAACCAGCATCAAGCGTTACTTGTAAATCTGAGATATCTGAAAAATAAGCGGCTGTGTTAAAAGATAAGAAACCATAATTACCTTTAAGGCCTACTTCATAATTGGTAAGGCTTTCATCACCAAAATCTTGAAATCCCCCAAAAATCACTAAATCATCAGGACTACATAATGGCGTGTTCAAAGGGTCATTAACACCACCTAAACGAAAACCTTCAGAGATTTGTGCATTATAAGTAAGATTCTCACCCACATCGTAACTAATAAGTAAGCGCGGATTGAAACCATCTGATTCAGTCGAATCAACTTGACCACTCACACCGCTACCAAATAAACCACCCTGTGTAATGGTACGCTCTTCTTCAAAATCATAAAAACGCCCTCCTAAAGTGATTTCTGTACGTTCATTTAAATCAAAACTTAATTCACCAAATATGCTAATTTGCTCAAGACTGAAAGGTAGATCAGAGTTAAACGGAGAATCAGCAGGAAAACCATTGGCAACTGCCGCAGAGGTACCAGCACCAAGTGCTGCATCAACCACAGCATCATAACCAGGAGTTGGTAAGCGTTGAGCGTAGTCACGATCAGTATCTGAATAGAAAACACCCGCCAACCAATTTAATGACGAGTCAGTATTTGAGCTAATCCGATATTCTTGAGTAAACTGTGAAAGTTCAGTCGTATCCAATAAGTTAGATGGCACAGAGATAACTGACGGATCAAGACCTAAATCAATCGACACACTATGTGTTAAAGCACTTGCATCACGACTCACCAAAATATCACGATCAATAAATGAAGAAACTGAGGTAATGTCAAACCCTCTAAAACTTAATGTCGAAGTTAAATCGGCAATAATAGTATCATCTTCAAAAGCTTCGCCAATAAGTAAAAACTGTTCACGTTCACCAAGTTCAACACCTTGAGCTGCAGCTAGAAAATTAAATTCTTCGTCACGATTATTACCATCCGTTTCAATATTTTGAATAATCAAACGTGGCGTGATTGTGAAATTCTCAGTTGGCTGATAAGTAATTGCAAAACGTCCCCCGGTACGACTTCCACTGTTCACATCATCACCACCAGCTGGACCAACAGAGTCTATAAAACCACCGTATTCAGTATGGTAGACAGTACCACGGAAAGCCGCCTTACCATTTGCAAAAGGTTGATTGAAATACCCTTTCGCATGACCGCCAACTTCACCATCGGTAATGGAATTGAGATTTAATTCAAAACCACCAGCCGCTTCTTCTAAATCAGGTTGATTAGTAATGTAACGAATGGTCCCACCAATTGAACCAGAACCAAATAACGTCCCTTGTGGACCACGTAATGTTTCAACACGATTTAAATCATAAAAATCCAAATCTGGGGTAAACAGTGATAATGAAATCACTGATTCATCTACATAGATTCCTACTTGCTCTTTAACTCCTGGTTGGTCACGCACAATTTGACCTGCCGAAACACCTCGAATTGCCACTTGGCTTTGACCAGGGCCTAAATTTTGAATTGATAAGCCCGCAACATTACGTGAAATTTCTTCAATGTTAGTAGCGCCAGCGCGCTCGATGTCACGTTGTGTTTGCGCATTGATTGAAAATGGCACATCTTGTATCGATTGCTCACGTTTGCTAGCAGTAACAATAATCTCTTCAAGCAAATTTTGTTGCGCAAATACCTGAGGTACTGCTATTGCGCAAGAGACCGCTAATGCCATACAACTAACTAATGTTTTTCTGTTCATTGATTCACCTCTCTAATTATTATTTTTGTAAACACTTCTTTCCTTCATAACTAACTGCTATTTAACATACAACTAAGGTTTACTTTAGCATCATTTCTGATAACGTGCATTTCCGTCTAATAAAATAGAGCTTATATTTAGATTAAGAGTGAAATTTGAATATCCATTCTGAGATATATTATTCAACTATTTTAACCACTCCTACTCATTAAAACCTTCCTTGTTTATTTATTGTATTTTTTTATTATTCTTATTTCAAAAATTGTCGTAGATAATATTGGATATTCCTTCGTAACATCGCCAAATCTCTTTTACTTATAAAGTTAATTATAAAATCGTGATTAACTTTATAATAACGAGTAACAATTTTTTGAAATCGATTAAGCGATGAAATCAAAGTAATCGGTGTATTTATTGATTGAGAATAAATTAAATCGATCGTTTTGTGTTGGCCAGTAATTCTATAATTTGTTTTTATAAATTGATCATGTGCAACACCATCAGCAGCATCTGGAATATTTGCATCTACAATAGCTAACAAAACATTTTTATATGTTGATAAAGCTTTTTTTAAATCGCTAATATTAGATACTTTTATGATTTTGATATTTGTGAGCTTTTGTTTTTGTTCTTGGCTTGTATCTACATCATTAAATAATTTTTGAATTTCATTCTTAGTTGAATCGAACAGCAACTCCATTTGTTCAGGATCATCCTCAACAATCAAAATATACGAATTTTTACTAGCATCCTTCATGATTTATACGATTATTTAAAGCAATTTAATAACACGACATACAACTAAAACCCCTAGCTTTCTATTTAAATACTATGCTCAATTTTTAGCAAGTACTTTTAATACTAAACTCTTGTGAATTGAGTTGGCCACCACTCTAATTAACTGAATTAAAGTGATTTATGTAAGGCCTAAAAATTTATTAATTATTTCCTATATATACAAAACAGCTCTACTTAAATATTATTAATGTATCTAGCCCCTTGATTTTATTTTGCGTACACAGAATCTTATAAAAATAGAACTCCCACAATTTAAATTAATACATCACATCAACACACCATGAGCTCCTTAAAAGAACAATTGTTAAAAGCTGGTTTAGTCACGAAGCACGACGCTCAAAAAAAATTGCACAAGAAAACCCCGACTAAACCTAAAAAGAATCGCAAAAAAGTAAGTGACTCAACTCTACGTGTACAACGAGCGATGCTAGATAAAGCTAAAAAAGATAAAAAGCTTAATGAACAACGCAAAGCCAAAGCAGAAAAAAAGCAACTCATGGCACAGATAAAACAATTGGTAGCTAGCAGTAAGTTAGACCGTAGTGAAGGTGAAACCACTTATCATTTTACCTTTAAGAAAAAAGTAAAATCACTTTACGTGACGGAGCAACAACAAACCCAGCTTAGTCACAACCAAATTGCTATTATTCACTTACAAGAAGAGCTGTTTGAATTAGTACCAAAAAAAGTCGCCGAAAAAATAGCCGAACGCGACTCTAGTAGCGTAATTAAAAATGAAAATGTGCACGAATCAGAGACAACCACTGACGACCCATACGCAGATTACCAAATCCCTGATGATCTAGTTTGGTAGTTAATCTTTTTCATAACATTATTTACAACACAACTACTTCCTACACCGTTAATAATTTAACCGTGCCTTTGACTATCATTACGTCACGAGCAGCTCTAAAACCTGACCCTTCTACTTTGTTTGTTTAGATACTAATGTCTTTCTTTGTTGCGTCTTTATTTTCAGTCATATTCAATATCTTCTTCTTGAGCATTAGCTATAAATGTCATTGCCGACAAAACAGACAAGGCAACAGCGGCTAGTATCAATTTATTTGATACATATGTTTAATCATAAAGCTCACAAGCACGCTTATAAGGGCCTTGAATAAATAGGAAAAGAATCGCTACAAGCATGATTAGAGAGATATAGCATAGTGGTATTCCACCAGCAGCACCTCGCAGACCAACTCCAGAGGAAGGACAGATACCACCACCTGCAAAAAATTCAGTAAGTGAAGCAAACAGTGCAATTACAAATGCAAGCCCCCAACCAATACAAAAGAAATGATGTTTACAACCGTTATGTTTAACCACTAACGAAGCAAGCATCAAACCATAAGCAACCATAACAACATAACAAACAGGAATTGAAAATAGACTGGGGCAAGGCGTGCCGTTGAAATTTGCAATACTGACACTGGTAACTCCTACAAAACCTAAAACGACTAAGATCCATAATGGGATGGTAATCATAGGACTAGTTTTCATTAGAATTCCTCTGGGGTCTTAAAAAGAAAGTGTTTGGTTAGCATAGAACCCATTACTGAGTTGCGTTTCTCCATCTAAATAGCGAACAGATACCGAGGTTGCTTTTTGTTGTCCTAAACCAAAAGTTAAAACATGTGATTGATCAGAACAAAGCCCTTCTCCTACGATAAACGTTTGGTAAATCACACTCTTATCTTCGAGAGTTACTTGCACTGTTGCGCCGATGGATTTCACAGTATTGGGCAATTGAATTTTTAAATGGTTGGCGTTACCGCCTTTACTAAGAAATACTTTTTGTTTGCCAAGCAGGTTAACATGTACCAGGTCTGGGTAACCATCTTGGTTGAAGTCAGCCGTCAAAGGAGATATACCATATAAACGATTTTGTATGCCCGCTTGTTTTCCGACTGCAGCGAACTCACCATTCTTATTTTGTACCATAAAGCGACCATCTAAGCGCCATATAGGAAGGATGTGGGTTGGAAAGCCTACATAATTTTCCGATACGACTAAATCATCTCGACCATCTAGATTGAAGTCTTCGAATAAGGCTCCCCATGAAAATTCATAGTCAGCCAATTTTGTTTTTTCAGCCACGTCTTCAAATTCAAAATTACCTTTATTTTCAAACATCAACCATTTTTTATTCAGCTCTTGCTCTGCACGTAAATCACCTCTGACAATGGCATCAGGTGTTGTGCTACCGACATTGGAAAAATAGAAATCTGGCAAGCCGTCATTATTGTAATCACTAACGCCTATGCCCATTGGGTAAGAGAAATAATTAGTTGTTGGGTTGGGCATGTCTTTAAATTTTAAATCACCCATATTTTTCCATGTTTTTACTGTACCCGTGTCATGCGCAACAACCAAGTCTTCTAGGCGGTCGCCATCAACATCGATGAAAACCCCTTGGAATGTATTGTGCTGATAATACATCCCCGCTTCCTGAGTAATGTTGTCAAAATTATTATTGCCTTTATTGATATATAAGCCACTTACCCCGCCATACACCTGATTGAATATGGTTTCTCCCTGAACATGATTGCGCGCAATATACCCGGCAATATACATATCGAACAAACCATCTCTGTTTAAATCAGCGACAGCAATGGATAGTGGTACGGTCTGTTCGTCTAAGTTTAAATCCAGTTTCTGCCCCGAAAACTTTCCATTTGTATTGAGATATAACCAAACACCTGATTGGCGGGCAATCAGCATGTCATTATCACCATCCGCATCTAAATCTAGAACGGTTGAACCAAATGTTTTATCGGGTGTTTGTTTAGTCCATTCAGTCGACTCAGTGATATCATTAAAACTACCACCTTCAAATTGATAAAACACATCATCTTGATGCATACCACCGCCAAAGAATAACTCCTCAACACCATCACCGTTTATATCAATAACAGCCCCAGCTGTGAATGGTAATGTTTGCTTTTTATCGTAGCTTGGAGAGAAATTAATTACTTGTTCATCAAAAGCAGGAATATCAACGCCCTCAATGCTGACATCATAGTCAATCGCTCTATCGCTTGATGTTAGCCAGAATAGTCCTACGATTAATATCGCTAATATAATCGCGAAATAACAAACAATAGATTTTAATAACTTAGCAACAGACATGATTTTCCCACATATATATTAATGAGTAGCTAGCATTGTATGTTTTTCTTTTATCTTAAACATACTACAAGCGTACCACATGAAATAACGAGAATAAGAAGAAAATAAAAAAAGCAACATTTAATGCAATAGGCATTACATGTTTACCAATTGATGGGGCAATTAAAAAAACAATAAAGCTAAAAATAATCAACGCAATAGGGCTAAAAATCGCCATCCACTTTTTATAATTTGACCGACCTGTTAGTGTTAGCCAAATAAAAACAATTGATAAAAACAGTGTCGTTAGACGTGTAACGTTGAGTAATGTTTCATAGCGCACCTCATAAAGCTTGATGAGACTAGTAATATCAGGTGTAGGAGGTAATTGCGCCAAAGCTGAAACACTTGCTCGTGAACCAATCCAAACAGCCCCGACCACAAAACCAAATGCACCAATCAAGAAAACTGATAATGCTGCTTTTTGATTAGCCGGTCGCAACATTAAATACATGTGATAACAGCCTACAGGATATAACGTTGCGCCAAATACACCTAAAAAATGGCCTATTGTCGATCGTGATGCGCCAATGCCTTCCATGTAAACATACCCACCTTCAGTAAATCGAGCGAGCGAATCATAATGCAATAAGTATTCACCAGCACCTACTAAAATTGCGGCGATTAAACCTAGAAAGCCAGTTATGAAAAGCTTGCTCTGCATTAATTAGATCAATAATCCTGATTGGCTTTCTTTAACACTGTTTCAATAGAACGTGGTATCGGACGATTATTAAGAATGTTTTGCGGTAATTGTGTGATCGCGATATTCGTTTCTTCTATTGTGTCAAACACACCATATAATACTGGATACCAATCCTGAGACTGGTTTTTAGACAGATAATAAAAAAAAGGTTCTGTCATATTTGGCGATAAGCTTTCAATAAATTGTTCAGTTTCAAGTAAAGATTCTTTACTAGCAATTTGTATTGTGTATTTATTCTCTCCAACAGAAAATAAATCGCCAATTCTTGCATTAGCTTGATTCTCTTGAGAGTCACTATTTATCACGACATCATCTTTCAAAATCGATTCTTCAAGATTTGAGAGTACCTGTTCATCAGTCTCTGTATTGGCTTCTATTTCATTTGTTACTAATTCATCAGCTGCTATAAGCTGCTCAGGCAGTTCCTGATTTGAAAGGCCTGAACTCTCTTCAACAATATTGATTTCATCAAACAGGTCAACAACCTCTACTTGCTCTTGATTGGTAACAT
>CAZFEM010000015.1:35571-42748 GCA_964517515.1 uncultured Gammaproteobacteria bacterium | reverse complement strand
TTTATATCGTTGCCACTACCAGTCAGCTGTAAGTCTTTAATTTCAGCATTGAAATCACCAACAAATAAATTATCACCCAATTTGCTAATGTCACTATCAATTTCTAAGTTGCTCGCAGACATCGATTCACTCGATGAGCTTAGAGTAAGGTTGTCTAAATTTCCTGTGATGCGGTGATTTAGTAAATCTTTATCGGTTTCAATCGTCAATGTTGATTTAGACATGCTAATTGAATCATCGGATCCTTGTAATGAAAAATCATTCAGTTCATCGATTGAAATAGTATGTGTAATATCACCAAAGGCATTTATCTCACCATTCATTACGACAGGGTCATTACCACTAAAATAAGTGTCTATAAATTTTTGATATTCAGAGTTCTCGTTAAGCTTACAACTATAATCGATACCAATTGCACCATGATCAAGATGGCATTGATAATTAAAATATTCAAGGTCAGTCAGTGTTTGATAAGCGGCAGGCAAGGTGTAGCGTAATTCAGCATGAGTACTAAAAGCGCTGCGCTCATAGCTTAATAATTCATTATTGCCAGTTAGCTCGGGTGAACTATTGATTTGATTCAGCATTGTTGTAATTTGCGTCTCGGCAACTTTACCTGTTACGAAAGGTGCGCCGATTAAGACAGTTGCTAGAATAATTACAGCAAAGATGATTAGTTTTTTCATTGGTTACTCCGTAAATGAAAGATACTAGGATGTTATCGAGCGATATGGTTAAATTATATGTTAATTTGAACGGTTTAAAAATCTATTGTTCATCGAAATTTTCACGTAACAATACACAAGGTGTTTTATGAATTTAAGAAGCAGCAATATTGACCGATTAAAAGATAAAAACCGTGTTTTTGATGTATTAGTTTTGGGTGGTGGTATTAATGGTGCAGTGTCTGCTGCTGCGCTGTCGGGAAAAGGCGCGAAAGTTGCATTAATTGATCGTGGTGACTTTGCTGGATTAACAAGTTCTAACTCGTCAAATTTAGCGTGGGGGGGAATTAAATACTTAGAGAGCTATGAGTTTTTGTTAGTGAATAACTTATGCAAAAGCCGTAATCACTTGATGCGAAGTTACCCTTCTACAGTAAAAGAAATACGTTTTTTAACGACCATTGAAAAAGGCTTTCGTTATCCAGTATTTTTAGTTTATTTGAGTACTTTATTTTACTGGCTGATTGGGCGTTTTTTTACCCAAGGCCCTGACTTTATGACAGTGAATACTTTACGTAAAAGAGAACCTTCGATAAATACTAAGAATGCAGCGGGAGGTTTTGAATATTCTGATGCTTATTTATACGATAATGATGCCAGATTTGTGTTCAATTTTGTTCGCAAGAGTATGGATTATGGTTGTATTGCCGCTAACTATGTCGAATCCTTAGGTGCCGTACGTGAAGATGACCTTTGGCGTATTAATGCGCGCGATAATATTAGCGGTGAAGAGTTTCAGATAAAGGCTAAGGCAATTGTTAATGCCTGTGGGCCGTATGTTGATCAGCACAATCAAATAACTGAGCAAGAAACGGACCATCAACATTTATTTTCAAAAGGAATTCATTTGATCATTGATCGAGTTTCTGAAGAACGACGCATTCTGGCATTCTTTGCTAGTGATGGACGCTTATTTTTTGTTATTCCGATGGGTAATCGTACTTGTGTTGGCACGACTGATACGCAGGTTGAAGATCCGAATGTCGGTGTGACTGAAGAAGATCGCGATTTCGTTTTGAAAAATATTAACGACCTTTTAGTTTTAGATAAACCTGTGACACGTGAAGATATTATTGCTGAACGTTGTGGCGTTAGGCCTTTGGCTCAAAAAGGCGGTAAAGGTATTGCTGACTGGGTTAAGTTGTCGCGTAAACATGCAGTTGACACTAATTTCGAAGATCGGCATTTGAGTATTTTTGGCGGTAAAACAACTGATTGTATTAATGTCGGCGATGAAATTTCTGAGTTAATTGTCAAAATGGGAATCGATTTACCGCATTCAAATTTCAAATGGTATGGCGAAGATGACGATAGTGTTCGTGATGAATTTTACCATCAAGCAAAACTAATGAACTTAGACTCATATACAGTAAAAGGTTCTTCAGAGCCTCTTACGCAAAGACTTTGGCGCCGTTATGGTGGGCGTGCTTTAGAGCTACTTGAAGATATACGGCAAAACCCTAAGCAAGCTGAGCGTTTAATGAAAGACGCAGAATATTTACGTTGCGAAGTTGAATATACAGCTCAACATGAAATGATCACCAAGTTAGATGATTTCCTGCGACGACGCTCTAAAATAACTCAGGTAGTCCCTGACAAAGATATAATTAATGCTCCTGGCTTGAAGGAGGCTTGTGAAATATTTTTTGCTGAAAAAGCAGAACAAAAAAGACAGGAATACATTAACTCTTTTATTAAGAGTTAATACCATAATTAACCAAACTAATTTTGGTGAGCTAAGCAACTCAATGTACAATTGTGGACTCTGCTCAATTTTAAAGTAAACCATTTCAAGAACTCCAATGTTAGTTGAACAAACAAAATTAGACGGTGTTTTATTAGTTACCCCGCAGGTCTTTGGTGATGATCGTGGTTTTTTTATGGAAACCTATAATCGCGATAAAGCTGTTGAGTTGGGTCTTCCTGCTGAATTTGTACAAGATAATCACTCTAAGTCATCAAAAGGTGTACTGCGAGGTTTGCATTATCAATCACCAACGTGGCAAGGCAAGTTGGTGCGTGTTGTTCAAGGTGAAATATTCGATGTTGCTGTCGATATTCGTGATAACTCAAAAACTTTTGGGCAGTGGGTTGGCTATTATCTAAATGATGACAACAAACAACAGCTATATGTTCCACAAGGATTTGCTCATGGCTTTTGTGTGACATCGGACACCGCTGAAGTTGTGTATAAATGTACCGACCTTTATGCACCTTCTGAAGAGGGTAGCTTGTTGTGGAACGATCCTGATATAGGTATTGATTGGCCTGTGGATAAGCCTTCTTTATCCGCTAAAGATGAGCAAGGTACTCGATTAGTCGACTTACCAAAGTTAAGCGTTTAGTAATGACTAATGTTTTAATTATTGGCCAAAATGGTCAAGTCAGTACTTATCTACAGCGTGAGCTGATTGGTGATTATAAGGTTATTGTTGCTGATCGTAGTCAGTTAGATTTGCTTAAGCTTGAGGAAATTAAAGACACTCTTGAGTCAATTCATCCCGACATCATTATTAATCCTGCCGCCTATACCGCAGTAGACCTTGCCGAAAAAGAGCAACAACAAGCCGATGCTATTAACCATTTGGCAGTCAATGAAATTGCTGATTATTGTGCGAGCACACAAACCCCGTTGATCCATTTTTCTACCGACTATGTATTTAATGGTTTGGCAAAAGTAGCTTATCGTGAAGATGATCAAACAAAACCAACCGGCGTTTATGGCGCTAGTAAACTTGCTGGTGAGCAAGCCATTTTAAATTCTTCTGCTCCAGCTGTTATTTTGCGGACGTCTTGGGTGTACTCTAATCACGGTAAAAACTTTTATAAAACGATGCTTGCGCTTGCAGAGTCTCGGTCTGAATTAAGTGTCGTTGCTGATCAAATTGGCGCGCCAACCTCAGCTTTAAGTATTGCTCGTGCCACGGCAAAATTGCTTGATATTTTTATTCAGCAAAAAGGAATAACTCCTGAGCAAGTTGGGATTTATCATTTTAGTTGTGGCGGAGAAACTTCATGGCATGAGTTTGCGCAAGCGATTTTTGCAAAACACAAATTAACCCACATGCAAGTTTCAGGCATTACAACGGCAGAATACCCTACACCAGCGCAGCGTCCGGCCTATTCGGTTTTGGATAATACGAAATTATCAGACACTTTTTCAGTCGCTTTACCGCATTGGCAAGCAGCACTTGATGACTGTATAGTAGAAACGCTAAAGCTATAACTGAAGATAAAGACGATGGGCGAGACTGAAGAGGGGCATATAAAAACTCCAAACAAGTCTAAAAAGGATAACGTTGACTCATTGACGGCAAAATCAATTCTGGGTGAGGGAGGGGTTTTTAGTAAACGCATTTCTGATTTTAGTGTACGCCAATCTCAAGTAGATATGGCGGATGCGATAGAAGATGTCCTTAAGCAAAAACAAACTTTATTAGCTGAATCTGGAACAGGTACGGGTAAAACATTTGCCTATCTCGTTCCATCATTATTGTCGGCCAAAAAAACTTTAATTTCGACAGGGACCAAGCATTTACAAGAACAGTTGTTTCACCGTGATATTCCCTTGGTCGTTGAGACTCTTGAAATTAGTGCTAAAGTAGCATTATTAAAAGGCCGCAGTAATTATGTATGTTTATACCGACAACGCCAAGCAGGAGCATCATCGCGGCGACTTGAACGGCGAACGGTTAATGAGCTTGAGGCTATTTCAAATTGGTTGCCAAAAAGTAAATACGGCGATATTGCAGAACAAGTTGAGGTGCCAGAAGATTCGAGTGTGTGGCCTTTAGTCACCTCTACAGTGGATAACTGTCTAGGGCAAGCTTGTCAGTATTACGAGGATTGCTATATCAATAAGGCGCGTAAGGAAGCTATGACTAGTGACATTGTCGTTATCAACCATCATTTATTTTTTGCCGACAAATCTCTTAAAGAAGATGGTTTTGGCGCGTTATTGCCTGATGTCGACACGATAATATTTGATGAAGCGCATCAAATCCCGGATATTGCTTCGAACTTTTTAGGAGAGAGCTTTGGTTCCCGTCAAGTTAATGAGTTAACCAATGACGTTCGCGCTGCGGAGCTTAAGGAGCGGAGCCTGGTTGCTGATTTGATACCCAATGCCGATCAGTTGGATAAGTTACTCACCGATTATCGTTTGGGATTTGGTTTATCTGAACGGCGAGTTGCTTGGTCAGAGATGTTAGAAGAGCTGCCAAATTTCAGTAAAAAGATGACGGTTTTGAGCGATAAGCTCGCTAATTTTGCTGACTTGTTAGACCAAGCTTCAAGTGCTGGTGAAGGCTTAACTCGCTGTTATGAACGAGCTTTAGAATTAGCACAAATTTGCGCTAAACTATTTTCAGAGGCCGAAGATGATAGTGTAGTACGTTGGGTTGAATTAACTAAGCGCTCTTTTCGTATACACGAAACGCCATTAAATATTGGCGAACAACTCAATGATTATTTTGGTAATCAAGCGCAAGCACGAGTATTTACTTCAGCGACATTATCGATTGATGGTGATTTTGATCATTATCAGCAATTGGCGGGCTTACCAAACGACACAGTGACTAAGACCTGGGATAGTCCGTTTGATTATTTTGAGCAAGCGGTGTTGTTTGTACCAGAAGGTTTACCTGCACCGAAAGAAGATGGTTTTGTTGATGCTTTATTTGATTCTGTCTTACCAGTGATAACTACAAGTCGTGGTCACGCGTTTGTTTTATTTACTAGTTTTCGAATTATGCAAGACTTTGAAAATAAATTACAAGAGAGTGATCAAACGTTTACCATTCTTACTCAAGGAGACAGTAATAAATCTGATCTTTTGCAGCGTTTTGTCAATGAGCCGAACCCGGTGTTATTAGGCACAATGAGTTTTTGGGAGGGTGTCGATGTGCCTGGTGATGCGTTACGAACGGTGATTATTGATAAACTACCTTTTGAATCGCCATTTGACCCTGTGATAAAAGCGCGTTTAAATGCAATACAGCAATCGGGTGACAACCCATTTATTAATTATCAAGTTCCTCGCGCAGTGATTACTTTAAGGCAGGGCGCAGGTCGATTGATTCGAAGTCAAGCTGACAAAGGTGTATTAATGATTTGTGATTCACGTTTGCGCACGACCCATTATGGCAAGATATTTTTAAACAGTTTACCTAGAATGCGCAAAACCGATAAGCTCGATAAAGTTTGTGGTTTTTTAAACAGTATTGCGCAACAAAATGATTAGGTTAGCAACAATTTTAGCGATAGAAACGGCTACGGCAAATTGCTCTGTTGCTTTGCAATATGGCGACAATGTTATTCAAGTCTCACAGCAGGGAAATAATATCCATTCACAAGTATTGTTGGATATGGTTGATAAGGTTTTAAACCAAGCTGGAATAACAGTATCCGATTTAGACGCGCTTGCAGTAGGGCAAGGGCCAGGTTCTTTTACCGGTTTAAGAATTGGCGCAGGTGTCGCACAAGGTTTGGCTTATGGTGCGAAGTGTCCAATGTTAGGAGTTTCTTCCCTAGCGGCACTTACTATTCAAGCTGTTAAACAAAAGAAAATTTCGGGTAAGGTGCTCGCCGCTATAGACGCTCGTATGAATGAGGTTTATTGGGCTTTGTATAATATTCAGAGTGATAATATTGCCGACGAACTTGAGCTAGTTAGTGAAATACAAGTATCTGAACCGTCTGAAATTAAGATTGACGCCTTAAATATTGATCTTTCTAATTCAGATATATCACTGCTTGGAAATGCATGGAAAGCCTATCCGCAAGAATTTGATCAAGATCTAATGACTAAGGCAATGCAGTTTGAAGACTATATTTTTCCTGAAGCAAAAGGGGTATTAACAGTTGCGCAGAGTATGTTTGCACGCGGTGAAATAATCGGCCCTGTTGATTTCACCCTTGAGTATGTACGCAATAATGTTGCAGTTAAATCGAATAAGCCTTAGCAGCTAACTTCAAAGCTATCTTCACCGACAGGTTTGTTGTCGATCCTAACTTCAATTTTCCAAACACCAATAAAGTCTTCCAAGCCTGCTGCAGGATTAAGAAATTTTAGTACGCCTGCTCCAGCGCCGCGATCGAAACTCAACCAAGCCCACACTCGAGTTTGTTGACCTCGAACAGTGAAAGGGTATTGAGTTTGTTCTTTAACTTGAGAATAAGGATCTACCCATTTAACAGAAAGATGATGTTCGCCACGCGAATAATTTTCCAGATTCACCACAGAGATAATTTTTTCTGTGCAATCAAATATTGTGCGAGATTCTGTCAATGGACCGCCGTGCTCATTTGCTCCGGTTAAAAAAATATCAGTTTTTGGAGTTAGTTCTGTAGCTTCTGATTCAGCAGCGCTTTCGGATTGTGGCCAACTTGATGAGCTATAAATAATGAAGCATAAAAAAATAAAGCGAACAAAATTGTTCGCTTTATTTTTT
>CAZFEM010000015.1:18220-35471 GCA_964517515.1 uncultured Gammaproteobacteria bacterium | reverse complement strand
ATAAATAATGAAGCATAAAAAAATAAAGCGAACAAAATTGTTCGCTTTATTTTTTAGTATTATTTGCATGGATATGATTTTTCAGTGCTACGAAATTACTCCATATTTATCAAGAACTAACGAGAAACAGAGATTGTACCGGTTCTTTGATTATTAATTGAAGAGAAGACAGGAGCCAAACAAACATTGCCATCCATTATGAAGGTACCTGAAAAAGAATCGAGTGTGCCAGTCAAAGTGATTTGTCCTACTCCGGTAAAATCTTCTTCAGGACAAAAAGAATCAATAACAACCCCAGTCATGGGATCCGTGACTTCAGTCGGCGTGTCGCAGGTCAATGGATTTTGGGTGACGGTACAAGTGCCAGTGGTAAGCGTAACGTCAAAGCCAACTTGAGTCCCCGTTACTCCACTTGAACATAGGCATGAATCAGCGACAACTGGTGAAACGATTAAATTACCAGTAATAGTGCCTCCACCAGTGTCAGTCAAATCTAAAGTAATGTTACCAGTGCCTAAACCATTAGACGTAGAGTAGGTGCCAGTAAAAGTACTCGCCGAGACATTTGGCGGGATATCCGCAACTGATGTACCGCTGCTGCATGAGGCAAGAGTAAAAATTAACGCTAATGAGAAAAAAATAGTTTTCATAAGATAGGTCTGGTATTGGTTATATCTATTTGTTATTGCAGAAATATATCATAAAAGATAAGTCTAACAAGTCGATAAGTTAGGTTAATGAATAAAATTGCATTTGTTTAAATTCGGATTTCCTTGAATTGTTTGATCATGATAGCTTTTTAAGCCTTGCTATGTGCACACTAGTGTCTCGAGTTTGTACAATTTCAATCATATAGGGGTCAATTTTAAAACAAGTACTTGCTTGTGGAATGTCCTCTAAATAATCGGTAATCAAACCATTCAAAGTCTTGGCGTGATCGGTTGGCAGTTGCCAGTTAAGTTTGCGGTTTAAGTCGCGTAAATAAGTGCTGCCGCGCACCAAATAAGAATCGTCTTCTTCGGGGCGAATATCTACTTCCATGCCGGGTACAATGGTGGTGAATTCACCAACGACTTCTTCAAGTATTTGTTCAAGCGTAATTAACCCTTTAATATCACCATATTCATCGACCACCACACCGAAACGGCGGCGTTGTTCACGAAGGTTGGTGAGAGCATGAGTTACTGATGAGTTTTCAGGAATAAAATAAGGCTCGCGAATCATTTCTAAAAAAGTATCTTTGTTGAACTCGCCCATTTGCGAGAGATAAAACATTTTGCGTATGTGAGCAATACCAATAAAGTTGTCGAGTGTCTCTTTAAAGACAGGTACGCGAGTATGATGAGAGGTCGCTAATTGTTCGACGATTTCGTCCCAATCGTCGTCAACATCAATAGCTTCGATTTCAGCGCGTGGCACCATGACATCTTCTACAGTGATTTTTTCCATTTCTAAAATACGCAAAAGCATATTTTTATGTGAATCATCTAGTTTCCCGCCTGATTCAGAAACTGCGGCGCGTAATTCCTCGCTCGATAAGGCATCATTTTGAGCAATAACGGTGACGCCAAATAAACGTAAAACGCCATTTGAAAAAAACTTCACTAACCAAACAAAAGGAGCGAGCACGACTTGTAGAACTGCCAACACCCAGCATGCGTTAAAAGCAATGCGTTCTGGGTTAACTGCGGCGAGAGTCTTAGGAGCAACTTCTGCAAAAATTAATAGCACAAAGACCAGTAACAACGGGGCATAGGCTAGACCAATATCGCCAAATATTCGTAACCCTAGTACAGTCGCTATGGTTGATGCGGCAATATTGGCAATATTGTTACCAAATAGAATAGTGCCTAGTAGTCTGTCTGGACTATCAAGCAAACGTAGAACAAGTTCTGCGCTGCGGTTACCCGCATCAGCTAAGCTTTTGATCTTGTATCTATTTACTGCCATCATGGCAGTTTCAGATGAAGAAAAGAATGCCGAAAGTAGTACCAGCAAAAATAGGGCGAGGAATAGAATTCCTGTTGAAATGTCGTTCAATCTATATTTATCTAAATAATATTAATCATAGTCATTGTATCACTTCAATCTAGGCCGTGGGTATAGTAAAATCATCCAACTATTGAGGTTGCTTAGCAAAATGCAAGGATTTTGCTATTTTTAAACTTAAATTCTTTATGAAAATATTTAAGGTTTAAAGACTATTTCTTTACTAATATTGCTACTAAACTAGATTAATTCTGTTTAGAGTATCGAATAACCATTGGATTTAACAAGTTGAAGTTTAAACTTATATCTAAAACTACAGAGGAATAACAAAATGTTAGAAGCCTATCGCGAGCACGTTGCTGAACGTGCAAAAATGGGGATCGTACCAGAACCATTAAGTGCTGAGCAAGTAGCCGATCTTGTCGAGTTATTGAAGAACCCTCCAGCCGGTGAAGAAGATTTTTTGTTAGAACTTTTTACTGACCGAATTCCTGGTGGTGTTGACCAAGCTGCTTATGTTAAAGCAAGCTTTCTTGCCGCGGTCACTAAAGGTGAAGCTAATTCACCATTAATTAGTGATGAGCGAGCAACTGAAATTCTTGGCACGATGCTCGGTGGCTATAATATTGAGCCGTTGATTGCAGCACTCGATAATGACAAGTTAGCAGATGAAGCAGCGCGTTCTTTATCGCATACCCTATTAATGTTTGATGCTTTTTATGACGTTAAAGAAAAAGCCGATGCTGGTAATAAGCATGCTAAGAAGGTAGTACAGTCTTGGGCTGATGCCGAATGGTTTACAACTAAAGAGGCAGTGCAAGAAAAAGTTACAGTTACTGTCTTTATGGTTCCAGGTGAAACTAATACCGATGATCTCTCGCCCGCGCCAGATGCGTGGTCACGCCCTGATATTCCATTGCATGCATTAGCAATGCTGAAAATGCCCCGTGATGGTTTTGATGTTAATGGTGACCCACTTGGAAAAATTGAAGAGCTGAAAAAGAAAGGTCACCCAGTTGCCTATGTCGGCGATGTGGTTGGTACAGGTTCGTCACGTAAGTCGGCAACAAATTCAGTGTTGTGGACAATGGGTGATGATATTCCTCATATTCCTAATAAGCGCGATGGTGGTTATTGTTTTGGTGATAAAATTGCGCCTATTTTTTATAACACTATGGAAGATTCGGGTGCTCTACCAATTGAGATGGATGTTTCAAAAATGGAGATGGGTGATGTGATTGACGTGTTTCCATATGAAGGGGTGGTGAAACGTCACGATACCGATGAAGTGATCTCAGAATTTGAATTAAAGACCCAAGTGTTGCTTGATGAAGTACAAGCTGGTGGTCGAATACCTTTAATTGTTGGTCGCGGTTTAACGGCACGTGCTCGTGAATCTCTAGGCCTAGATCCATCCGATTTATTTCGTACACCGGAGCCAGTAGAAGATACTGGTAAGGGCTACACTCTTGCGCAAAAAATGGTTGGTAAAGCCTGCGGCCTTGAAGGGGTACGTCCAGAACAATATTGTGAACCTAAAATGACTACCGTTGGTTCACAAGATACTACTGGCCCGATGACTCGTGATGAGCTAAAAGATCTAGCATGTCTTGGTTTTTCGTCGGACCTTGTTATGCAATCTTTTTGTCATACTGCAGCCTATCCAAAGCCGGTTGATGTGACCACGCATGCAAATTTGCCAGACTTTATTATGAACCGAGGCGGTGTCTCGCTAAAACCAGGTGACGGTATTATTCACTCTTGGTTAAACCGTATGTTATTGCCTGACACAGTTGGTACGGGCGGTGATTCACATACACGTTTCCCGATTGGTATATCTTTCCCGGCGGGTTCTGGTTTGGTCGCTTTTGCTGCGGCAACAGGTGTTATGCCGTTGGATATGCCTGAATCTGTACTCGTGCGCTTCAAAGGTAAAATGCAACCAGGCATTACTTTACGTGATTTAGTACATGCAATCCCTTATTACGCGATTCAACAAGGTTTGTTAACGGTTGAAAAAGAAGGCAAGAAAAATATTTTTTCTGGTCGAATTTTGGAAATTGAAGGCTTACCTGATTTGAAAGTTGAGCAAGCATTTGAATTAGCAGATGCGTCGGCCGAGCGCTCTGCAGGTGGTTGTACAATTAAATTGAATAAAGAACCGATTATCGAATACATAACTTCTAATATAACCATGCTTAAGTGGATGATTGCTGAAGGATATGGAGATGTTCGTACTATTACGCGTCGTATCAAAAGCATGCAAGATTGGTTAGCTAATCCAGAATTATTAGAAGCTGATGCAGATGCTGAATACACGGAGACAATTGAAATCGATTTAGACCAAATCAAAGAACCAATTTTGTGTTGCCCAAATGATCCAGATGATGCGAAAACATTGTCAGAGGTGTTAGCTAAAGGTGAAGTGGGTATTGATGAGGTATTTATCGGTTCTTGTATGACAAATATTGGTCATTTCCGTGCTGCATCTAAATTATTTGAGGAGATGGGTGAACCAGTACCAACGAATACATGGATTGTGCCTCCTACTAAAATGGATGAAGCGCAGTTAACCGCCGAAGGTCATTACGCTATTTTCGGAAAATCAGGTGCGCGTACTGAAATGCCGGGTTGTTCTTTATGCATGGGTAACCAAGCGCGCGTTGCGGCGAATTCTACTGTTGTCTCAACCTCGACTCGAAATTTTCCTAATCGTCTTGGTGATGGTGCTGATGTTTATTTAGCATCAGCTGAATTGGCTGCGATATGTGCTGTTAAAGGTAAGCTACCGTCGGTAACTGAGTATCTCGATATTGCTAAGAACATTGATATGGTGTCTGAGGATATATACAAATATCTTAACTTTAATGAGTTGCCACATTATCAAAGTGCTGCAGATAGTGTTGAGCTAGATGCTGCCTAGTAGATAGTCGCTCAATTATAGAGAAGCCCTTACCTGATTTTAGGTAGGGGCTTTTTTTTGTGCTTTTCTATGCACCAGACACATCCTAAAAGGTATAGTATCAATATTCAGTCACGTCTTGTTCTAGCTCTAGTTAGACTATAATAATTAAAATTAATTTGCTTAAGTAAGAGGAATTCATGAATTACAAAGTCCCGTTAAAAGATATTAAATTTGTTTCTGAAGAAATTTTAGAAATGCCAGGCCATTACCAAAGGTTTAGTAAGGGGCAGGAGACCGAACCAGAGTTGGTAGAAGCAATTTATAGCGAAGCGGCAAAATTTTGTGAGAATGAATTGGTTCCTCTAAACCAAAGCGGTGACGAAGAAGGCTGTCATTTTAACGATGGCGAAGTGACGACACCGAAAGGTTTTAAAGAAGCCTATCACGCGTTTGTTGAAAACGGTTGGCCAGCATTGACCGCGCCAGATGAATTTGGTGGCCAAGGTTTACCGGAATCGATGGGGCTAACTATTATGGAAATGTTAATTAGCTCGAATCATAGTTGGAGTATGTATCCGGGATTGAGTTTAGGGGCAGTTAAAACTGTTAATACTCATGCTCGGCAAGAACTAAAAGAACGTTTTATGCCACCAATGGTCGTGGGTAATTGGACAGGCACTATGTGCTTAACTGAACCACATTGCGGTTCTGATTTAGGGCTCCTAAAATCGTATGCTGAAATTGATGAGAGTTCGGATGAAGAAGGGGCGTATAAAATTAGTGGTAGTAAGATATTCATCTCAAGTGGTGAGCATGATATGGCTGACAATATTATGCATATTGTGTTGGCTCGATTGCCTGATGCTCCAGAGGGAATTAAAGGAATATCACTGTTTTTAGTGCCAAAATTTTTGGTTAATAAAGACGGTTCACTTGGTGAACGGAATTCAGTAACGTGCGGCTCTATTGAGCACAAGATGGGTATTAATGGTAATTCTACCTGTGTAATGAACTTTGATGCGGCAAAAGGCTATCTGATTAGTGAACCGCATAAAGGCATGAGCGCGATGTTTACTTTTATTAATGAATCCCGACTTGGCGTTGCAATGCATGGGCAAGCACATTCATCGGTGTCATTTCAAAAAGCATTAGCTTACGCAAAAGATCGTCATCAATTTAAAGCGACTAAACGAGTTGATGAGAGCAAGCCAGCTGATCCTATCATTCATCACGCAGACGTTCGGCGTATGTTATTGACACAAAAATCATTCGCTGAAGGCGGGCGTATGCTCAATATGTTTTGCGGTAAATTAGTAGATATTGAACTATCGTCTGATTTTTCTGATAAAGAACGTCATGAGGCAGATACTTTGTTATCTATTCTTACCCCGATCGCTAAAGGTTTTTTATCTGAAACTAGTATGGAAGCTACCAATTATGGAATACAAGTCCTAGGCGGGCATGGTTTTGTTAAAGAGTGGGGCATGGAGCAAGAAGTGCGAGACGCTCGTATCTCACAACTTTATGAGGGCACGACTGGCATTCAGGGGCTTGATTTATTAGGTCGAAAAATTCTTAAGACTCGAGGCGAGGCGATCAAACCTTTAATGGCATTGTTCGACGACCTTATCTCAGAAAATAAAAATAGTCCTTATGCCAAACAACTTAAAGAGTACCAAAAGAAGTGGAAGTCATTAACGAAGTCTATCGGTTTTAAAGTTTTGAAAGGCAATATGGATGAACTTAATGCCGCTGCAGTCGATTATTTAATGTTTTCTGGCTATGTGACGCTGGCTTATTTTTGGTCAAAAGCAGCAATCGTTGCTGAACAAGCAATTAAAGAAGGTAAGGGTGATACTGATTTTTACCAAGCTAAAGTGCAGACAACTAATTTTTATTACGATCGTATTATGCCGCGCACAGACGCTTTAATTGAATCTATTGATAATGGTGCTGATTCAATAATGGCGATGGAAGTTGATAGTTTTATATTTTTAGATGACTAAATAATCAGTATGAAAAAGTTCTCTTCGATTCGAGCTTTAGCAGAGAAACGCAAAGGTGGTAAAAAAGAATTACAAAAATTGTTGCTTGAACCACTTACGACCAAGGAACTAACAGTCATTCCCGAAGATCGCTATTTGGCACAGATGACGCGCTGTGTTTTTAATGCCGGTTTTCAATGGCGAGTTATTACTAAGAAATGGCCAAGCTTTGAAGAGGCTTTTCATGGTTTTGATCTAGCTGAACTTCTTACTAAATCTCCTGATGATTGGGAAGACTATGTGCGAGATACGCGTATCGTGAGAAATTGGCAAAAAATTCAGACAGTCTTTCAAAATGCACTGATGATTGAAATGGTCGCTGATGAATATGGTAGTTTCAGCAAATTTTTTGCTGAATGGCCAGTGCAAGATCAAATTGGTTTAATGCTCTTTTTAAAGAAAAATGGAGCACGATTAGGCGGTAATAGCGGTCAATACTTTATTCGATTTATCCGTAAAGATAGCTTTATTACTTCTAATGACGTTATTGCAGCATTAATAGCAAATGGAATAGATATCGCGAGTAAACCGACAAGTCAGCGTGATTTAAAAAAAATACAACATGCGTTCAATCACTGGCAAGACGAAACGGGTTTACCAATGACCCATATTAGTAGCATTTTATCCTACACAGTGGGTGATAATGTGCCAGTTGAAATCTTGCAAGGTTATCAAGGCAGACAAAATGTTTGTTGATCTAACTGACATCAATTCAGTTAATATTTAACAACTCTGAGCAGACTAAATTAAAAAATCATTTAACAGGTTTAACAACGAACAATAAATCACCTGAATTGACTTGCGCATTGTTTGCTTGGTTAACGCGCATTACTTGATACTCTGTATCATCGCGAAAAATTTCACCAGCTCCAGGTACGCCTGATAATGATATATGGGTAAATAATTTCATTGCCTCAATTTGGCATGTCGTCGTGCTTAAAGAAATTTTATCGCCGACTTTTACATAATCATCTTCATTCGGCGAAGGGGTTGCATAATAAACGCCTGTCATTGGCGAGATTACTTTGATTTCTTCAGTATCTGGGATTAATAAATCTTTTAAATCGCTTGCACCTTTATCGACACCTGTATAGGCCATTTCTTCAACAACGGCATCTTTATCAAGGGTGTTTAGAAAAGTTGGTAAATAATTTGTATCGTAGTCACCGTTAATAAACGTTTCGTCATTAAGGATTCGTTTTAATAGCGATATGTTTGTGCAAACTCCTTTGATTACAGTTTTATCTAGCGCTTCGATAAGCTTTTTAATTGCATCTTTACGATCTTTTCCAAAGATAATTAATTGTGCAATCATGCTGTCATAGAAAGGCGAAATAGTTTTTCCTTCACTTATCGTTTGAATTACTTCAATATGTTTCCCTTCTGGAAAAGCGCATTCAGTAACGAGTCCAGGCGTCGGAATAAAGTCAATCAAGCCGTCTGCATCAAGCCGAGCTTTTTCAGCTGTGATTCTCGCTTCAATGGAAAAGCCTTTACGTTTAACTTTAATATCCTTGATTGTATCGCCTTCGGCGATTTGATATTGTCGCCCGACAATCGATATGCCTGTTGTCCATTCAGTAACAGGGTGCTCTACCTGCAAGCGAGTATTCATTTCCATGAAATAAATCGCATCAGATTTTAAATCGTAAATGAATTCAACTGTACCAGCACCAAAATAATCAACAGCATTGGCTAAGTCCTCAGCGCATTGATAAGCTTGCTTTTCCAATGCTTTAGGCAACATGGTCGAGCCTGATTCTTCTAGAATTTTTTGATTGTTACGTTGTACCGTACAATCGCGTAGCCCTAGAATTTTGGTTATGCCATGCGTATCGCGGAGGATTTGTACCTCAATATGGCGCATTGATTCGACAAATTTTTCTAAATATAGGTCACCATTGCCAAAAGCACTTCGCGCTTCACTATAGACATTGCTGAATGCGGTTTTGATTTCACCAGCATTACGCACAATCTTAATTCCTTTACCGCCGCCGCCATGTACGGCTTTAAGTAGTACCGGATAACCAATTTCATCGGCTACGGTAGCGGTAGCCTCAGCGCTAGTTAAAATACCATGAGAACCTGGCACGACTGGCACGTCATTTTCCATGGCTGTATTAATGGCATTTGATTTGTTACCCATAGTATCCATAGACGATGCTTTAGGACCAACAAAATTCAAATTATTAGTGCGGCATAAACGTGCAAAGGCTGCGTTTTCAGACAAAAATCCAATACCTGGGTGCAATGAATCCGCACCGCGGTTATGAGCAATGGCGATGACTGAACGCGCATTCAAGTAACTTTCACCAGGAGTTTGACCGCCAAGACAAACCACTTCATCTTTATCCGTTAGCATATCTACAGCAACCGATTCCATATCAGGGTCTGACTGAACTAACAAAACGCTATGACCTCGTTTTTGTGCAATACGAATTAGTTTTACGGCAGTGCAGCCTCGAGCATGTATTAACACTTTTTTGATTTCACGAGTAGAATCAACAGCACGGAAAACTTTCTGTTCAGATTCTTTTGACTCAATACTTGCAGTTCCAGATAGCACTTCACTAATAACGTCGCCAATAGTTTTGCTTGGAATCTCTATTTCTGGGTCAACTTCTTTTAGTTTTTCATCAAGCCCTTCTGCCAACGGGTGTTTGACGAGACCTTGCATTGCACCGGGTTCTTTGGCAAGGTAGTTTGATGTGGTTGCCATTGAGGGTAAAAAAGAAGGTACGACTACTCGGCCGGCAAATGGAATATCTGCGCCGCTAAAATAGTAAGTGTGAACTAATGGATGTGTCACAAAGCTCGCTTGCGAACCGCCAGTACAATCGCCAAATCCAAACATAATAACTGGCAAACCAGTTTCAGAAATAAAATTCGTGATTCTGTCGTTAACAATCGCCATAGAGAAAAGCGAGTTTGGCCCTTCTTTAGTTTGCATGCCGCCAGATGAGACAAAACCAACAACAGGTAAACCTTGGTTCGCACAATCCACTAATAATGCGCAGAGCTTTTCTGCCCCTGCCATATCAAAAGCGCCAGCTTGGAAGCTGACATTAGAAATTAATCCGCCAACTTTGCTTGTACTACCATCGGCTAATTTGATTTCACCAATGCCGGTAATGACTCCGCAGGGCGTAATCTTATTGTTGAGTGCTTTTTCGATAGACTGTCGAAAGCCTGGAAATGAAACAGGATTGGCTGTCATCAAGTTGGTATTTGTTTCTTCAAAAGAAGCAAATAAAGAACCTTTAAGTGCATCGACTGTTGTGAGCTTCTGACGCTTATATGAGTTTAAAACACGTTGTACCAAAAGATCCTGATAGGCAATATTCAATTGATTCCAAAAGTCTTTACGCTTACCAATCCGGCCTGGGTTTATTTGACCGTTATAAGCTTTGTTGCTCATCTGTGAGTCAATAAAGCGTGGGACTAATACTTCAAAAAAGTAAGTAATTAATACTAGTAAAGAATCTGACATGCGGGGGAAGGTAACGCGTTTCCATTCTTCTACTTGATTAAGAAAAGCGCCGCGTTTATCAAATCCAACAAAATAGCTTAACCAATGCGCAAATTCGGTTTTTATATCCCCTGCAACGACTTTGTCATTATCAGCATCATCAATTGTGTTATCGACATTAGAGGCAACTTTTTCTAAAGAGGTATCAAGAATCTTTTTAAGTGTATCTTCAGATAAGGATTGAAACTGCTTAGACTCTTCAGCAATTTCGCCAAAGTTAGTAACAATATTATTGTACAGCGCATCAAAAACAAGCATGTTTTTGAATTGTCGTTTCATGCTGTCAGTCAAAGATGGAGAGTACAAGGCGTCAAGTAATGTTACCTCTTGATTTTCCATTTCGAATGCATCTTTATGCGATTCTGCTTGCTCAGAAATGAGTTTGTTTATTTCGATAAAGTTAAACGATGCATCAGACTTCCAACGGTTATAGAGATACAAACATGTTACAAAGCTAAAGTGTTTTTTAGCGTCTTCAAAATTACTTTGAGGATCGCCTAAAATCAGAGCAGTAATAGGGTTGCGATCTGTTGATAAGCCAGATGCTTTTTGTTTGAGACTATCCCATGCTTTAGATAGACCGTCGTTATAAACTAATTTTTCAGGATTATCTAACCATTGGTGAAAAGATATTTTACGGATAGTCTTGGTTCTTTCTTCTAAATCTCCAGCGGGAATTTCTTCTTCTGCTAAGCGACCATAAGTTTCAATAGTACTTGATTTGATTCGACAGCGCATTGATAACGAACGTAAATACATCAGCGCATGCGAATAGATGTTTTGATAGTCGCTAGTTGAACCTTCCGCTGTGAAGTTAGCGGCGCGTTGTAGTGCCTGAAAACTTTTCTTATGTGGTTTTTCAGTACTTACTTTACGCACGTAGTCTTCGACTACACGTGGACTACGCAATACCTCGGCTTTTGCATCGGCCTCGATATTTTCTAAGCCAGTATAAATCGTTGCGATCAAGTTATCTAAGTTAGGTTCTTCGTCACTCGGATCCCAGTCAATAACGCCATCAATTGCGCCACTGTGATAAAGCTCTGATGGTGACACGCCAACATAGCGAGCACTTTCTTGCCAAGATAAATTATATTGACGAGCGATGTTTGCTAAACCTTTAGGCTGAATAGTGTTGAAAGCACCGTTGCGTGCAGCTAATAGTAGGTTAGTCGTTGCTAGAGGAATTGCGCCACCAGAATACCCTAGGCCGTAAATTAAACCGATGGTAGGCACTTTAACTGCAGCCATCACTGCGATCAGACGAGAGATAGAGTGTGCTTGGTTATTACTGTTTGCTTCTGTACCGGCATCGGCACCAGGCGTATCCATAAAAGTTACTATTGGAATATTACGCTCAGCATATTCAGTAACGATTCGACAGGCTTCTATATGGTGCTCGGGAGACCAAACACCGTTATTAATATTACGATTTTGAGCAATCAGGCCAATACGTCGAGACTCACCAGCATATTCCAAGCTTAGGTCAATCGTGTATAGAGGGCCTAGTTCAAATTCGCTATGAATCTTACCGCGCAGTTCACTAATTATATCTTTGGCGCTAGGGCGTTTAGACGATTCAGCAGGGTCGAGAACCTTAGCGACATAATCATCCACCGATAGTTTATGAAGGCTAGAGCGTACACTTTCAATGGCTTGTGGCGTTAGTAGACCATCAATATCATTGTGCCATTCGAACGGGTGAACTTTGCCGCTCAGAGCTAAATTTTTTGCTCGTCTCTCTACGTCGTTAAAAAGATCGATGATTTTATTCTTATTTTCCAAAGTCGATTACCAGTGACCAAATTTTCTTTTATTATTTTAATCTGTTTGATAATAAATATCAGTTTTAATACTAGAGCTATTTGTTGTTTTTATTATAGTTTTTTAGTAAAAAACTGTCTTCTAATCAATGAATTATTTTCGTTAAGATAAATAACTTAATAAGTAAATTTATAATTTTAAATTGATTTAAAAGCCTTAAAAACTTAATTCTACATACTAGAGATAGTAAGTGAGTCGTCAAGAGTTAATTAGCTATATTCGTTAAATCAAGGGCTTTCTGATTGCTGTGCAATATGCAGAAATATGAAGATGAAATCAAGCGACAATAATAGCATTTTATCTATTTGAAATGATCGGTCATAATGGCGGTCTAATCTTCAGTTTTTAACAAAAACTATAATCATTTCTTATAACCGTGGCACAAATTCAAATACAAAGGCGAGACATCCGAAAAAGTAATGAACTTGTGGGGGTTCCAGGTATTTTATCTCGTATTCTTAATAGCCGCGGTATCACAAACACTCGGCAAATTGATTACGCGCTAAAGAACTTATTGCCACCTCAAAATTTAAGCAATATAGATGCCGCTGTTGAACTCCTCAGTGAAGCTGTGAGCGCTAATGCAGGTATCGTTATTGTTGGAGACTTTGATGCCGATGGGGCCACTAGTTGCGCGCTTGCTGTTAGTTGTTTAACAGCGTTTGGTGCAAGCAATGTCAGTTATCTAGTGCCGAATCGGTTTGAATATGGTTATGGCTTATCACCTGAAATTGTAGGCGTTGCAGCTATGCGTCAACCTGATGTGATTATTACCGTTGATAATGGTATCAGTAGTATTGATGGTGTACATGCAGCGCAACAATTAGGCATGTCGGTAGTTATTACTGATCACCATTTGCCTGGAGAAGAGCTGCCAACCGCAGATGCCATTGTAAATCCAAATTTACCAAGAGATAAATTTGCTAGTAAGGCCTTAGCTGGGGTTGGGGTTATTTTTTATGTCATGTTAGCGTTGCGAACTAAACTAAGGCAACAAAACTGGTTTGAACAAGAAGGTTTGAGTGAGCCTAATATGACGCAGTTTTTAGATTTAGTTGCTTTAGGTACGGTTGCAGATGTGGTGTCGCTAGATCAGAACAATCGTTTGTTAGTTCAGCAAGGCTTGCAAAATATTCGTCAAGGTAAAGCGCGTGCAGGAATTTTAGCCTTACTAGCAGTGGCTAACCGCAATCCGCAAAATATTGTTGCTAGTGATTTAGGTTTTGCAGTTGGGCCACGTCTTAATGCAGCTGGGCGATTGGATGATATGTCTATAGGAATTGAATGCCTGTTGGCGGATAGCGAAGAGCAAGCTATGACTCTGGCACGCCAGCTTGATGATTTAAACAAACAACGGCGCGAAGTTGAACAATCTATGCAGCAAGATGCCTTAGCGATTGTTGAGCAACTCAGCCTCGATATATCCACGCAACCGGATGTGTATGTGCTGTACGATGAAAGCTGGCATCAAGGTGTTGTCGGCTTAGTTGCGTCGCGCATAAAGGAACGAACTAATCGTCCGGTATTTGCTTTAGCTCCAGATGACACCAATACGCAACTAAAAGGTTCAGGGCGTAGTGTTGAAGGGGTGCATATTCGTGACGTGTTGGCGCGTGTTGATGCTTTGCATCCTGGCTTAATTCCCAAGTTTGGTGGCCATGCTATGGCTGCTGGCTTATCAATAGATAAAGCCAATTTACAAAAGTTTAAACTGGCACTGACCACTGTTGTTAAAGAAATGACTAGCAATCACAGTTGGGAGCGAGTCCTGCTTAGCGATGGTCAACTTAGTGATTTAGAGTTTGATTTAAGTTTTGCCGAGCAGATAAAACAAATCACTCCATGGGGGCAAGCCTTTCCAGAGCCATTATTTGATGGTCACTTTGAAGTAGTTGATGCGCGAATTGTCGGTGAAACCCATGCAAAGTTAAAATTACGCCCGATCGAAGGTCAGCAAGTATTAGATGCTATTTGTTTTGGTTATCTTGACCAGCATGCAGAGCTGCCAAAAGGACAGATTCGTGTTGCATATCAATTGGATGTGAATGAATTTCGTGAGCGCAAGAGTTTACAATTAATGATTAAACATATTGAGCTTTAGACTCTTCGTCCCCATGTTATTATTGAGTTAGTTATTATTGAATTATTAGAATTTTTAGGAGATTGGATATGAGTTATTTAAATGTGGCGTCCGGCGCCGTAGTAAGTGAACTTCCTGGTGAGCAAAAAGCTACTTTTATTCGTAGAACGTATGGGCATCTGGCATTAGCGATTGCTGCATTTGCTTTGATTGAGGCGCAATTCATTAGTATGGGTTGGGGTGAAAAAGCGATGTCGTTATTAGCGACTAGCAAGTGGAGCTGGTTACTTGTTTTAGGAGCATTCATGGTCGTTGGTACAGTTGCCGATAAATGGGCGCGCAGCGATCATTCACAGGAATTGCAATATGCGGGTTTAGGTTTATATATTGTTGCGGAAGCATTTATCTTTTTACCATTGATTTATATGGCGATGTCGTATGCACCAGGTGTACTACCAAATGCCGCATTAATTACTGCCGCATTAGTAACAGGTTTAACTGCGGTAGTTTTTACCACACGTAAAGACTTTTCTTTTTTAAAGCCAATTCTGACGATTGGTGGGTTTATTGCTCTTGGAGTGATTGTTGCTGCAATCGCTTTTGGGTTTCAGTTAGGGATTCTTTTTTCAGGTCTAATGATTGGTTTTGCGGCAGGTTCTATTTTATATACCACTTCAAACATAATTCACGTTTATCGTGAAGACCAACATGTTGCTGCATCGCTCGCCTTATTTGCTTCGGTTGCTTTATTGTTCTGGTATGTAGTGCAGTTTTTAATGCATATGGGTGACGATTAAGTTCTCACCGATTATGCAAACGCAATATATTGAGAACTGTGTTGGCAATACGCCATTAGTTCAACTCAAGCGTTTATGGCAAGGTGAGCATGTATCCTTGCTTGGTAAGCTAGAAGGTAATAACCCGGCGGGTTCGGTCAAAGATCGCCCCGCCTTAAATATGATCGCTAAAGCGGAAGCGCGTGGTGACATCAAGCCGGGTGATACGCTGATTGAACCAACCAGTGGTAACACGGGCATTGCTTTGGCAATGGTCGCTGCGATGAAGGGCTATAAAATGGTCTTAATTATGCCCGATAATATGAGCGAAGAGCGTCGTGCTTCGATGCGTGCTTTTGGCGCAGAACTCATCTCTGTATCTGCTGAAGAAGGTGGTATGGAGCTTGCTCGCGATCTTGCCGATGAGATGGAAGAAGCTGGTAAAGGTATTTTGCTTAACCAGTTTGCCAACCCAGATAATTGGAGTGCGCATTATGAAACTACAGGACCAGAATTGTGGCGAGATACAGATGGGAAAATCACTCATTTTATAAGTTCTATGGGTACCACTGGCACCATCATGGGGGTCTCACGTTATCTCAAAGAACAAAACCCTGAAATAGAAATTGTCGGTGTGCAACCAGACGACGAAGCGCAAATACCTGGGATCAGGCGTTGGCCAGTAGAGTATTTGCCAAAAATATTCGAAGCCGAACGAGTTGATCGTACTATCGACGTTGGGCAAGAGTTGGCTGAACAAACTATGCGCAGTCTAGCTACGCAAGAAGGTATTTTTGCTGGTGTTTCTTCCGGTGGCGCGATGGCGGTGGCTTTGCAAGTAGCGCAAGAACAAGAAGAGTTGGGTAACAAAGCGGTAATTGCATCAATTGTATGTGATCGTGGTGATCGCTATTTGTCCACTGGCGTCTATTAAATCTTGAACGTTCTCGCTTTCGATATCGAAACAGTCCCTGACGTTGCAGGGGGCAGAAAATTACTCGAATTGGATGACAGTTTAAGTGATGCACAAGTAGCCGAAGCAATGTTCGCCAAACGGCGTGAAAAAGTAGGCCATGATTTTATTGCTCTGCACTTACAAAAAGTAGTCGCTATTTCTGCAGTCTATCGCAATACTTTTCAAGACAAGCTTTCAATCTGGAGTCTTGGTAAAGAAGACAGCGACGAAAAAGAAATCGTACAAAATTTTTTTGATGGCGTCGATAAACACACTCCTACCTTAGTAAGCTGGAACGGCAGCGGTTTTGATTTACCAGTATTGCATTATCGTAGTTTGATTAATGGTGTCAGCGCACCTCGTTATTGGGAAACGGGTGAAGAGGACAGCAACTTTAAATGGAATAATTACCTAAGCCGTTTTCACTCACGGCATACTGATTTAATGGATGTTGTTGCGGGCTACAATAATCGCGCTTTTGCACCTTTAGATGATCTTGCTATTCTTATTGGATTACCTGGTAAAATGGGGATGAGTGGTTCAAAAGTATGGGAGCAATTTCAAGTGGGCGAAATAAAAAAAATTCGCGACTACTGTGAAACGGATGCTCTTAATACCTATTTAGTTTATTTACATTGGCAACACGTAAAAGGGCAATTGACAGCAGATACATTAAAAAAAGAGTATGATCTAGTGAAACAGGTTCTAGAACAAGGTGAAGCTCACTTTAAGGAGTTTTTAGACAACTGGGGGTAGACAAGGCTGTCATAAAAATATCGAAAAATTGATGTTAGGGGTGTTAGATTGATACCCGTCAGATCTTTTACCTTCAGCTGATAAATGCAAAGTGCCTCTGAAAAATACGCACCTTGATGGCGAAAAGGAATTTATAGTTAATGCTATTAGTTTTCTTAAAACTGATCCTTTAGCAAAAAAGAGGTTGAGTAATAGTTAAAAGGCTGAAATTTTCGAATATATAATGGTTGTAGATTTATTGTAGAGAATATGAAGATGAGCTTCGTAACGGATAATGCAAGTATTTTGAATGACAACTTAAGGCCTTTGGTATTAAACTGCTAGTCTCAGAAAAAAATCAAATAGAAAACTCAAACATTGAGAGAGTCATGCAAGAAGAACAAAAAAATTTA
>CAZFEM010000015.1:10812-18120 GCA_964517515.1 uncultured Gammaproteobacteria bacterium | reverse complement strand
TCAAATAGAAAACTCAAACATTGAGAGAGTCATGCAAGAAGAACAAAAAAATTTAGTTATTATTGGTGGTGGTTTTGCTGGAGTTAAATTGGCTAGCAAATTGGAAAAAACCTTGCCAGCAGATTGGGATATTTACCTATTGAGTAAAACTAATTTTATCACTTATAACCCTCTATTACCCGAAGTGATTGGTGCTTCGATATTACCTGGGCATGTGCAAGCGCCTATTCGACTGATTCTAAAAAGGACACGGATTAGAATGGTGGAGGTGGATAATATTGATTATGCGGCAAAAGAAATTTATTACCATAATGACCGAAAGGCGAAACTCTCTTTTGATCAGTTGGTACTCGCCGCTGGTGTGCAAGCAAATACTGAAATGCTGCCTGGCCTTGATGAGCATACCCTGCCATTGAAGACCGTAGGTGATGCGCTGTATATTCGTAACCAAGTGATTGAACGTCTTGAGCAAGCGACAATTCATCCAGATGAAAAAAGGCGCAAAGAACTGACTTCGTTTGTCGTGCTAGGTGGCGGTTTTAGTGGTGTTGAAACAGTTGGCGAGCTTGAAGATTTTATAAGATCGGCGCAACGTTATTATAAAAACGTGGATCGTGCTAGTTGCCGTATCGTAATTGTGCATAGTGGCGATCGCTTATTACCTGAGTTGTCGGAAAAACTTTCTGCAAATGTTTTAAAAAATTTCAATAAGCGAGGCATAGATATTTTATTAAATGAACGCGCTGAAAAAATTGAAAATGAGAAAGTTATTTTACAAAGCGGCAAAGAAATAATAGGGGCAACTATTGTTTGTACGATTGGTACGGCTCCGCATGTTTTTATAGAAAATGAAGCATTGCCATCACAACGCGGAAAAATTATTACTCAAGCAGACATGTCAGTGGCAGACTCTGAAGGCATCTGGGCTATGGGTGATTGCGCTTTGGTACCTAACAACAAGTCTGGCGAAATGTGTCCGCCTACCGCTCAGTTTGCAGATCGCCAAGCAAAAGTCTTAGCTAAAAATATTGTTGCAAAGCTTGCTAATAAAGAAACAAGCTCATTTAGTTATAAGCCAATAGGGATGCTTGCTTCGATCGGTCATAACAAAGCGGTCGCTGAAGTTTTTGGTATCCAGTTTTCAGGTTTGATTGGTTTTATGATGTGGCGGGGAGTTTATCTCTTAAAGGTTCCTACTATGGCGCGCAAAGTGCGGCTATTTTTAGAATGGAGCTGGGGAATGTTCTTTCCACCCGATATTGCACATCTTGGTTTCAAACGGTCGAAAGATAAATAATAACTTGTTCAAGTTTGATATAACAAAAAAATAATACTCATAGAATCGATGAACTCTTTGATTGCACTGTCTGCTACTGTGTTGCTTGGGTATATTGCGCAACGTTTTGGAATTTGTATGGTGCGGGCAACACGCGATACACTCAGAGGGGATCCGACGCTGCTTGTAGCTATATTATTAAGCGGTGCTTGGGTATGGTTATACTCAATTGGCTCATTTTTTTATGGTTGGTCTTTACCCTTCGAACGTTACCAATTACATCCGGTATTTATAATTGGAGGCTTTATTTTTGGAGTAGGCGCGAGCATCAATCAAGGGTGCTCTATATCAACAATGAACCAATTAGCTAAAGGTCATGCTGGTAAGATGTTAACTGTTATGGGGTGGCTTGTTGGTTGGTCAATTTGGACCCAAATGCTAGTGCAACAGGTTGTTGTCGTTCAATATAAACAGGAAGAAGTATTGAGCTTAACAAGCACCATGATAGTTTCAATCACGGTATTAGTTTTGAGCACTATTTTAATGATAAAGATTAAACCTCCAATAAAACTAATGGTCGGAGTTTTAACTATTGGCTTAATTTCTTCATTGCTTTTTTATCTTGTGCCGAATTGGCCACCAAGCCAATTAATGAACGACATAGGAAACGCATTTTTTTATGATAAGCCGATGCCATCACTCTTGCGTATGGGAATGGTCTTTGCTTTGTTAGCCGGAATGTGGATAGCTGTTGCGATTAATCATAACGCTCGATTACGGTTTCCTCACTGGCGTTCAGGGCTGCGCTTTCTAGCTGCAGGGACATTGATGGGAATAGGTGCAGGAATGGCATTAGGCGGTAACGACACTCAGTTATTATTTGGTATCCCAGCCACATCGCCTGGAGCATTGTCAGCGTTGCTATTTATTTTTATAGGCATTGCTTGCGAACAAATTTTATACCAACGTGGCGTAATGTTTTATCGAAAGAGTATACAAATGAAAAAGGCTAACAGTTAACTTTTTGTGCAATCAAAAAACTCTAAAATAATCGCGCTAAGCCTTCATAAATACAGCACAATATTAATCCAATGTTGGCGAGGAAACCGATAACCATACCAGTGCTTCGACTTGGTGGATTTTTTATATAGGCAGCTGCATAGATGAAGCGGCCGATTAGAAAAATAACACCTAAAACCGCTGCGACATCAATTCTGAAATAGATTGCACAAATCCATAATGCTGGGATTGTTACGATCAACTGCTCAAGAGTATTTATTTGCACTCGCAGATAGCGCTCAAACTCGTCATTGCCTCCAGTTGCGGGTGCTTGAATACCTTTTTTACCGCGCATAAAACCGACGCTACCTGAGAAGAATAGGTATTGTCCTAATAGTGCCATGGTTATAAGAATAATAGAGCTCATCGTTTTCTCCTAAATTGAGGATTTAGTTACTGGTAGAGTTAAACTTGCACTACAATACGCGCGTTGAAATCAAGTATCAATAAAGCAAATGAGCCGTAGACGTAGAAAACGTAAATCTCTCGATAAAACACCTAGAGAGATCAATATTGAATCGATCGCACATGATGGTCGAGGTGTTGGTCGTGGAGACGATGGCAAAGTGGTTTTCGTTGATTATGCCTTACCAGGCGAGAAAGTCCGTTTTGTTCCTATCGAAAATCGTAAAAACTTTTTATTTGGTTCCACCATTGAGGTTTTAGAACCATCTGAATATCGAGTTGAACCTCGTTGTTCGGTTTTTGGTGAGTGTGGAGGCTGTGTATTACAGCACTTAGATGCCAAAGTACAAATCGATTATAAACAACAGCAACTGCTCGAGAATTTTAAAAAAATAGGTAACGTGCAGCCTGAGTCTTGGCTTGAACCAATGACGGGAGATAATTGGGGTTATCGTCGCCGTGCTCGCTTAGGTGCTAAATTTGTTCCTAAAAAAGGAGGCATGATTGTTGGTTTTCGTGAACGTAATAGTAGTTATATTCAGCCAACAGAAGAGTGCTTAGTGCTTTATCCACAAGTATCTGCCTTATTGCCAATTTTACGTGAAACGTTAGCTAATCTGAGTTGTAATGATCGAATTCCGCAGGTAGAAGTTTCGGTTGCGGACAACGCAGTTGCGATGGTTATTCGTCATTTAGAGACATTCCTACAAAAGGATCTTGATGTTTTGATTGCCTTTGCTAAACAACACAAGGTACAAGTGTTCTTACAACCTGGCAATTTAAAGAGCGTTCACCCTCTACACCCTAAAGAGCCAGCAGCACTTTTTTATGAGTTCTCTGAGTTTGATATTAAGGTAGAATTTTTACCAACTGATTTTATTCAAGTGAATGGGAGAATTAATCAACAATTAGTAACTAGAGCGATTGACTTACTTGATGTAAAAGCGGGTGACCGCGTTCTTGATTTGTTTTGCGGAGTTGGTAATTTCACTCTACCACTAGCACGCAGAGCCAATCAAGTTGTGGGTGTTGAAGGCGACCAAGCTTTAGTGCAACGAGCTGATCATAATAAAGCTATAAATAAGTTGAGTAATGTTGATTTTTATTTTGGCGATTTATTTAAAGAAGATATCAGTAGTGAATCACATAATGAATGGCTAGCAGGGCAGTTCGATAAAATATTACTCGACCCACCACGTTCTGGTGCTGCCGAAATGATTAAACGCATTCCTGACTTTGGTGCTTCGAAGGTTGTCTATGTTTCGTGTGGACCAGCAACACTGGCGCGAGATGCAGGAGTGCTAGTAAACGAACTAGGGTTTCGTTTAACGTATGCTGGGGTTATTGATATGTTCCCACACACGGCGCATGTTGAGTCGATAGCGGTGTTTGAACGTAACTAATTCAATATTAACTTTTGATATTCTTCGCTCAGCTGTTGAGCAATCTTTGACCACTGAAAGTTTTTGGAAGCATAACGGCGGGCATCCTCGCCAAGGTTGTTAGGGGCGCCTAATGCGGAGTTTAGATTATTAGTTATACTGGCAATACTGTTATCACAAACATAACCAATCTTTGCTTCAGCAATATTTTGTGACAATGCCACTTCTTTGCTAACTAGGGCAGGAGTGCCGGCGGCAAGAGCTTCTAATACCGAAATACCAAAATTTTCGGAATGTGAAGTAAGCGCATAAATATTTGCCCCTTGTAGTAATAATTGCTTTTCTTGCTGTTGAACAAAACCTAACCATCTAACTCTTTTTACGATATCAAGTGAATCGATTAATGTTATTAATTCATTGAGATAAGTTTTGTCACCGTCACCTGCAATGAATAAATAAGTGTCATCAGTTTTTAGTTGTGCGAATGATTTAATTAATTGTTCTAAACCTTTCTTTTTATGAATTCTAGATAAGTAAAGGATGATTTTACTGTCTGACGCCAAATTGAATTTAGCTCGTAGTTGCTTTGCAGCATTAGGAATAATTTCAGGAAGATTGACTCCAAGAGGAATCACTTCGGATGATTTAATCGCAAGAGCGTTAAGTGCTTGTTGCTTTTCTGAAGTAGAAGTGAAATGAACTAGGCCAGCATGTAAAATATTTTTTTGTTCCCATAAGGTTAAATAGATTTTTTTCTTTAACGATTTTTGCTGTAAAGACCAATTTTCTAATTGTCCAATCGGTCGAACTATATAAGGAATATTTTCACTGCGTGCTAATGTCATAGCATAACTTGAGCAAAAAGAAAAAATAGCGTGAACATGAATTAAATCATATTGTTGAATATTTTTTTTTAACCACTGCCGAAAATCGTTTGAATATTGAAACTCTCTAAGGCTTGTTATTTTTGATGAGTGACGAGCAAAAAAACGAATAGGTATTTTTTGAAAAGTAGTTAGCTTATTTAATTCAACATCTAAAATATTTTCACAGGCATCATTGGTAGCTACTACTTCGGTAGTCGTATCGAGCTTATTTAGCGCATCGACCATTTGTAAAACTGCTTTACTAGGCCCCCCGCGACAAGGTGCAACTGAAGGAATTACATGCAGAACTCGCAATGTCATAGGTTTTTTTGTAGCCATTGTTTTAGCACCAACAAGTTCCAAGCGCGATACCAAGGCTGCAGTTTAATCCATTTGGGTGCTAATTTATTTGTGTTACTTGTATGCCATTGATCTTTAAACCATAGATCGAAAGGAAAACGAAATCCTTGTTTGGGTTGAGTGATTACCCACGTTGGTATTTCGGGTACGCTTTCGATGAGCAATTTTTTTCCGTACCTTAATCGTATTTCCGCTGGAATTTTTGCAATAGACTGAAGCAATTTGTAGTCAATCAGTGGTACTCGAAGCTCTAGCCCATGCACCATACTCATCGTATCACTGTCACGTAATAATTGATTGCGCATATAAGAACGTAATTCTAAGTGACTGATTTCATCTAACTGGTTTTCTGCAATGGAATTATTTTCTACGATAGGTGTATAACTCAAAGAATAATCTTGTAGAAGTGTTATTGCCTCTTGCCTTGAAAATATGCCGCGTAAACTTTGATGGGCGCTATTGAGAGAATCCGGTTCAGTGAGGAAATCAAGTGTTCGCCTTATCTTAGAAGGCAATAGATGGTTAAATTTATTTTCTAAAAAACGATAAAAACCAATAAGAGAACGTGTTTTTTTGCTCCAGTAATGCATTCTTGGGAGTAGCTGAAATGATTTATAACCTGCAAACAATTCATCACCACCAAGTCCAGATAGGACAACCTTCTCACCATTTTCATGCGCAAGTTTTGAAACGCAATAAGTATTAAAACCGTCAATTGTAGGTTGGTCAATGGCATTTATGAAATCATTAAACATTGATTGTGCAAGATTATGAGTAATTAACCATTCAGTATGATTGCTGCCGAAGTGTTCGGCGATTCGTTTTGCTTGTTTCCCTTCATTCCATTCTTTTTCTTTAAATGTAATTGAATAAGTATTAATGGGTTTATCAGAAACTTGACTAGCTAAAGCAAGTAAGGCTGTTGAATCGATACCGCCACTTAAAAATAATCCAACAGAAACATCGCCGACTAAATGCGCAGCAATACTGTCTTGTAAAGCCTGACGAGTTATTTTAATAGCTTGTTGGTTATCGATTTTTTGAGGATTAAAACGAATAGCAGCGTATTTTTCTATATGCGTTTCGCCAGCTTTTAAAATTAAAGAGTGACCTGCAGGCAGTAGTTGAATATCTTGAAGAATAGAGTAGGGCTCTGCAAAAGAACCTGCGGTAAAATATGAATATAAGCCGGGTGAAGAGATGTTTTTAGATGCTAGATCCGATTTATAAACGGCTCTTAACTCTGATGCGAAAGCAAAAGACTTATCCGTTTGAGTGAAATAAAATGGTTTTATTCCTAATGGGTCACGTGCTGCAAAACCTCGTTGTTTGTTTTTATCCCAAATGAAAAATGCAAACATGCCGCGCAGTTTTTCTAGGCATTTACTGCCATCTTGCCGATATAGCTTGAGAATAACTTCTGTATCAGAATTACTGTTAAAGGATTCCCCTTTAGATATTAACTCGTCTTTTAAAGCTTGATAATTGTAGATTTCACCATTGAAAACGATAGTAAGTTGACCATCTTTTGTGGTCATTGGCTGATGACCTGTAGGACTTAAATCAATAATTGATAAACGTGTATGGGCAAGCGAAACTATCGTCTTATTATTAGAAAAATGAATTAAACCTTGATCATCTGGACCGCGTTGCACTAATGCTTTTTGCATTTGCGCAACGCGGTCATTTGCTACCGTTCCGCTCAGTTCAGATGAAACAATGCCAGCGATTCCGCACATAAATAATGAGCGCTAGTCCTGCCTCTCCTTAGCTTTGATTACCAGGGGTAGGCTTTTGAACTTCCGGAGCTACATTGCCATTGCTTGTGTTTGCTGGTTTATTGTTGTTTGTAGCACTTGAAGTACTATTTGAATTGCCTCTAGGTTTCGAAGCGCTTGAGCTGCTAGTAGGTTTTGAAGTGCTCGAGCTATTATTAGGTTTCGAAGTGCTCGGACTGTTA
>CAZFEM010000015.1:0-10712 GCA_964517515.1 uncultured Gammaproteobacteria bacterium | reverse complement strand
CTAGATTTCGAAGTACTTGAACTGTTGCTAGGTTTCGAAGTACTTGTGTTGCCACTAGGTTTAGCATTACTCGCAGGTTTACTGTTGCTTTGAGTATTGTTTTGGCTATTGCTTGGTTTGCTTGCCTGATTATTTGTCGGTTTGTTAGTTGGCTTATTGTTCGAGTTGTTACCGGAATTGTTGTTCTGATTGCGGTTTCTATTGCGGTTTCTATTACGATTCCGATTATTATTACTTTTACTTTTCTGTTGATTATTCTTAGGCTTGTTACCTTGTTGTTTGTTATTGCTGTTGTTGTTCGCCTTGTTCTGATTGCGGTTACGATTATTATGTCCGCCGCGATTTGAATTTCGTTTGTTGTTATTGCGATTGTTTGTTTTAGATTGCTGATTGGCCTTCTCAGGTATTTCATCGCCTTTGCCAAATAAAGCGCGCCATAATCGAACGAAAATACCTGCTTTTACGGGTGTAGGCGGTGTAGGCGGTGGGGCTGTTGGTGCTGGCTTCTCGCCCATCGTGATAGATTCAATACCCACTGCTGGTTTGGTATTTGGAGCAATAACTACATTGCTGGCTTGTTGGTGTTTCTTTTGATATTTCGCTTTGCGAGGATCTTCTTTAACTTCTTGAATCTCTGTTTTGTAACTCGGTAAATCCGGCATTTCGTCGAGATCTTCACTGCGCAAGCGTTGAATTTTGAAATGTGGTGTTTCTAATTCTATAGTCGGAATAATCGTAATGTTAGTGCCTAAACGAGTTTCAAGAAGGCTAACCTCATGACGCTTTTCATTCAGTAAATAGGTTGCTGTTTTAATCGGTAAATGAGCATTAACAGCTTCCGTATTTTCTTTAAGTGCCTCTTCTTCAATAATTCGTAGAACGCTTAATGCGGAAGAACCAACGCTTCGAATGTGGCCTTGACCTTCGCATCGTGGACAAACATGGTAGTTAGAATCAGAAATAGATGAGCGTAATCGTTGGCGTGACATTTCTAGTAAACCAAAACGCGAAATGCGACCGACTTGTACGCGAGCACGATCAGCTTTGAGAGCTTTGGCGAGACACTGCTCGACAGCTCGTTGATTTTTATTAGCTAGCATATCGATGAAGTCGATTACAACTAAACCACCCACGTCGCGAATTCTTAATTGTCGCGCTACTTCTTCAGCAGCTTCTAGGTTTGTTTGCAGAGCTGTTTCTTCGATGTCACCACCTTTAGTCGCTTTTGCTGAGTTAACATCTATTGATGTTAATGCTTCCGTTGGATCTATCACTAAAGCGCCACCAGATGATAAGCGAACTTCGCGTGCATAAGCGGATTCAATTTGATGCTCAACTTGATAACGCGAAAATAGCGGCACGGTGTCTTCATAGCGCTTTAGCTTAATCACATTTTGCGGCATAACTTGGTTCATGAAACGTGTAGCACGCTGAAAAATTTCGTCATCATCAATAATAATTTCACTGATGTCACCACGAAAATAGTCACGTATTGAACGCACTACTAAGTTAGTTTCTTGATAGACCAAAAAGGGTGCTTCTTGTGTTTCACCGGCTTTCTGAATTGCATCCGACAGACGTTGTAAATAATCTAAGTCCCACTGTAATTCTTCAACGCTTTTACCAATTCCTGCAGTGCGAGCGATTAACGCGTGCTCATTAGGAATGTCTAGCTGGTTCATTGCCTCGCGTAATTCTTGTCGCTCTTTACCTTCAATACGGCGAGAGATTCCCCCGCCTTTAGGGTTGTTTGGCATTAATACCAAATAACGACCAGCTAAGCTGATGAAAGTCGTTAGCGCTGCACCTTTATTGCCGCGCTCGTCTTTTTCTACTTGAATTAATAATTCTTGGCCAACTTTTAAAACGTCGGCAATTTTGATATTGGAGATTTTTGTTTCTGAATTGTAGTTTTGAAAGTAAGATCGGGAGACTTCTTTCATCGGTAAAAAGCCTTGGCGGCCTGATCCATATTCGACAAAAGCGGCTTCTAAGCTAGGCTCTACTCGAGTGATTTTACCTTTATAAATATTGCCCTTTTTGAGCATGTTGTTAGATGATTCTATATCAAGATCAACTAACTTTTGACCATCAACAATGGCGACTCGCAACTCTTCAGAGTGAGTAGCGTTAAATAACATTCTTTTCATTTTTTAATTCCTCAGTTTAAAGCAGCAATCAATAACTGACATAAAAATGACTAGCTAAAAGGACGCAATAGATGAGTAAATCCAAAAAAGGTGAAGATAGTTGAAGAGCAAGATGAAGGATAAGAAGGCTACTGCTGTTTCTAGAAAATAATTACCACTCAATCCTAAGAGTGGATTAATACTATATCTAGTAATTGATCAGTTATAGTCTAGTGCTAGTGTTTTTATAAACTAACTAACAGGCTTTGCACTTACGGTTATTTTTTACATTTTATTGTTAATGCAATAAAGGAAAAAAAGTAAGTGGCCAATATTAAATTTTAATGAAATATCCTAAGCTTTTTAAGTTGGATCAAATTTAATTCTTATCTGTTTAATTCTATTCTTGTTCTTTTATAAAGGCGTTTTGTCAAAACTCATTTTGATGAATTTTTATAACAAAACAGCTAATTATTTTTCACGTATTTTGGCAGTCATAAAGACTGTCTCATAAGTTATTGAGTATAAACTGATACTCAGATATTGCGCTTATTGCAACTTCTAAACTTAATGTTTAAAACTAATTGTGCTCCATAAAAGGGTGGAGCGACTAAACCCTGTTTGCAAAACCATGATTTGTTAAATAATGAAGAGCCATTTGTTGCTAATTTGACTCATTAGTAAATAATATTATTTACGGTATTCGAATGAACCATCATCATGTTTGCATAATCTACATGGACTTAAATATTCAGTTCAAAATTAGAAAGAAAAAATCAAGACCATAGAAACTGTACGTGCTTACTATCCTTTGAATTGTGCTAAACAGCAATAATCCAATAAAGTGGAAACTCAAGCTGCGCTGATGATAGCAGTATGTCATTGATGCGACAACTAATATGTTGCTAATAACGTTGTTAGAATGATGGTTTAAATTGTGAAAATCGATTAAAAATCAATTAATTACAGAAAATAACAGATAATTCTCCATGGTTATCGGCAGCGCTAATCGGGTTTTTATCGAATTAACCTTGAAGCTTAGGCTAGAATACGCTTCATCTAACTCTAATTCATAGTCTGTCTTGTCTAACACTAAGCCTAATTCGATTACTAAAGTATCTTTCGTCATTGTTGATAAAGAGCATGCGGGCCAACGTCTTGATAATTTTTTGATCACTCGACTCAAGGGAGTACCTAAATCAAAAATTTATCGTATTATTCGCAAAGGTGAAGTACGTATCAATAAGGGTAGAGTGAAACAGACTACTCGTCTTTTAGAGGGTGATATGGTGAGGATCCCTCCGATTCGGATGGGGGTTGATAAAGAAATCAATATTGATGCTCAACGGTATGCTTTTTTGCAAAAGCATATTCTATTTGAGGACGAGGCCTTACTGGTATTGAATAAACCTTCTGGTATGGCTGTGCATGCCGGCAGTGGTATCAAAGTAGGGATTATTGAAGCCCTACGTGCGTTACGTACGGACTTAAAGTATATCGAGCTAGCTCACCGACTTGACCGTGAAACATCGGGTTGTTTAGTGTTGGCAAAAAAATCCAGTGTGCTGAAAGCTTTAAATACAGATTTTGCTACTAACTCATTAAAGAATAACCGTTTGCAAAAACGTTATTTAGCATTAGTAAAAGGTCGTTGGCAGCATGGTGAGCGACGTGTAAAGAAAGCCTTAAATACAGACGCTCGACGAGGTGGAGAGCGGCATGTTGTCGTTGATAACAATGGTAGTTATGCGAGTTCAATCATGAAACCTGTATCAATAGGTAATTTAGCTTCATTGATTGAAGTTAAATTACTGACTGGTCGTACTCATCAAGTTCGTGTGCATGCGCTTTCGGAAAACCATCCGTTAGCGGGAGATCAACGCTATGGTGAGATAAGCTTTAATCGTTCAATGAAGCAATATGGCTTAAACCGTTTATTTTTACATGCTTCTGCGCTAACGTTTTATCACCCGTTATCAAAACAAAAAGTAGAGATTAAAGCGCCGATGCCTGATGATCTTACTGCTGTTTTAAAAGCATTAAATTTAGAACACTGAACTTAAAGAGTATTAATTATGTATCAATTAGTTATTTTTGATTGGGATGGAACGCTGATGGACTCGGCGCAAAAAATAGCAAACTGTATTAAAGCTAGTGCCCGTGAAGTTAATCTTAAGGAGCCAAGCGATATGGCAGCTAAAAATATAATTGGCTTAGGTTTGTCACAAGCAATGGAAATTTTGTTTCCAAAAGCAACGCCTCAACAGGTGAATGAAATTGTTGAAGCGTATAAATATCATTTTGTTAAAGGGGATGTTACCGAACAAGCTTTATTCGAAGGTGTTGAGGGAGGCTTGCAGAGGCTCAGTGATAGTGGCGCATTATTAGCAGTCGCGACAGGCAAGTCACGCGCTGGTTTAGTGCGAGTATTTGCAGAACTGGATATTGAGCATTACTTTGTTGCTAGTCGATGCGCAGATGAAACGCATTCTAAACCGCATCCACAAATGTTGCATGAACTACTTGATTATACGGCGATTGATCCGCATAAAAGTATTATGGTGGGTGATACGACATTTGATATGGATATGGCGGCTAATGCAAACATGCATGGTTTAGGAGCCGCATATGGTGTACATTCTGAACAAGATTTGTGGGATTCAAAAGCAGTTAATGTTTTGCATTCTTTTAATGCCATTGTTGATTGGCTGTTAAGCGATCGGCTTGAAAAGGCATATGCTTAAAATTTGAAATTAATTATATTTTGATGACAAAAAAAAATGATCAAGAATTATTAATTGGCTCGCTAGAAGGCATTGAGGAAGGTGGTAAAGGACTGCGCTTTGATGTCATAAAAGTTTCTGATGATGAAGGTGAAGTGATTCCCGCTTTTGCGGTACGTTATGATTACCAAGCGTTTGCATATTTGAATCGTTGTGGCCACATTGCCGTTCAACTCGATTATATGCCTGGTGAGTTCTTCTCCGACGATGGTCAAACCTTGATTTGTGCAACTCATGGCGCAGAATACGCACCGGATACAGGTGCTTGTCTAGGTGGCCCTTGTTATGGCGTTGGTTTAGACCCTCTTGAAACAGAAGTGGTTGATGGTCAGTTATATTTGAGAAATAGCGACTATCGATTAGTGCGATAAAAATTGATGCAACATATTGGATAAATGACGATGTTTAAAAAAAATAGTATTGATAAAAAAGATTTACCCGGAACAACAGTTGGTTCGATTGGTGAGGCTTCGGACACGAATGCTATTTTACAGCAATTGGCAATTGACTATATGCATGACAAAAAAATCAAACGCCGTTGGAAAATGGTCTTTTTTGGATTTATGGCGTTATATTTAATTAGTATTGTAGCGATCAGTTCGGGTAGTAAAGGTCCAAGTGTCTATAATGAACCACATACTGCTGTAGTAACATTAAACGGCATTATTGGCACGAGTTCAGGTGTTTCAGCAAATCAAGTCAATACCGGTTTACGAGATGCATTTTCCGCGAAAAATTCTAAAGGTGTTATTTTTGAAATTAATAGTCCAGGTGGCTCGCCAGTTCAATCAGCAGATATTAATAGTGAAATAGTACGTTTAAAAGAACAGTATCCAGACAAACCTTTGATGGTTGTAATGGCTGATGTGGCTGCCTCGGGTGGCTATTTTGTCGCGGCATCAGCGGACAAAATTTTTGCTAATCGTTCTAGTATTGTGGGGTCAATTGGTGTGCGCATGGACAGTTTTGGTTTCGTCGATGCAATGGAACAATACGGAATTGAACGGCGTTCTATAACGGCGGGTGAGAACAAATCAATTCTTGACCCTTTCTTGCCAATTGACCCAGCGCAACGCGCGCATGCTGAAGTTATGCTGGGTCAAGTACATCAACACTTTATTGAAGTGGTTGAGAGTGGCCGTGGTGATAAATTAGCGAATGATCCTGATTTGTTTTCAGGTTTATTTTGGAGTGGCGAAGAAGCTAAACGCCTTGGTTTGGTTGATGATTTTGGTAATGTCGATTCTGTTGCTCGTAATGAAATTGGTTATGAAGAAACAGTTAATTACACCTATCAACCTGGTTGGTTGGAACAATTTAGCCGTGATTTTGGAGTGGCAATTGGTACAGGAATTGCACAAGTCGTTGGTGGACAATTTCAATTGAATTAATTGATAGAAAATTTAATTTTTTGTGAAATTTTCAATGAAATAGGTATTTGACTCGAGCAATTTGCAAGTAAACCTCGGCAATTAGGCGTTGTGATGCGTAGAGGATCCCTGGCCAACCGTCAACAATCACGCCCTTAATAATAAGGGTATACGGAAATATCACAAATGGAGCCAAACTCAGCTTTCGTAATTTATCTACATTAGATAATTTTGCCCATGGTGTTAATCTAAGTTTTTTAGATTCTTCTTGAGCATACTTCCGCTGTGATTGAAGCCAGCGTCCAAATGACTTACGGTCATCGTGTTGAATCTTAGCGTTAAGTTTGCTGACTTTACCGTGCACATTAACTCGGTGTGCATGACCATCTTGTACGTAACGAGCGTGTACTTTTCGGTACAAAGCAGTTCTAGCAGGGTATAGAGAGCCACTTAATGGCTTACCATTTATCAAATATTGGAATTCAATTTGGTATCCATTTATATCTGCTTCAGGGTTCAGTGCCTGCATCTCTAAAATAAGCTCAGGGGTGACAATATAATCAGCGTCTATCGATAGCACCCATTCAGTATTTCCCGCTTGTGAAAGTGCAAAGTTTGATTGATTTGCAAAACAATCAAAAGACCTATTAACGACATTAACATTATCGAATTCAGAACATATAGCAAGTGTGTTATCGGTGCTACTGCTATCAATAACTAGTATCTTTGTCGCCCATATCAGTTGCTCAAGAGTGCGATGGAGGTTCGCCTCTTCGTTGTAAGTTAAAATGATGGGGGTGATTTGATCAAGCATGGAGTGTCAGGTCTATCTATAATATTGAATAGCCTTGCTTCTCAAGCATATTAATCAGATTGATTAATGGTAGCCCTATCAGAGTACTAGGGTCGTCGCCTTCAAATTTTTCTATTAAAACTACTCCAAGCCCTTCAGATTTGACACTACCTGCGCAATTGTAGGGTTTTTCTTTTCTTAGATATGATTCGATTGTTGCATCGCTTAATTTTTTAAAATGTACTTTATAGGGTACGACCTCGGACTGTAGTTCATCAGTTTTAGAATTAAGTAATGCAATACCGGTATATAGCTTTATACACTTTCCAGATGCAGTTTTTAGTTGCTCAACAGCGCATTCATGGGTGATTGGCTTACCGACGATTTCATCACCATTATCGCTAGGATGTATGGCAACTTGATCCGAACTAATAATTAGTGCGTCAGGGTGAGTTTTTGCAATTGCTTGTGCTTTTGCAACGGCTAAACGCTCGACTAATTCCATCGGTGTTTCATCTGTTTTAGGTGTTTCATCAATATCAGGGCTTGCAACTTCGAATGGCACCATCAGTCGCTCTAAAAGTGTTTTTCGAAAAGGTGATGAGGAGCCAAGCACTAAAGTAGTTGGAGTGTTAGTCATATTGTTTTGATTTCTAGCAGTAGTTATTAATTTACAGGCTGTCTAGGGTTACTAAAAAACTTCACTGAGTAATTAAAATCATCAATATGAAAACGTTAATTTCACGCTTTCTAAGATAGAATATTTTAATAATTTTGATAGATCAATTTTCTAGCAAATATTTTATATTTATTAGTGATATAATTCACAATCATACGGTCTAGTAGTATAAGTGTGGTATACCGCATTTTTTTCACAACGTATATATTAAAAATATTGAGTAACAAATAATTTATTTTAATACTAAACAGTAACAATATTGTAACGACAACAAGGTGTTTTCATGAAAATTTTAATAGTAGTTCAATCTTTAGTGTTATCGCTAATCTTATCTTCTTTCGCTTTTGCTTCAGGTGGAGGTGGTTATACATCTACCCCTAGTTTTAGCACTCCTGCTCCACAGGTGCGTGTTGATCAAGACTATGAATTAGGTAAATCAATTTTTCTAGGTCGTCAATCAGGCGTTGCAAAAATTGATTATTGTGTGCAAGTCGACGGTGAGCCAGTAGCGGTAAAAACTAGTTCAATCAAAAACTTCAAAAAACAGTCTTATCAAGCTTTAGTAGGAAGTTTAGTAAACTGTGATAACCCTACTTCATTAGTATCACAAGAACTAGATTCAGATAGTCTTTTTTCTGTAGTTTATTACTTAAACAAGCGTTATGACCTTTATTTGAATAACGGTTAATAACAAGCGTTATTCAAAAAGAAGTAGTAACTTTCTAAAAATGGTCGCTGGATAGAACAACGTTCTATCCAGCGATTTTTTTTGTATAGACTCTTTTGAAAATTGCAGCAAAAAGGATAGCAAATAAAATAAAAGCAAACTCTATAACAATCAGCCAATAAGGTTGTTGATAGGGACCTAACCCTGACCCATTGAGATTAATCCCGCTGGCATAAGCAAGCAGTAAACTTAAGGACGCTGCCCATGCCCAAACGCTTGGGTAAATCACGGCAAAAGGCAATAACCATGCTAAATACCATGCATTGAATGCTGGAGCACAAAGGAATAATGCTGCCAATAATAAATCTCCTCTAATTCTTGTGGCAGGCCACAGTCTGATTACCTGCCAGTAGTAGATAGCGCAACCGATTGCTAGCGCAGACAACATCACTGCTTTTATAGCATCGACAGAAAACCATTGTATAAAAGTTATATAAATAGGAGCATTAAACAACCACGATTGATTCATTTCTTGCAGTCCGGCAGGGAACCAAGCATCAGTTAATCCAAAAGGTAGCGCGATTATTATGGCTGTTATGATAAATGTGCTCCACCCTCGTAAGCTATACCCTAATAAAAAAGGCAGCAACATGACTGCGAATACTTTAACGCCAAGGGCTAGGGCGAGTAAGGCTCCCGTTAAGTACCAATTGCGGTTTTGATAAGACCATACAGCAAGTATTAGTAATAAAGCACCGAGACCATCGGGGTGCGCGGTTATTGTTAGCTCTTTAATGATTAATGGAGACCACGCATAAAGTAAAACATAAATTGGCTTAGCGAGTTTTAATAAAACAAAAATTAATAGGATATCGGCAAGCCCAAAAAATGCTTGTAGTGGCCATATCTCGCCTGGCGCTAATAAATAGCAAAAAGCAAATACCCATTGGCAAACAGGACCATAAATAGTCGCAATATTTGGGTAATTGATAGAGCTTAAAATAGCATCAAAGCGCTCTCCTAAGTCAGTAGCGCTAAAAAATTCCGCGGGGCTAATGTTATAAGGTGAGCCATTTTCGATAGTCATGCGACCATCCCAGAGGTAACGATAGATGTCATCTTCAAGAATGGGGAAAGTGCAAAAACCAATCACCCTGAAAACGACAGCAAAACAAAGCAGTGTTCCAATATGGACAGTTTCTTCACTCTTATAATAGTGCCACCAAGCTATAATGCTTAATACAAAACAGGCCGTTGCGACTATTAATAATTGTGTAAGGCTGGCATCACCGTAATGTTGTGATTGCATGGCAAGATAGATATACGCCAATGTAGACAGAATGCCACAACTGAATAGCGTTTTATTTTGCTGAAAATATTTATTCACAAAACTATCGTTGGTAGTAGTAAGTTTATTTTAGAAATTCTGGTCTAGTCTATAGAGAAAGATGATTGAGTCAATTTATGTCATACAAACAAAGTAAAGTAGTTGTCATTATTCCCGCATACAATGAAGGGCTGTGTATTGCGCAGGTTGTAGATGAACTTGTCCAATTAAAGACAGGTGAAAGCAGTGAACGCATTGTTGATACTGTCATTGTTTGTGATAACAACTCTACAGATAATACCGCTTTTGAGGCAAAAAAGGCTGGTGCACACGTGGTGCAAGAATCACAAATGGGTTATGGTGCTGCTTGTTTGCGTGGCATGCAAGAGTTGGTTCCATCTAATAGCACTCCAGAACTAGGTGTTCAGGCTGATTTTGTTGTTTTTGTCGATGGTGACCATTCCATGCTTGCTAGCGAATTACCATTGTTGCTTGAAAAATTAGTTGCAGGAAAAGATTTAGTTGTTGGTAGTCGGGTTACCTATTTACAAGAGCCTGGGGCTCTTAGTCCTCATCAGCGTTTTGGTAACGTACTTGCGAGCGCCTTAATTCGATTTATTTGGAAGCAACCGATTACCGATCTAGGCCCTTTTCGTGCCATGCGTTATTGCGCATTAATGTCTCTAGATATGCAAGATAAGCGATTTGGTTGGACTGTAGAAATGCAGATAAAAGCGATTCAGTTAGGTTTGAAATATGCCGAAGTTCCGGTTACTTCATTAACGCGAATTGGTGTATCAAAGATTAGCGGAACTGTTAAAGGCACTATTGGTGCCGCACATGGAATTTTTGGTAAGGTATTTCAATTGTTTTGGCAAGAAGCTAAATTTATTGAAGCTGTTAAGCAAGCCGAAGAAAAACAAGACTGTGTATCGTAAAAAAGCCCTTAGCTAGATAAAAAGCC
>CAZFEM010000014.1:0-44507 GCA_964517515.1 uncultured Gammaproteobacteria bacterium | reverse complement strand
AAACTCTCACTCACCTGCGAGATCTAGGCAATACCGTGATTGTAGTTGAGCATGATGAAGATGCCATGCAACATGCCGATTACATTGTTGACATTGGCCCAGGCGCAGGAATTCATGGTGGAAAGATCGTTGCTGAAGGCACCATTGATGACATTAAGAACAACCCTGACTCCTTAACTGGGCGTTTCCTCTGTGGCAAAGAAAGCATTGCCCTTCCTAAGGTGCGCAGTAAGGGCAAGAAAGACCAAGTACTTAGCATCATCGGCGCCAGTGGTAATAATCTGAATCAAGTATCGGTAGATATCCCTTTAGGTTTATTGACCTGTGTTACCGGTGTTTCCGGCTCAGGCAAATCAACTTTGATCAACAACACTCTCTACCCTGCTGCCGCACGGAAGATCAATAAAAGCCAGATTGAATGCGCACCACACCAAGCAATTGAAGGTCTGGACAAAGTCGACAAGATTGTCGATATCAATCAGAGCCCCATTGGCCGCACGCCTAGATCTAACCCGGCAACCTATACGCAACTATTTACGCCAATCAGAGAATTATTTTCAGGAACCCCAGAAGCTCGTGCGCGCGGCTATAAACCAGGGCGATTCTCGTTTAACGTTAAAGGCGGTCGATGCGAAGCTTGCCAAGGCGATGGCATGATCAAGGTAGAGATGCACTTCTTACCTGACATATACGTGGCATGCGATGTATGCAAAGGCCAACGTTATAATCGTGAAACCTTAGATATTCGTTATAAGGGTCAAAACATCCATGACGTGCTAGATATGACCATCGAAGACGCCACAGATTTCTTTAGCGCGGTGCCAAACATACATAGAAAACTAGAAACTTTGATGAAGGTCGGTTTGGGTTATATCAAATTAGGCCAAAGCGCCATCACCCTCTCTGGCGGAGAAGCACAACGTATTAAACTGGCACGAGAACTTTCCAAACGCGACACCGGGCAAACGCTCTACATATTAGACGAACCAACAACCGGACTACATTTTCATGATATTCGCCAGTTATTAGAGGTCCTGCATACGCTTAGAGATCACGGTAATACGGTGGTTGTAATTGAACACAATCTTGATGTGATTAAAACCGCAGATTGGATAATCGACTTGGGCCCTGAAGGCGGCAATGGCGGCGGTAAAATTGTCGCTGAAGGCACACCAGAAGACGTTGCCGTTAGTAAGGGATCTTATACGGGGACATATTTAGCCCCATTTTTGGGGCTAAAAGCAGCAAGCTAAATTAGAGCCTAAGTTCGGGCATTCCTAATAGAGTCCAACCTAACAGCACATCCAAAGCATCAGGTCTGGATAGTGCAAATTCAGCTTTGGCTTCAGTAATGGCAATACCTAAGGGCATGCCCTGCGACATACGTTGAAACACCAGGTCAGCCAATAAACGTTCATTATGCGCCGACGTCAGTGTCGTTGCGCCCATCACAGCTACCGCGCCGCGATCACCTTCCATCATAAATCGATGCCCCATAGAATCTTCATTGGGATTAACATGGTAGGTGTTCCAACAGCCCCATTGGGTAACTACCGTTGGTCGGCCTTGGTTTTGTAAATTAACCACATCAAAACCATTAAACAGACCATCAAAGCTCCATTGTGAAATCGAGGAATGGCCAAAAAACGAAGTCAGCGAGACACCACTATTAATACTTGATGTGATGGTTTGCCGTGCACCCCGTACACCGATGCTATCAACATAGGCACTAGTAACACTCCAGTCTGAAAAATAGTCTTGCCGCACGAGCTCCGCATCTTGGGTAAAACTATATTGTTCTAGATCACTAAATCCGTCTGCCGCAAAAACCGCGGTATCTTGATAGCTACGAGTCAAATAATCTTCTCGCTTATCAATCAGCACCTTAAGTTCTTGCATGGTTCGCACCGGTAAGCGACCTATTGGGAGATCCGGCACGTTATCATCGTTAAAATCAACGTATTTAGGATCTACCGGCGCAAAGCGTATGAGATCGTCAGTTGCCACATATAAGGATGGTATAAAGCTGCGCGCGTCCTCATTCTCGAAATTACGATAATCATAAATGTCACCCCCGACCAACAACACCATTTGCGTACCAAGGTTGTCTCTAGAAAATTCGATGTAATCTCGAATCGCGGTAGGGTCAAATATATGATTAGCAAACTGTGCGTAAATTTGTTCTACATCCACCAAGGCTACACTGCTAAATTGCTCTTCAAGCGATGTAACCAGTCTCGCTAACTGGTCTTGTTCACCTGCTTCGGCAATAAAGTCAGGATGAGTGATAATCAAATACTCAGCCTGGTCACTGCGAATATCAGCCTGTACAGGTAAATAGGCAAGCTCAGGTTCAATAAATTCATTTTCATCGAGTGCAAAATACTCCGCTACCTGCCCGCTACCCCCAAATATCACAGAGCAGCTGCCACCAATCTGGCATCGCCCGGAAATGGCGGTGTTATCAATGCGGCTAATGGTACCGTCTTCTATCACATACACCAATAAAGTATCAGTGGTAAAACCGCGCAACAAAAACTTAGTAAAGCGCGAAACAAAACTAAGCTTGTTGTCTTGAGCAACAAAACCTCGGGGATATTGAACTTCAACACTGTTTAGATTTACTACATCAAAATCGACACCTTGATCTAAAGGCAGTTCTAATGTCACCTCATTATTACCAACATTCAGGCTCTGCACTTCAGCGCTATAGCGCTGACCACTGAAACCATCAAAGACTTCATCAATCAGACTAGTACCATTCATCGACACTTTAAGATGATGGTCTGAATCAGACGAAGGTATATTTGAAGCGCCCCAAACCTCAACGTTTAATTTGGCGCGCACGCTACCGCTATTGCCACCAGGCACATAATCGTTAAGCTCCAGATTCACCGTTTCTTGTGTCGCACCTTGCAATGCACTCATACGTTTGGCATACCAAGGATCGTTATCATCGGGTGATACAAAACTGTATGACGTTTGTGGCGCAAATACTTTTTTAGCCAAATAGCTCGCCGCAGTTGGCGCTCTAGCAGGCACTGGAATAGAACGAGCTTGTAACGGGGTATGCAGGGTTGCATCTAATACCAATGTATAGACGTTGGTGCCAGTATAGAGAGTATCAATACTTTGTCCGTAAAAGCGTATCTTGGCACCTGGGCCAAAATTTGCAGGATTTAAAGTGCTACCGACGATTTCAACCGCGACCGCAGCACCTTTATTAAGTAGCCCAATGTTTGTTAGCGGCTCACCTAAAATATCAAGGCCAGCATCTTGAAGTTGCTCAAAACTAACTTGATGCATTCCACTTTCAGTAACCTCAAAATTAATTAACTCTTCTGCCGCTAACTGCATGCTTGCCAGTAGCAATACAAGCAAAATTAGTAAACGTTTGCTTATGGTTCTCATTGCACACCTCCAGCTGCCGCACGTTTAAGTCGACGCGCTTTATTTCGTTCCAATAATTGCTGCTTACGACGCGCGTTGCGTAGCTCTTCTTTGGTTTGTCTACGGATATTACTTGGCTGCCAATCTGTGTCGATTCGCGTGCCATTTGCGCCATACACACGACCCAGAATAAATGGTCCATGCAAGGTTTCTTTACCGTAGGCGTCTATATCACTTAGAGCAAAATAAGACGCAGAGCTTTGGATCTGCAATTCATAGTCATTCAGTTCAATAGAATCGCCCTGCCCTGGTATCACAGACTGATTAAGCTTCTGCCACTCATCATCTATTTTTGCGTAAACATTAAAACCGAGATTCGAAACTTCAGTTTGAGTCTGCCACCGCACTAACACGCCGCCGTTGGTTGGCTGCGCCTCAAAATAACCGAGTGTGATGGGCAATGCAGTAACGTCTTCAAGGGTAATGATGGTTGGGTCTTGCTCGCCACCCGCACCCACACTTGGATCGTTACCAGCATTCGATAAATCGCTTACCTGTGAGCCATCAGGGGCCGCAGCACTCGCCTGCGCAACATTTTCAAATTCTTGTGGCAAAGGCTCTTGTTGAGTTGGATCAATACGCACAGAAAATTGTATTTGTATAACGTCACCCACGCCTAACACACCTGAGTTATCTGCAAATAAATTCTCTGGACCACCACTATAGGCATCATTTGCCGGTGGTAATACTACGTTTAGGGGCGCCACATCGTTAATCAGAGTCACCACTGGCGCAGAAATAACACCGCTATCGGGCACACTTGCCGGCGAGGCGCTAAACAACACGCCCAATTGACTAGCAATATCATCCGTTAAAGCTATTTCAGTTAGGTCAACGTCACCAGTGTTTTGTAATAACAAAGTATATTCAGCATCAAAGGTAAACCCTTGATTAACCATCAATACCGCGGCTGATTTTGCTAAACCAAGCTCGGGTTGAGGCACCGGCGGCACAAATGGTGTAGGTGTCCCAGTGTCGTTCGAAATAGCAGCATCAGGATCAGTGCCGTTATCGGAAACATCGCTTACTTGATCGGAACTAGCATTTGCAGAATTCAAGGCCGGATCAGGGAAAACACAGCCCGCTGCATTTGGATTAAAGCGCACAACATAGTTGCTAACGGTAATACTATCTTGCACATTCAATATCTGATTTTCTGCAAGTATTGGTAATACACCCGGTGTTGGAATAGTCGAACCACCAGGTTCGCCATCATCAAACAGCGCAACCACGCCTGGCGCTATAACGCTATCAAAACAAGCACCAAATTGTGCTTCTACGTCATCGCTAATAGAAACGTTGTTAAGCGTTATATTACCGGTGTTTTTAAGCTCAAAATTAAACACTTGATCGAAAGAACCATCACTGTTTAGGCTGGCAGGCCCTGCAGACTTGACTAAACTAAGGCCTGGTAGTGATGGCACAGTGGTAATCTCTTGGGCGCTGACATCTGGCAAATCAGCACCTGGCGCTGTGCCCATGGCGGTGGCATTGTTAATCACTTGACCGGCGTTGATCTCGGCCTGGGTAACTGGAATAGAAACGCAGCTATACCTCCATTGTTCCGGCGCTGGACTGCCTGCTAATTCAGGCGGCGATAGCAAGCCATCAGACCCTAAGTCACTGCTCTGATCAAGCGTCGCTTCGCCACCGACACATTTATCATCCACGACTCTCTCGGGTGTGATGCTGGTATTACCGGTATTAGTAACTAAAAAGTTGTAGACCAATGTGTCACCGACATTAGTTGGCACCGAAAGCGTTGACTTATCGATAGTCCAAGCCGGCGTTCTCGGCAAGAGAGTGTCAGTAGGAACATCATTGTCAGCAGCAGTACCAGAGGTATCTTCAACGGGCGCTCCAGAAGGATCTTGCCCCGATGCAACTGCCGTATTTTGAACGGTACCGGCATCAATATCCGCTTGCGTGACGGCGTAACCACATTCAAATTGCCAGGTTTCGCCAACATCTAAGGCTTGCGGTATGACACCAACATCACCACTGACAAACCCTTGACTAAACGACAGCGGCCCCGCAGGCAATTGACACAAGGGATCATCCACCAGCGGATTACTAATAGTGACATTGCCGTTGTTATTTAAAGCAAAGCTATAAGTAATGATTGAACCTGCCGCAACCGGCGTCGTAATACTCGACGTTTTCACTAAAGCGATACTTGGAACTGGTGCAACCCCTGTTATCGCCTCGCTGGGGGTAACGGCCGGCAAGAGGCCTTGCATGGGCTCTCCGTCAGCAGTCGCTTCATTAACAACAGCAGTTGCCGCTCCTGTTCCCGCAGCAGCCATATTATCTAGGTCTTGTTGCGATACTATGTAGGTCGCTTCAAATTCCTGCTGCCCGCCGGGCGCAAGATCAACCCATAGTGGATCGTAGGGGCTAAGTGCGTTAGTACCTGGGACACCATTGAAGCTTGGGCCCTGATCGAGCGGCGCGACATTTTCAATAGTGGTATTTCCTATATTCTCGACTGTATAGGTGTAGGTAATCTCAGTACCCGCTACAGTATTTGCATCAAGGTTAGACGCCGACTTTGACACCCTCAATTCGGGTACATTGGTGATGGGCACCATCGCACCACTCTCAGCTTGCGGAGGTGGAGGCACATCACCAGGCGGGTCACCCTCTACAGTAGCCATATTTACCACCGTACCCGAATCAATGTCCTGCTGCGTTAAGCTATAGTCGGCCGTACAAGTAATGCTCTGGCCAAACGGCAGCTGATCTTGATCGAGTATGAATGCTGCTCCATTTAACAAGCAACTGAAGGTTCCATTGTTTGGCGCCCCAGTAATCAATGGGTCTTCTAAGGAAACAGTATCAAAACTAAGGTTTCCGGCATTTGCGATCTCAAAAGTGTAGCTAATAGTATCACCAACATCTGTAACTGCTGGTAGCGAACCTTGATCCGTACTTGGAATGCCTGCCTCTTTAATTAAAGTAATGGCGGCATTTTGCGGCGCCACAACGGATTCTGAAGTGGTGCTTGTTGGATTATCAAGCCCAGAGCTGGCCGGCGGCGTTCCAGAACCGGTGGCGGTGTTAAGTATCTCACCAGCAATGATATCCGCCTCAGTAATCGCATACTCACACGCAAAGGTCCACATTTCACCAGCATCAAGTAATCCATCACCACCATCGTCGGTCGCTACATCCAAACCATTTGTAGCAGTAAGAGGTCCTACCGGTGTTTCACATTGCAGGTCTTCTACTTGCGGGGCGCTCAAGGTGACATTGCCGGTATTTTCTAAGACGAAGGTATAGGTAACGATATCTCCTGCTTGCGGAGGTGGATTTTGCGATAATTGACTGGCTGACTTAGTTAAGGCAATCGAAGTTTGTTGGGTAAACGGCGAGATTTCCTCGACAACATCATTGACTGGTGTACCGCTCGGATCTTCACTACTGACCGTAGCAGTGTTAACAACTTGGGCATTATTAATGTCGGTCTGCGTAATGATATAGGTGGCCACACACTCTACCGAATCACCGACCGCTAATTCGGACACGCCGTTTGTAAACGGCGCACCAGAACTTGTTGTAGCTGAGCAAGTCACAGTAGTCAAAGTGTCTTCAACTAAGACATCACTAAGCGTTGTATTGCCGGTGTTTTCTACCGTAATAGTAAAGTCAATCGTATCGCCCGGATCGGTAATAAGTGGATCGTCACCAAGATCTACCGTCGGCGCCGCCGCTTCTTTCAAAATGAGTACTTCAGGTGCACTATCAATGGTAACGAATTCTGTATCGGCTAGAGATTCTACTGGTGCATTGCCAGGCGTCTGCCCCTGCGCTTGTGCTGTATTCTCTACAGAATCAACACCGCCCGCAATGGCATTATCAATATCGGCCTGGCTCAACTCATAAGTGGCCGTACATGTTACCGTTTGCAGTGGCAACAAGGTGCTTAGTGGGCAAGTTAAACCAGACCAAACACCAGTACCGGCTTGACCGTTGAATAATGGACCCGGATCGTTAACCGCGATGGATGACAACGTCACATTACCCGTGTTCTGCACCTCAAAGGAATAAACAATAGTATCGTCTACATCGGTTGCGGTACTAATCTCACCAAAGCCAATGGTCGGCGCTGCTGCTGACTTATCGATAGTCAGTTCCGGCGCTGGGGCAATAGGCGTCAAAAGGGTATCCCCTATTGCGGGTAATACAGGCGCAGTTGGCGGTACAGTACCGGTGACAGTCACGGTATTTTCTACTACACCAGCGTCTACCTCTGCTTGCGTCACTGCAATCGACGTACAAGTAAAGGTAAATGTTTCAGCAAAAGATAAAAGATTATTAAAGTCGTCATCACCGCCTATCAAAACTGGCGTGTTGGCACATTTGGGATCATCGACGACAATATTACCAATACTTACATTGCCTGTATTTTCAACCGCAAATGTGTATTCCAAGGTATTGCCGGCGGCGGTGGGCGTGTCGGTAGTAGATTTCACCACTTCCCAAGCAGATACTTGGTCGAGTGGCGTAGTAGTTGAATCATCATCAGTAAGGTCTTCGCCAGCTGGATCTTGGCCAGTGGCGGTAGCATTGTTAACCACCGTGCCAGCATCTAAATCTGTCTGTTGTATTGTGTAGCTACAGCTATATTCAAAGGTTTCATCTACATCTAATACGCCATTATTATTAACATCGCCCGAATCTGGTGTGGTAAGGATGGTGTTAGGTTGACACAAGGCATCTTCGATCACTGGGTTAGTGATACTGACATTACCATCGTTAGTCACTGCAAAGGTGTAGTTAATAACATCACCAACAGCCGGTATAGGCGCAGTTAGTAGTGGTTGTGCGGTTTTCTCTAAGTCCAAAGACGGATCTGGCTCAACCCCAGTTTCAACTTCACTCGGAACAACGGGCGCTAAGCTGCCATTTACTGGATCACCTTCAGCAGTCGCTGCATTATCAATCGCGGTGTTCGGCGTTGCCGATGCGGCCATATTATCTATGTCAGCTTGATCTAATACATAAGTGGCGGTGAATTCAGCATCATCTCCTGGCGCTAAGTTTGCGCTCAGTGGAGTAAAAGCTGACAGCGAATTAACCGCCGCAGCGCTATTAAAGGTCGGCCCTGCATCGACTGGCGCGGCATCGTTAATGGTGACATTACCAGTATTGCTAATCTCATAGCGGTAAGTAATCACTGCACCAGCTTCAAACGGCGACGGTAAAGGATCGACACTCTTCGTTATCTCTAAAATAGGCTCCGCTGGCAAAGGTACCATCGCGCTACTCGTTGCGCTCGGTGGTGGGTCAATCGGGAAGGTAGTATCGGGTGTAGCGGTTGCGGTTGCAGTGTTGTTAACTATACCTGCGTCTAAATCCGGTTGCGTTAGCACATAATCCGCGCTGCATAAAACAGACTCATTTGGCGCAAGAGTCGTATTTGGACAAGTAACCGAACCACCTGCATTATCAATTAATGGGTCAGCAACACTAACTTCAGTCAGGGTTACATTACTTAAGTTAGTTACCTCGAATGTATAAGTAATGGTATCACCAGCATCGGTGATACTAGCATCGATACCACCGACTATGGTTGGCAAACCTGCAAGTTTATCTAAACCAATTCCAACATTCTCTTGCGCGCGCACCAAGGCCCCTGCGACACTCTCTGGCGGCGCAAGACCGGCCGGAGGCGTGCCGGTACCGGTTGCCGTATTAGTAAGATCACCACCTGCGGCGTCGTTAAATTCATCTTGGGTAATATCTCGAGTACAGGTGAATTCCCAAACCTCGTCGCTATCCAAAACGCTATTTCCATTACTATCGCCGCCGACAAAACCATTATTGATGTCCAGCACGGTTGCTGGGCTTGTGCACAATGGGTCGGTAACGCTTGGCGAAGTTAAAGAAACGTTGCCGGTATTGTCTAACAAAAACACATAAATAAGATCAGTATCGGCATTCGGCACTATTGCTGGCGAGGCGGTTTTAGTTAACGCAACTGAGGTTCGCTGCATTAGACCAGTAAGCTCTTCGTCGTCTGCATTTACACTAGCACCAGTCGGATCTTGACTTGCTACCGAAGCCGTATTGAGTACCTGACCGGCATCAATATCTGCTTGTTCAATCACATATTGCGCAGTACAAGTGACTGATTCACCGGGCTCTAAACTCGCTGATCCGTCATTGACAAATGGGTTGCCAGCACTGGTTGTGGGTGGGCAGGTCACGCTCACCAAATTGTCACTAACAAGCACCGACGACAAGGTGGTATTGCCAGTATTCTCGGCCACAATTGTATAGTCAATGGTGTCGCCTGGATCTGTCAAGCTGGCGTCAGCACCTAAGCCAGTAGAGATTGTTCCTGCTGTTTTAGTAAGCTCAACTTCGGGCGCGCCAACAATACTAGTTTCAGCACTACTATCGTTAGATGTAATTGGCGTTCCGCCAACCTGCCCCTCTGCCGTGGCGGTGTTATCAATACTGTTTGGGCCACCAATAATAGCGTTATCGATATCACCTTGCGCCAAGGTATAAATGATAGTGCAAGTTGTCGAGCTATTAGGAGACAAAGTGGTGTTCTGACAGTTGGGTGAACCTAAACTGCCTTGAGCGGGCTGACCATTAAAGGTTGGCCCTGGGTCATTAATTGTTATGTTATCAAGCGCAACGTCACCGCTATTAGTCACCACAAACGAGTAAGCGATGGTGTCGCCAGCGTCGGTCAAATTACTAAGACTTCCGGCACCGGTAGTTGGGCTAGCAACGGATTTTGCTAGCGTTAGTTCCGCATCCACCGGAAATCCGGTTGTAATCGGATTGGAGTCGAACGTCACATTAGGTGAGCCAAATGGGCTGCCCTCTACGCTGGAAATATTTTCAATAGACTCTTCCGGGTTCGGAGCCGCCAAAATATTGTTAACGTCGGCTTGGCTTAATTGGTATTGAGCACTAAAGGTTTGACTTTGGCCTGGTTGTAAAAACTGATTACTAGGGTTAATAAAACTAAGATTATTAGTACCTGGTTGTCCATTAAAGGTCGGGCCAGCATCACTGACCGTTACATTGCTGGTAGTGACATTACCGGTATTAGTAACAGTCCATCGATATTGGATAGTATCGAAAACACCATCCAGACCATTGGTTGGCCCCACGAGAGAATTAATGCCATCTGGGCCACCAACAATCGATTTAACGATGGTAAGTTCTGGCTCCGCTAAAAAGCCGGTTTCTACTGTATTTGAGACTACATTCTGCGGAAAGTTATTGCTATTGATGCCTTGGCCGAAGGCAGTGAATTGATTATCAATGGCAGTTAAAGGATCGGGCGCTTGCACCACAACATTGACATCGTTTTGGCTTAACTGATAGCTGCGCGTAAAGACCTGTGATTCGCCCGGCGCCAAAGTAACGCCATTGCTTGGCACAAAGGGGCCTGGAAAAAAACCAGACCGACCTTGGTTATTGATAGTAGGACCTATTTCCTGAGGACGAACTTGAGTGAGTGTGATGTTACCAGTATTGGTAATGGTAAAGGTGTAGTCAATTAAATCACCATTGGCATTGAAGGTCCCGGCATTAGCAATGTCCTTGACTAGCTCAATGTCTGGATCAATCTCGAAGCCAGTAATTGCAGTGCTCGACGTCACCGGATCTAAGCTCACCCCACCTGACGGCGTACCAGTGGCAGTTGCGGTATTCGTCACACCGATGGTAGACACATTGCCACGCGCGACATTGTCAACGTCGCCTTGGCTCAAGGTATAAACTGCGGTGAAGGTTTGGCTTTCACCGGGCGCCAAAGTAGCCGACGTCGGGCTAAACGGCCCGAAGGTGCCGGTTCCAGGTTGTGGGTTATTGTTGTTAAATCCTGGGCCTGCATCGACCGGTACAACATCTGTAATTGTAGTATTGCCAGTATTCTCTACCACATAGGTATAGGTGATGGTGTCACCTGCGTCGGTCAAATTATCAACTCCGCCCAAAGCGACCGTTGGTGTGCCTGCGGATTTTTCAATCGTTAAACTGGCCTGCGGATCATTCACAACAAAAGTAACTTCGGATACATCGCGCGAAGAACATCTACTCGCCCCTCCAAGTGTTGATAGCTGAACTTCAGCCTCATTGGTAACGGTTTCACCTTCTGTGCCTGAATTGACAATCGCGTTAATAGTGAGCGTCTCGTCGCTGTTTGCTAATACATCAACGTTGTTCCACGTTAGCGTATTTGAGCCAGCATCAAACGCAGTGGTGCCAGCGGTAGCGCTTGCGCTCACAAAGGTAACGTTACTTGGTAAGGTATCTACAACAATAGCTTGGTTTGCATCAAAGTTGGTGATATTAGAAAGCTCCACCGTCCAGCTAACAGGGTCACCTGCGCCTGGTGGGGTTGCCCCTGTAGATACTAGAGATTTTATGACAGCAAGATCTACGATACCAACCAAGGTCGGATCAGCATCGAACGGAATATCACCATCTGCATCATGTACAAACCAGCGCCCGCTAGTTGTAGTGAAGTAATTTACTGTCCATTGGCTTACGTTATTCCAACTGTATTGTAAAAAGCCTTCTTGCTGGTTGCCATTTTGACTCTGTGTGCCTTCGCCTAATATCGCGCCGTTAGATTCGCTGATGTTAATATTGGTTGGATCGTTAACGGTAAAAGAGGTCAAACCTTCACAAGATGCTGATGCACTTTCTATAGGCGAACCATTGGTACCATCAATATCAGTGATTAAGAAATTCGGATCAGCGACAATCGGCGCACCCGTAGCCGCATTGAATACTTCCCAAACAATGGTAGCTGAAAATGTTGAAGTATTGGATCTCACTACTGGGTTGTCACCACTAGTGAACAATCTTACAGCGTCACCCGCTCCCAAACTGGTGACGGTTGCTTGCAGACTAATCGGCACACCATTGACCGTTCCCGCTGACGGCCAAAACTGAGTGCCCCCTACGGTGCTAATGTCTACCCTCGATGGTGGATTAGAAATAGAAATAAGCGTTTGCGCCTGCGCTTGGCCAGACCAAAGGGATGCGAACGCCACCAGCAAACAAAGCCCAAACACACTTTTAGCATTATTTAATGCTGCCATTACACTCGTTTTACTACGAGAAATAATTCTCATCGGTTTTCAAAGCTCCCTAACTCTAGTTCAATCTTAATATCCCTTAAACCTAATCGGCATAGGCTTAGACCTAAAATAAACAAGTGTCTAATCCAAAACCGATTATCCATTCGCATTAATGCATTCATTACTGTCCCCCCCCCGAGGATATAAACAACGATTGTAGCTGACCAATTAACTTATATCAGTTTGATAACATCACATTAGTTAAATAATGTGAACAATAGACTAAAACACACTGATTTTACACAAGAAAAGTCCAGCCGTTAATGAAAACTTGCTTCAAGACAAATGATAAATATCAAGACTTGAAGGCAGCTCTTGGCTCTAATCGCCAGTGAGAGTATTATTGGCGTACTGCTTTTTGACTTAGAACACCATGCTCATACTAATCTCTCCCGCCAAAACCCTCGACTTTGACACCCCTTCGGTAGCCCCTAAACACAGCCAGGCAGGAATGTTGGATGACAGCGAACAATTAATCGACATATTGACCACCAAATCGCCATTGGATCTAGAAAAAATGATGGGCATTAGTTCCAAGCTTGCACAATTGAATGCTGAGCGCTACCACCAATGGTCACGCCCATTTAATAAAAAGAATGCCAAACAAGCGCTACTTGCCTTCAAAGGCGATGTTTATACCGGCCTCAACGCCGAAACCTTCAGTGAAGCTGACTTTTTGTATGCACAAGAGCACTTACGGATTTTATCTGGGCTATACGGAGTGCTGCGCCCACTGGATCTGATTCAACCTTATCGCTTAGAGATGGGTATCAAGCTTGAAAATTCTCGTGGTAAAAACCTGTATGAATTTTGGGGCGAACGTATTACCAAGAAACTAAATAGCCAACTAAAGAAAATTGAGTCTGACACAATCCTGAACCTTGCCTCGAACGAATATTTTAAATCTGTTAAACACAAGGAACTAAACGGTAAGCTCGTCACACCGGTGTTCAAAGATTGGAAAAACGGTCAATATAAAATGATTAGCTTTTTCGCCAAAAAAGCGCGTGGAACAATGTCTGCATGGCTTATACAGCAACAAGTGGAAGACTTAGCAAAGTTAAAACGATTTAAAATAGATGGCTATAAATATTCGGCAGCGGAATCATCACCAGAGAAACCGGTGTTTTTACGTAAGGCCTAAAGCCAAATACAAAACACTCTGCAGTTACATCGTCTATTGTTAAATGGGCAATTAAAGGGCTTAAGCTTAATCGCTTAAACTTAAGCGTAAACCTGTCCTTTTTTTATCGCCAAGGGAAGCCGAGATTGTTTTTGCAATGCGGTCTGCCGTCTTTAGCATTGCCTTCGCGTTGTCACCCTGATGTTTTTCTGTAACGGCTTTATCAAAGAGGTACAACCAGCGCGTGAAATGCCCTTCCTTGAGCGGCAATTTAGCGTGAATAGCAAGGTGCTTCTCTAGCGTATTATTACTATACAGTTTTGTTCCAAAAAGGCTGTCATGCCAGAAATCACCAATGATCGGCAGATGCGACTCTAGATCGATGCGCGCGACGTCCGTGAAAATAAAGCCAATGATAGAGTCTTCCAGCATTGCCTGATAAAAACGCCGAATAATATCGTCGATATCCTCACGATTCACTACATCATTCATAGTTACGGGTTATACTTGCGCGGCAAGTCCTAATAAGAAATTTCTATGGTTGATACTACCTCCAAACGGCCTCGCTCTAAAGTCAAACCGGTCGTCGCCGGCGAAAAGTTACGCGGCGCTGAAAAAATGGCGCGAATCCCGATAAAAATAGAAAAAACGGCAACGCCACTGCGCAAACCAGACTGGATAAGAATTCGCCTGCCGAACGACAACAAGGTTCAAGAACTCAAACAGACATTGCGCGACAATAAGTTGCACACTGTCTGCGAAGAAGCGTCTTGCCCAAATCTATCTGAATGCTTCTCACGCGGAACCGCTACCTTTATGATTATGGGTGACATTTGCACACGGCGATGCCCGTTTTGTGATGTCGCACATGGGCGTCCGCTAGCGCTGGATAAAGATGAACCCAAACACCTAGCCGAGACAATAAAAGCCATGGCACTCAAATACGTGGTAGTCACATCGGTTGACCGCGACGATTTGCGCGATGGTGGTGCTGGACATTTCGTTGACTGCATTAAAGAAATTAGAGCATTAAACCCAAGCACAAAAGTTGAAATATTAGTGCCGGATTTTCGTGGTCGTATGGATATCGCCGTCGAATTGATGTCGAACTGCCCGCCAGACGTGTTTAACCACAACCTTGAAACTATTCCTGATTTATACCTCAAGGTTAGACCTGGTTCTGATTATCAATGGTCGCTTGATCTAATTAAGAATTTTAAAGCCGCGCAACCTAAGGTAGCGACTAAATCAGGGCTAATGCTTGGTATCGGTGAAAGCCTAGAGCAAGTTAAAGCAGTACTGAGAGATCTAAAAGATCACGATTGTGACATGATCACCTTGGGACAATACTTGCAGCCAAGCCTGAACCATCTACCAGTTGAACGCTACGTACACCCCGACGAATTTGAAATGCTACGAGAGTATGGCGAAAAAGAATTGGGCTTTGCCCATGTTGCGTCCGGGCCATTAGTTCGATCCTCATATCATGCCGATGTGCAGGCGCACGAAGCTAGTACCAATAATTAAAACACCACTGGATAATATAACGGCACAAGCGGAGGTAAATGCCTGGCAAACAAGATGTTGCAGTAAACGCCTAAACAAAAGCGCCTTGATAAAAATTTGGCAAGGCACCCACTTTATACTTATAAGATAAAAACTATATAACCATATTATGAGCAATAAACTTCGCGATGCGGCCCTGCACTACCACCGATCACCTAATGCTGGCAAGATTCGGATTCAAGCTACTAAACCTCTCTCTAATCAACGAGATCTTGCTCTCGCCTATTCGCCAGGCGTTGCTGAACCCTGCAAAGAAATTGAAGCTGATCCCTTAACCGCGGCTTACTATACTTCACGTAGCAATTTAGTTGGTGTTGTCACTAATGGAACCGCCGTTTTAGGCTTAGGAAATATTGGCGCACTTGCATCCAAGCCTGTCATGGAAGGCAAAGCCATTTTATTTAAGAACTTCGCCGACGTAGATGCTTATGACATAGAAGTAGACGAGCTTGATGTCGATGCTTTTTGCGATGTGGTTGCTAAACTCGAACCGACTTTTGGCGGCATCAACCTTGAAGATATCAAAGCACCAGAGTGCTTTGAAATTGAAGCAAAACTTCGCGAGCGCATGAATATCCCTGTATTTCATGATGATCAACATGGCACCGCGATTGTTTCTGCCGCCGCTGTTTTAAATGGCTTACGCGTAGTTGATAAAAATATCAGCGAGGTTAAATTAGTAGTTTCTGGGGCCGGCGCGGCGGCAATGGCCTGCACCAATTTAATGATCGAACTAGGCATTAAGCTCGAAAACGTCTTGATGTTGGATTCTAGAGGGGTGATTCATAGTGAACGTGCAAACCTAAACGAATCAAAACAACGCTTTGCGGTCAAAACCAGTGCGAGAGATCTTGCAGACGCCATGCAAAACTGTGATGTATTTCTTGGTGTCTCGCAACCGAACTTAATTGATGTCGACATGCTTAAAAGCATGGCTGACAAACCACTGATATTGGCGATGGCCAATCCAGTCCCAGAGGTACAACCAGAGTTAGTCTACGAGCACCGCCCCGATGCGGTTATGGCCACCGGCCGTTCAGATTATCCAAACCAAGTAAATAACGTCTTATGCTTCCCATTTTTATTTCGCGGAGCTCTAGATGTAGGCGCCACAACTATTACTCGTGAGATGGAAATCGCTTGCGTGCATGCTCTCGCTGAGTTGGCGCACTCTGAAAGCAACGAAATGGTTGCTCAATATTATCAAAACGAAAAAATGTTGTTTGGCGCAAACTACATTCTGCCTAAACCTTTTGACCCACGCTTAATCACCACGATTGCCCCCGCGGTTGCGCAGGCCGCGATAGACAGCGGCGTTGCGCAGCGGCCATTTAGCAGTATCGATGATTATCGAGCAAGCTTAGAGCCACTGGTCTATCGTACCGGCAACGTCATGCGCCCAATATTTGAGAAAGCGCAAAGTAAAACTAAGCGTGTGGCCTACACAAACGGAGAAAATCAGCGCGTGTTACGGGCGGTTCAAGACGTCGTTGACCAGTCATATGCAGCGCCTGTTCTTATTGGTGATAAAAAAGAAATAAGCAATGTTATTAAAGACTTAGGGTTAAGACTTATAGAAGATTCTGATTATAAAGTTATCCCAGCTGAAGGCACCACTGAAGCCGACCGGGTTGCTCAAGTATGCGCTTTAATAGACCAAGGCACTATTGATGCGGCACTAACCGGCCCGGCAGATAAACTGCATAAACAAGTTGAAGAAATCGAGCGCAATACTGCACATAGCCAAGGAAATCAACATATGGCGGTAATGCATCTATTACTTTTAGATAGCGGTTCTTATTTTATCGCCGACACGAGCATCAACCCCAACCCTAGCGCTGAAGAACTGGCGCACATTACCATGATGGCTGCTGAAGAAGTAAAGCGCTTCGGTATGACACCTCGCGCAGCGCTACTCTCTCATTCAAACTTTGGTGGCCATCCAACTGAATCTTCTCAGAAAATGTCAGAAACCAAAGCACTATTAGCTAAATTAGCACCAAGCCTTGAGGTTGATGGAGAAATGAAAGGCAGTATGGCCTTGAATGATGCAATACGAAATAAGAACGAGCGCTGTTCGCTTACTAGTAATGCCAATTTATTAATTATGCCCAACCTCGACGCGGCAAATATCACCTATACGGTTTTGAAAAACCTCGCTAATGGAATCTCTGTAGGCCCGATCGTGTTAGGTGCTGATAAGCCAATTCACGCTATTACCCAGTCAACCACGCCTAGAGGAATCGTTAATCTTACAAGCCTGGTAAGTGCAAGCGTGCTTGATTAATGGCAATATAGATCCGGTTGAGCGATAGCACTAGAAATTGCCTTAGTTTAATATAGCTTTGCGTTTACATTTACCAAACGAATGCATATTATTCATAAAAACAATAAGTGGCTGAAACGCTAACTTAATCTTAAAATACTAGACAATAGAATCTAAATAATGAGCCAAGAAATTAGCCTCAAGCAAGATATTGATCAGCAAGAAACTCAAGAATGGATAGACGCTTTAGAAAGCGTTATAGAACAAGATGGTGGTGACCGAGCACGGTACCTACTGCGCAAGCTTGCGGAGGTTGCTCACGAGGCAGGCGCGCAACTGCCATTTGGTTTAAATACTCCCTACATCAATACTATTCCGGTAGAAAAGCAACCCGCCCTTCCCGCTGACCGACAAATAGAATTTAGAATTCGCTCAATTATTCGCTGGAACGCCGCTGCAATGGTATTACGCGCGAATAAAATAAGCACTGAATATGGTGGCCATATCGCCAGTTTTGCGTCTGCTGCGGTGCTTTATGAGATAGGTTTCAACCATTTCTGGCGTGCACGCAGTGAGGAACACGGCGGCGACATGATTTATTATCAAGGCCATTCAGCGCCAGGTATGTATGCGCGCGCCTTTCTTGAAGGACGCTTGAGTGAAGAACAACTGGATAACTTTCGCCAAGAAGTAGGTGGCAACGGCCTTTCTTCCTACCCTCACCCATGGCTAATGCCGAACTTTTGGCAATTCCCTACGGTATCGATGGGTCTTGGCCCAATAATGGCTATCTATCAAGCACGCTTTCAACGCTATCTGGAAAATCGTGAGTTAATAAAAACAGAAAACCGAAAAGTATGGGCATTTTTAGGTGACGGTGAGATGGATGAGCCGGAATCACGCGGTGCACTTGGTCTGGCTGGACGCGAGAAGCTTGATAACCTTATATTCGTTATAAACTGTAATCTGCAACGCCTAGATGGTCCTGTACGCGGTAATGGCAAGATCATCCAAGAGCTTGAAAGCGAATTTCGCGGTGCAGGTTGGAACGTGATCAAGGTTGTCTGGGGCAGCCAATGGGATATTTTGCTAGAAAAAGACGACGAAGGCTTGCTGCAAAAACGCATGCTCGAATGTGTTGATGGCGAATACCAAGCCTTTAAAGCCAAAGGTGGCGCCTATACGCGCGAGCATTTTTGGAACACACCTGAATTGAAAGCCATGGTCGCACATATGAGCGATGATGACATTGACCTAATGGCGCGTGGCGGCCATGACACCGACAAGGTTTATGCGGCCTATCGGTCTGCCATCAGACATTCTGGCCAGCCCACTGTTATTTTAGCCAAGACCATTAAAGGACTCGGCATGGGTGAAGCCGGCCAAGGTCTAAATAACTCTCATCAACAAAAGAAGATGGATTTAGAGTCTCTGAAAACATTTCGTAAGAGATTTAAAATTCCTGTAGATGACAATCAACTGGAAAATCTGGAATATATAAAACCAGACCCTGACTCGCCAGAAGTTAAATACGCACACGCCAGACGGCAAGCACTAGGCGGCTATCTGCCATCACGACCTAATACCGATGAAAAACTTGAGATTCCAGCACTAGATAGCTTTAGCAAACTATTAGAAAGTTCTGGTGATCGTGAGTTTTCTTCAACAATGGCATTCGTGCGAATGCTATCGACTTTGATTCGCGATAAAAATCTTAAAGATCGAATTGTTCCAATCATTCCAGACGAAGCGCGCACCTTTGGTATGGAAGGTTTGTTTCGCCAGCTTGGTATTTATGCCAGTGAAGGACAAAAATACGAACCAGAAGATTCCGATCAACTCATGTACTACCGTGAGGACAAAAAAGGTCAAGTATTAGAAGAAGGCATTAATGAAGCCGGCGCCATGTCATCTTGGATTGCTGCTGCAACTTCTTATTCAACCAATGAACTGCCGATGATTCCTTTCTACATCTATTATTCGATGTTTGGCTTTCAACGTATTGGTGATTTGGCTTGGGCCGCTGGCGATATGCAAGCACGCGGGTTTCTTATTGGCGGTACTGCTGGCCGCACAACTCTAGCTGGAGAAGGCTTGCAACATCAAGATGGTCACTCACATGTTCAAGCTGGAACCATCCCCAATTGTATTTCCTATGACCCAACTTTCTCATACGAGCTAGCAGTCATCATTCAAGATGGAATGCGCCGTATGTATGAACAACACGAAAACGTGTTTTACTACATTACCGTGATGAATGAAAATTACCATCACCCAGCAAAACCTGATGGTTGCGAAGAAGGCATATTAAAAGGCTTGTATCAATTTTCAAAAAGCAAAAAAGACGACGGCACTACACCTACTGTTCAGTTGATGGGTAGCGGCACGATCCTAAATGAGTGCATTCAAGCAGCTGAATTATTGGAAAGTGAATACGGCATAGCTGCAAATATTTGGAGTGCAACCAGCATTAATGAATTACGTCGTGAAGGCAATGAAGTACAGCGCTGGAACATGCTTCACCCCGACGAAAAACCTAAAATTAGTTATGTTGAACAATGCTTTCAAGATCAAAACGGCCCAGTTATCGCGGCCACCGACTACATAAAAGTGTACTCTGATTCAATACGAGAATTAGTCCCTACAAGATATATAGTATTAGGCACCGATGGTTTTGGACGTTCCGACGACCGTAAACAGTTAAGAAGCCATTTTGAGGTCAACTATAAATACATTATTCTAGCTGCTCTTACGGCACTATATGAAGATGGCAGTATCACCGTGGAAGTGGTGAATAAAGCGATTAGCCAATTTAATATTGATACTGAGAAGCCGTCGCCGGATAAACTGTAAAACGCTAAGTATTTAGTTACATGATTAAATACATTGAACTCACCGCGCCAGAAGCAAGCGCCTTCCGGCAGGCAAAAATTTTATCAATTGAATGCCAAGAAGGTGATCATATTAAACAGGGAGATACCTTGTTTATGGTGCAAAGTGGCAGCCAAGAGATTGCCTTGCCGGCCACTAGAGACGGAAAAATCTGCGAGCTGATTGCCGTTCAAGATGAGAATATTACCTTATCGACCGCCTTATTACTCTTGGAAACAGAAGTAACTAGCAGCAGCGAGAAAAAGCCGCTTAAAGAGACTTCAGAAAATGTTGAAGAAGCAAAAAAAACCAGCAAAACAGCATCTGAGACAACAACTAAAAAAACAACTAAAAAAAAGAAAAGCAAGAAAGTAAGCTCTAGTAGCAGCAAGAAAAAAGCTAAAAAGAAAACGAAAAAGAAAACCAAGAAAAGAGCAAAGAAGAAAACAAAAAGCGTTAAAGACCATAAACAACAATCTTTAGATTTACAGATCGACGATGACAGTATCGCCTCCGATCAAGAAAATCACGCATTAACCGATACAAAACAAGAGGATTCAGAATCAATGCCATCTGACGCCACAATTGAAATTCATGTCCCCGATATTGGTGGTGACACCGCTAAAGTTATAGAGATTTTAGTTAGCCCGGGTGACCAAATAGAAGAAGAACAAGCGCTAGTGACACTCGAAAGCGACAAGGCCAGCATGGATGTGCCGTCGACCGTGTCAGGAATAGTGAGTTCGATCGAAGTTAGTATTGATGATGACGTTGGCGAAGGTACTCTAATTGCCAAGATCGAAACAAGCTCCTCATCGCAAGACGCTACAGAACAAGTGAGCGCGGAAGAAGATAAACCAGAACCTCAAGAACCAAGTACGTTGGCAGCAGCAGAGGCCGCTGAGCAGGGATCTGCTAAGGCGACTACCGAGGCCGTTATTGATGTCTTGGTACCAGATATTGGCGGTGATGCTGCCAAAGTTATCGAGTTCTTAGTTAGCGTTGGCGATGAAGTTACTGCAGAAGATTCTTTACTAACACTTGAAAGCGATAAAGCTAGCATGGACGTGCCATGCCCTGCTGATGGCACCATCGCAAGCATTGAAGTCGAGATAGACCAAGAAGTATCTGAAGGTGTGCTTATTGCTACCTTAAGCACATCGGCAACAGGCACTGGCGCTGAGCAAAAATCAAGTGAAGCACCCGCCACCAGCCCAGACAAAGCTGTAAAACAAACTCAAGAAAAAGCAGCGCTGCCAGCTAGCGCTGCAACGGCACCCAGTCAAAGCGCTAATCCAGCAGCTGTATCAGCAGAAAAATCACATGCATCTCCGTCAATTCGTCGTTTTGGCAGAGAACTCGGGGTCGACCTTTCCAAGGTAAGTGGCAGTGGACGCAAAGGTCGAATTCTTAAAGAAGACGTAAAAGCCTTTGTGAAAGGCGTTATGAGTTCTTCTGGCTCCGCAGGCCAAGCTGACTCTGGAGCTGGCATTCCAGCTGTACCAGCTCAGGATTTCACAAAATACGGCGAGGTGGATGTTCAACCACTAAACAAAATTAAACGCCTCACGGCGACAAATTTACATCGTTCGTGGTTAAACGTACCGCATGTCACGCACAATGATGAAGCCAACATAAGTGAACTTGAAGCCTTTCGTAAAAAAGTTAATCAAGGTGTTAAAGACTCAGGAAATGGCGTTAAAGTATCCCCTCTTGCATTCATTGTTAAAGCAATCGTAGGCGGATTAAAAACCTATCCGCAGTTCAATAGTTCGCTCGAACCTGGCGGTGAAAACCTAATCTATAAAAAGTATTTCAACGTCGGCATAGCCGTTGATACTCCCAACGGCTTAGTGGTACCGGTAATAAAAGACGCTGATTCAAAGTCTGTATCGCAAGTGGCAAACGAGATGGGCGAGTTAGCGGCCAAGGCCCGCGATGGCAAACTCTCTATCGCCGACATGAGCGGCGCATGCATTACTATCTCTAGTCTTGGCGGTATTGGAGGCACTAACTTCACGCCCATCGTCAATGCTCCTGAAGTCGCCATACTTGGCGTTTCACGTAGCAAGATGCAGCCAGTATGGAATGGCCAAGAGTTTGAGCCAGGCATGATACTGCCATTAAGCCTATCTTATGACCACAGAGTGATTGATGGTGCTGAAGCTGCGCGATTTACCCGCCATATTGCCGAAGTACTTGAAGACGTTCGTCTATTATCGATCTAGCTGAGAAAATAACATGAGCATTGAAATTAAAGTTCCTGATTTAGGCGGCGCCGAAGATGTAGAAGTCATCGAATTGCTAGTAAGCCCAGGCGATAAAGTTGAGGCCGATGACCCACTGATCACGGTAGAGAGTGACAAAGCATCAATGGATGTGCCGAGTACTCACGCAGGCACCATCAACGACATTACCGTATCGACTGGAGACCGCGTTAACGTAGGCGACCTTATCGCCGTGCTCGATCAAACAGAAGGCGCTAAGCCAGAAAGCGACACAAGTGAAAAGGCCGACGCTAAATCACTTGAAGCAAATGACAGCAGCCAGGCTTCTGCGACTGCAGAAGATAGTTCAAAAGCTAATTCAGATGCGCCGGCAACAAACAGCGATAACCATGCGCCATTACTCGTTATTGGCTCAGGGCCAGGTGGCTACACCGCGGCATTTAGAGCAGCCGATTTGGGTTTAGATGTCACGCTGGTCGAAAAGTACCCTGATTTGGGCGGCGTATGCTTAAACGTTGGTTGCATACCATCAAAAGCACTTTTGCATTCGGCCGCAGTTATCGCTGAAGCACGCGAAATGGAAAAACATGGTATTCGTTTTGGCGAACCAGACATTGACTTAGACAAATTACGAGGCTTTAAAGAGTCGGTAATAGGCCAATTAACTGGTGGCCTTGCGGGTATGGCAAAAGCTCGCAAAGTTAAAGTTATACAAGGTTATGCGACCTTCTCTGGCGCAAACTCAGTGGACATCGTCAGTGACGATGGCAGCCAAAACTTAAGCTTCGATAAAGCAATTATCGCGGCCGGCTCACGCGTCACAGTACTGCCCATGTTCGAGACCGATGACCCTCGCGTCATTGATTCTACTGGCGCATTAGCGCTTAAAGATATTCCACCAAAAATGCTAATCATCGGTGGTGGCATTATCGGTATGGAAATGGCAACCGTTTACAGCGAGCTAGGTAGTGAAGTATCCGTTGTCGAGTTCATGCCACAAATTATTCCAGGCGCAGACAAAGACTTAGTCGCACCATTAAAAAAACGCATGAGTGGCTTGGTTGAGTCTATTATGACCGACACTAAAGTGACCGCTATCACTCCCAAAGATGACGGCATACATGTTGACTTTGCCTCTGCTAAAACTGATGAATCCTTGCCATCTCAAAGCTATGACATTGTCTTAATCGCCACAGGCCGCCGTCCCAACGGAGATTTAATAGATGCGACAAAGGCTGGCGTCAATGTTGATGAGCGCGGCTTTATTGCGGTTGATGAACAAATGAGAACCAACATTGACCATATTTTTGCCATTGGCGATATTGTTGGACAACCGATGTTGGCGCATAAAGCTACTCATGAAGCAAAAGTAGCCGCAGAAGTTTGTGCCGGCCTTAAAAGTGGTTTTGAAGCAAATGTAATACCTTCGGTAGCCTATACTGATCCAGAAATTGCTTGGGTTGGTTTAACCGAGATACAGGCCAAGGAACAAGGTATCGAGTTTGAAAAAGGAGTATTCCCATGGGCGGCGTCAGGACGAGCAATAGGTAATGACAGAACCGAAGGGAAAACCAAATTATTGTTTGACCCAAAAACGCATAAAGTTCTAGGCGGTGGAATCGTAGGAAACAACGCCGGCGAGTTAATAAGTGAAATCACATTGGCTGTTGAACTAGGTGCCGATGCCAGCGATATTGGTTTAACGATTCACGCACACCCAACCTTGGGTGAAACAGTTGCCATGGCGGCGGAAGTCTATGAAGGCACTATCACTGATTTGTATATTCCAAAAAAGAAATAAAAAAGCGAGACACTATCATCTAGGTGTCTCGCCGCCCTTCCCCCAAAGGTATTCCCCACAGAATATTTACTACTTAGTGAACTAATTCGTTTACTGGTAATAAACTTAAGAATTCTTGCTCAGTAAAAAAGCTCAACTTTCGTTGGGTTAAATCCATTGTCGGCTCAAGAATAGCTTCACTTTTTGATTTGACAGCCGACTTGAAAGAACTCGAACTTGCTTTAATTGGCGTATTAGATTGCGCTAGTTTTTCAAACCAAGAATAACCAGCCTCTTTCATTATCTGGATGATCAAACTATGACTTTCTTTGGATTTTGTCGCACGATACAGTTTTAGTAAGTTATTCCTTAGCACCGTACCGTCCCCAATCAAATACCGACAATTGTCTGTGCTCTCTACTTCACTTAACTCAAATAAGAGATTGGTTATCTTCGAATTTAGCTGCATGGTTAGACTCCGTGTGTGGTTAAATCGTATCTCAAATGCCTATTTGACAATATGTTTATTATATTGCCTTGCAAATAGACTGAAGCCGAGTAAAAAATAAGTGAAACCTGTTAACAATTGTAAAGCGCCTGACTTGAGATCCGTTTACCCAAAAGTTTCTTGTCTAGATATAGTTCATTCATATGACTTTGAGACGACGATGCATGATATATTTGCGCCTTAGTTTTTCGGGTCAAGCACCCGGGTTCACCAAGGCCGCTATGGCCTTTGTAGCGATACTCAAATACCACTGAAAAATCGGCGCAAACTATTATGGCTAACTCATACAAACTGCTTGAAGCAAACCCGGAATTAGAATTAAAGGATACCGTTTACCAGAACTCAGAGGACTTCGTCAGAGATAGCAATCTGGACAGTTCTTTGGATATTGCGATTCGTGATATTTTTGAGCAAACAGATGATAAATCCTTGTTTTCTCTTGATATAGAAAAACGTGGACAGACAAAGGAACTCTGGTCTGAACTATCTACGCTGCGCCATAACTATCTGCGTGGTTTAAATTTTGAGCGTGTCAATACTGCGCTAGATCTAAGCCAAGATAGCGGTGGCATAAGCCATTATTTGTCTGATCAAGTGAAATCACTTGATTCAGTTAAAGTCGATGTGAATCGCTCTCGCCTGTCAGTAATACGTTGTACAAACAAAACCAACGTACTACATGTTTCTATCGACCTTGATAAAATAAATTTACCCGAACAATACTATGACTTAATAGTATTGGCAGACTTAGAAAATTGTCTACTTCCAACCGATGATATATCCGCGTTTTTTGGAAAACTTAAAAATAGTCTAAGTCCAAATGGAGTGCTTGTTATAAATGCGCCAAATGCTGAACGACTAAACCGTTGGTTTGACGGCATGCCAGCACAAAGCAGCAAAAAAGCAGCTTTCGCGGACTTATATTCTGAAAATACCGAAAAACACTCCCTTGGCAGAAAGAAGCTGCGTGACACACTTAGTTTATCTGGCTTTAAGAAAGTTGCTATACATGCAGTATTTTCAAATGGTAATGAGTGTAAGGCTTTATTTTCTGAAGATTATTTAAGTTCCAACGTAAATTGTCTCAACCACTTTCATCGTTTGGGCTTTATTCAAAATCCAAACATTAACGAGTACTTACTGTTCTCACGTCTAGTTAAAGAGCAAAACAACCTAAATCAATTTGCGAGCCGCTACATAGCCATTGCCGGTGCCAATTTAGCAGCCGTTAGGCAACTCTATGACAATGATTTTGCACATTTCGCAGGAACCAGTCGACGCCCTGCTTGGCGCACTATTACTTTTCGCAAAAGAGCGTCACAACTAGTAGAGAAGATTGCGGCATTTCCTGAGTCTCAAGAAAACTCTAAACTAATTTCTCAAAACCTAAGACCACAAAGCTTCCAGAAGGGACACTTACTTGTAGCCGATTGGCTTAAAGAAATCATGAGTCTCAACCAGGCTAACTTCAAACAATGCGTTTCAGAATATCTAGCTTGGCTGAACAACTGCAAAAAAGCAGGTGAATTTGAAAGTTTTGGTTTCGACCTGCTGCCATTTAATATTGTAGTAAAAGAAAAAGGCAAAAATCGAGAACTATATTCAATTGACCCAGAATGGTCATTTAAGTCTGAGTTAAGTACTGAATTTGTTTTGTTCCGTGCGCTTTTTTGGTTTGCGCTTGAAAATCGCAGTTTGGTTGAAGCTTATTGTCAAGAATTTGATTTATATTCAATTGGTGCTTTTATCATTGAACATATGCCAGAAATGCACACGGTCGATGATTTAGCAACATACGTAGCGCTTGAAGAAAGCGTCCAGCAAGTTATTAACCTAAACTCCTTACCACGTACGGTTGCAAACGCTGTCATTCAAAGTTTCGATCCCACAAGGCCTGTTTTGGAGCTTAATTGGTCGGATCAGAGTGGCTTAGTACCTAGAGTATTGGCGCACAGCCAAGCATGGGAGAAAAACAGTCCTGATCAAACTATATCTATAAAAATACTACCCCCAACCGACACGACGCTTGAGTATTTAAGAGTGGACCCCATCGCAGAGATTGGCAACATATCGATAACTAGGATTGAGATTATTGATGAGTCTGGAAATTCTTTATGGTCAGCAAATGGACATAAAGAGCTAGGCTTAAAAGTGCGTATGGTAGGCATCTTACCTACAGAACAAAAATTAGTTTGCTTAGACGATGACCCTCATATCCTTATCGACGTCAGCGATATCGATCTTGGTGATCAAGAGCTAGAGGTGAAAATCTCTATTGCTGCTCTCTCAGATAGTAATGCTAAAGCCTTAAGCATATTAAGTAAGGAACCAGCCAAGCAAGAATCGGCACTGCTAGCTCAAAAAACTCGCAACAATGAATATCGCGCGAAAATAGCCTATTTAGATCAACGTATTGAAGATCTACACAATCACCGAGAAGAACTGGTGGTGAAACTCGAAGAGAGCAAATCTCTCGCTGAGTCTGTTGAAAAAAACAAACAAAATCAGATTAACTTATTGGTCTCCCGCTTAAACGCGCAATATAAATTAAACGAAAGTCTCTACGGCTTTGTCACTACCCGTCCATCCACTCGCGCCAAGGGGTTTGCACGCCGAATTATCAATAAGTTGCGCAAAAGACCTCCAGTCGAATTACCAGCCACCGAAGAATTTTTGCTGCAAACACCTAAAGCCGAGAACTTTGAGATACCCAAACTTGTGCGTAACTATCCATTACCGAAAGGTGATTTACTTGGCCAAAATAATGAAGATTATGGCCAATGGGTGAAAGAAAACAGCCTCAGTGAACAAGCTATAGAAGACGCCAAATTAGACATTGAGAAAATGGCAGTCAAACCTGTGTTCTCGATTTTAGTGCCAATTTATAATACCGATCCAGAGTATCTACTACCGATGATTGAATCGGTAAAAGCACAACTCTACCCGCACTGGGAACTGTGTTTAGTGGATGATTGCTCACCCAAAAGTTATTTGCGCCAAATTCTTGAGCACGAAGCGCAGCAGGATGAACGCATAAAAATTCGTTTAAATGATATCAATCAAGGCATCTCAGTCACCACCAATGATGCTCTAGCGATGGCCACCGGTGATTACATAGCCCTGCTTGATCACGACGATGAAATCAGCGTCGATGCTTTATACCAAAACGCGAAAGTCATTAATCAATATCCTGATGTTGGTCTGATCTATAGCGACGAAGACAAAATGGACATGCAAGGCAATCGCCTAGAGCCTTTCTTTAAACCAGATTACTCACCCGATTTTCTATCAACCAACAATTACATATGTCATTTCAGCGTCATTAAAAAGGCCTTGATAGATGGATTTGGTGGCTTCAGGGAAGGCCTCGACGGCTCACAAGATCACGATGTGATTTTGCGCGCCGCACATGAAGGTGAGCGCGTCGTTCATATACCAAAGATTCTTTACCACTGGCGCAAAATACCGGGCTCAACAGCCGTGGTTTACGACGCCAAATCTTACGCATGGGAAGCTGGCCGCAAAGCCATTGAAGACCAATTGAGCAAGAACGAAGACGGTGTAAAAGTAGATTTTGGTAGCTTAAAAGGCACCTACCGTGTCAGTAGAGAAATTAAAGGCGAGCCTCTGGTCAGCATCATTGTCCCTTTTAAAGACAAACCAGAGCTCCTTGATTCCTGCCTAAATTCAATTTTAAATCTTAGTAGCTATAAAAACTTTGAAATCATTGGCGTAAGTAACAACAGCGAACAAGCAGACACCTTTAGTAAAATGCAGGCATTTAGCGAAGCCGATGCGCGGGTCCGTTTTGTGCAGCACAATGTGCCTTTTAATTTTTCAGCTATTTGTAACTACGGCGTTAAACAATCCAAAGGCGACTATGTCTTATTGCTGAATAATGACATTGAAATCCTCACGGTTGATTGGCTTGAACAACTCTTGCAACATGCACAACGTCCAGAAGTCGGCGCAGTAGGCGGTAAACTGCTCTACCCGGATGGCCGCATCCAACATGCGGGCATCGTGGTTGGCATGGTTGGCGCGGCAGGTCATCCACACAAGTTTTTTCCAAACGACCATATCGGCTACCACGGCCGTCTGCATATGGTGCACAACGTATCCGCAGTCACGGGCGCTATGTTGATGGTAAGCAGAACAAAATATGATCAGGTAAACGGCCTTGACGAAGACAATTTGGCGGTTGCTTACAATGACGTCGATTTTTGCTTAAAATTGCTGCAACACGATTACTACAATGTCTTTACCCCTTACCTTGAAGCAACTCACCATGAATCGATCAGCCGTGGCTACGAAGACACTGATGAAAAAATGCAACGCCTGCTGACCGAGCAAGCTCACTTTCTCGAACAATGGAAAGAGCTTATCGACCGTGGTGACCCGTATTACAATCCCAACTTAAGTCTTAAAAACGAATACTTCTCACTCAATTTTAAAGACTAGTTAACAAGCACTATGACAATAACTGCAGAGCAACAATCACAATGGCAGGAGCAAGGGTATTTACACTTGCCAGCATTTTATTCAGCGCAAGTGATCGCCGAGATAAACGAGCTTGTTGATCGTCTATGGACAGATAGAAAAACATTGGGCAACAAATATGTTATTGATGTATTTTGCGAAACCAACAAAGAACGTCGCCTACATTTTGCTGATGCGCCCAACGCTGCGCGTGAGCATCCCTACAAATTGAATGATTTATTTCTCACGCAAGAACAAATACGTGAGGTTGTGATTGGCAATCGAATTTCTCCAATATTAGTGGAATTACTCGGTGGCTCACCGATGGTGTGTAATTCACTGAACTTTGAATTTGGTTCTCAGCAAGAGCTTCATTTTGACACTTTTTACATGCCCTCGCCTACGCCTAATAAAATGGTTGCCTCGTGGATTGCGCTAGAAGATGCCACACCTGACAATGGACCTCTGAGTTATTACCCAGGCAGCCACAAGATACCGGCCTATATGTTTTCCAGTGGCTCTACCTTGGTAGTCAATAGAGAGCTACCTGCATGCCAGGCTTATGTTTTTGACGAGATCGAAAAACGCGGCTTACAACCAGAAACCTTACATGCCAAAACCGGCGATGTTTTAATTTGGCACTCGCAGCTATTTCACGGTGGCAGCCCGATTAAAGATAAGAGCAAAACCAGAAAATCCTTAGTCACGCACTATTTCACCACCGAAGATTTTCCAAACCTAGAGCCAGTTGCGGTAGGCGATTTGGGTAGTTATATGGATCGAGATGCGCAACCGGTACCAGAGCAAGTACTTGCGGATAACTGGTGGGAACAAAACTAGAAGGCCTTAATGTTAAGCCATAAAAACAATCGGCAATTTATAGTACTGGCACTTGGTCTAGCCATTTTATTGCGTCTATTGGCAATGCCATTTTTCGCTCACGTTGACTTGTTCTCCGAGTGTCGGCGGGTATTTTATGCACTCGAAAACGGCTATTTTCTAGAAAACAGTCATCGCATCACGGTCTTTTACATCGAGCTTATATTCGCAGCTTTTTCGACCTTTTTCATTGATGTGACCGATGGTTTGTTCCATTTAGCCGATCCAAAGCTATCCACCGCTAGTCTGGTCGATTATGGTTTTTTTCTAAACGACCCCAACCTTTATCGACACCTATTCTTCTTTAAACTGCCCTACTTGGTGTTTGACCTAGCGACCGCGGCGGTGATTTGGAAATTTGTTGACGACCCGAAATTACGCCGATTAGCCTTAGTGATTTGGTTATTCAACCCGGTTACCTTTTTTGCCACCTATATCTTTGGTCGATTTGAAGTCATAGGCTTGTTCTTTCTTGCTCTAACGGCACTTCAGCTTAAATACCGCAGACCTATTCTCGCTTGTTTGAGTTTTGTATTAGCCTTGCATTCGAGAGAGATCAATTTAATGTTTGCGCCATTTTTATTGCTAGCGCTGATAGATCATAAAGACCATTGGCTACGCACCGGCATCGCTATTAGTTTCTATAGCCTGATCATAGGCTTCCTATACTGGTTACCAGAGCCTTTGTTAAGCAGCTTAGGCGGTAATACAACTTTGTTTATCCCAAGTAGCGGAGTGCACGAAACGCACGCCGTTAAAAAGCTAATGTCGATGGGCTACTATTGGTTTTACCCAATTATCATTGCCTTCGGCGGGCTGGCGATTTATTGCTGGGAAAAAGGTGATCGACCGCATGAGCAACGTTACGTTATCTGTTGCGCGGTTGCCCTATTTATCTATTTTGGCTTTAACGTGCACAGCATTCACTATGCGGCTTGGCTAACCTTATTTCCAATACTTAGCTTACAATTCAACCGCGACGTGGTAATGCCGTTCATGGTGTTTATCGGCGCTTGGATAGTCTTATGGTTGTTTAAGACTGATCAAGGTGTATTTACCTTATTTCTGGCCGCACCCTTATCACCCGATCTAATTGGCAAAGGCTACTTTCCTGGTTACGTGAATCAACACTGGGTGACACCAGAGTTTAATCTAAAGCAGGCAACCTCTATTCTGCGTTCAGTTTTCTTTATTAGCATGGCGTTTTTCGCCTATCGCATGCTACGCAAACCTTCGGACAAGCATTAAATCATGGTGCTTCGATTACTATACGCGCTCTTGGCTTGTCTATTGATGAGCAACGTTTGGGCGCAAGCGAATGATTTAGTCGCTGTGAACAGTATTAGCAAAACCAGCGACGGAAATTATCTGCTCGGTTCAAACGACCCGTATTTTGTATTTCGTCATAGTTCTAATAATGGTTCTATTGATAGTTCTGACAAACAAAAGGCTAGCGTAGAAGATAAAGACCGATACTGGCTAGCACCAATCCAACTTCTAAATACACCAGGGCAAAATCGACGCATTGAAATCGAAGTTTTTTTTGATGGAGAGCAAGCAGGCAAGCAACACGTCTTTAGCCCTACAAATTACCTTCGCTATGCGGTTGACGCACAAAATTGGAGCAAGCTTAATGGTCTCAACATTAAACTGCCAAGAGGCGTTCAATTTAACGAAGACTCTTTACTGAGATTAGACGTCGCTGGCTGTTCTGGCTGCAAGCTCGCTATCAAGGCTAACCCTAGCATGGCCAAGGCACGATCGGCGAGCTATGCAAACACAGAGCTCTTACAGCAACGCAACGGCGTGGCCGAAATTGGACAAGAGCTTATAAGCATAGAGCCCGAAAAATGGAGCCGAAACGATATAAATAACAAGGCGAAAGTCACTGGCATAGACCCTTTTATGATATCGCCGCTGCTCGACCTAAGCACCAGCAACCTCGCCGGCATTTATTTTGAAGCCTTTAGCAAAGAAAAAGCCCTTAGCCAAGAAAAAGCCCTTAGCCAAAATAAAGCCACTAAACCGGCGCTATTCCAGCTTTTTTACGCAAGCGAATCACATGGCTTCATTGAAGCGGCGAGCGTTTACGCGCAAGTACATCCAGATAGCAATGGCGATTCTAATGAGCAAAGCAGCGATATACAAAACAGCTACCGCTTCTTTCTTCCACTCGATTTCTTAGCTGAGCAAAGCCCAAGGCGAGAACTATTAGAACGAGTTCGTCTAGATTTTTCTACACAGGCAGGCTCATGGGCGCTGACCAACGTTGAGCTAGTACCGGAATCAAAACGATCTAACTATCAAAGCTTTTTGCCCAAGCTACGTGTTCAATCCAAGCTACAAAACGCCAACGGGCGGCAAATCTTAGCCAATATAGTCTCGCGCCTTGGTCGTGATTTAGGCTTTTTATTTTTCTATTTGCTACTTCTGAGCGCAACCGTTTATTTTATCTGGCGCGGCTTTCGAGACACAAATAAAAGAGACATGAATAAAAACATATAAGTGTCTGCTTATACATCGCTCTCATCGCCAACCAGTAAAGCGACCACCGCTTCCAATAACACCAATTCTGGATCACCGAATCGGCTTTTATGCGGACTATCCACGTCCAGCACCCCGGCTATATCTCCTTTCGAGAATGGCACTACAATTTCTGATTCGCTAGCGGCATCGCATGCTATATGCCCATCAAATAGGTGTACGTCGTCGACGATGAGCGTTTCGTTATTATTGAATGCAGTGCCACACACGCCCTGGCCGACTGGAATTCTGGTACAAGCGACATTGCCTTGAAACGGCCCAAGCACTAATTCAGCGTCTCGCAAAAAATAAAAACCCAGCCAATTAATTCGCTCCAAACCGTTAAACAACAATGCAGAAAGGTTGGCGGTTACCGCAACAATATCAGTCTCGCTGGCGATCAAAGCCTCGGCTTGTTTAAGTAGTAAATTGTAATCGTCTTGCATAATATTTGAGTTTTATTGTTTCTAGTTAGATAAAGAGTTAGTTAAAGAGCTAGGTCAAGAATTACGTAAAGAGCTACTCAACTATAAGTTGTTGAACGTCAACAAAGCCTTGTGACTTTAAATAACGAACCAAGCCAGAATCAATGCTACCAACGTCTGTAAAGCTGGCAATGGCATCCAACTCATTTGTTTTATCAAAATGATTCGCCTTAGAGCCAGCCAATGACATTACTCGCCTAGCAATCGCATCGCCTGAATCTACTAAACTCACCGACCTTTTATTGGAATAAAATACATCCCCTATTTCTTCAGCCAATAAAGGAAAATGTGTGCAGGCTAATACCAGTACATCCAAGTTAGCAGAGTCGATAAAGGGTTGCAAAATATCACTCAAGCGCGAGTGATCTATTGAATGACCAGCGAGTTTGGCCTCTGCCATTTCAACTAAATCGCTAGAACCGACGTTTATCAGCTGACATTGTTGAGCAAAATCATTAATCAATTGACGCGTATAATCTCGCTCTATAGTGGCGGGCGTCGCAAGTAGACCAATCACCTTAGTTTGACTCATTTGCGCCGCAGGTTTAATCGCTGGTACAACTCCGACCACCTCGCACTCTAATTGGTCGCGTAAGGTCTGTAAGGCAAGCGTACTGGCGGTATTACAGGCCACAACCAGCATATCTGGATGATAGCTGTCTACAATCGCTTGCGCGGTGCTCGACACTCGCGAAATTAACTCGGCATCTGCTTTAGTTCCATAGGGATAGGCCGCATTGTCACTAACAAAAACAAGCGAGTGTTGTGCCGAGTTTGGCTCTAATCGCTGCCGTAATTGTTGATAAATAGTGAGGCCGCCAACGCCTGAGTCGTAGACAACAATGCGTGCCATATTCGCTAATCGCCTTAAGCTTGACCCGCTTGCAACTGTTTTACGTAGGCTGCTACGCCCTCTTCTACGGTGGCAAAGTTCGCATTGTAATCGGCGTCCATGGTCAGATTAGTTAAATCCGCTTTGGTGTAACTCTGATATTTACCGCGCAAGGCTTGAGGGAATTCGGTGTACACGATTTTGCCGTCCTTAACCCATTGCTCGGTAGTTTTATTTTCACCGCTGACGGTGTTCAAAACTGCACTGGCGACATCATTAAAACTCTGCGCACGCCCAGTACCAACGTTAAAAATTCCGTTAATCTCTGGATGTCTCAAAAAATGCATATTTACATCGACAACATCGTTTACCCAGACAAAGTCTCTTAATTGTTCACCGTCTGCATAGCCGCCAGAACCCTCGAACAACTTAACCACGCCATTTTCGCAGTACTGATTATAAAAATGGTAGGCCACCGATGCCATACGGTTTTTGTGTTGCTCGCCATTTCCATAGACATTGAAATATCTTAAACCAACCACCTGCGCGGTGCTGGAACCACGATGCTTACGTACATAACGATCAAACAGTAATTTCGAGTAGGCATAGGCATTGAGTGCCTGCTCATGTTCTGGCTCTTCTTTAAAAGTCTCATTGCCACCATAGACGGAGGCACTAGAGGCATAAATAAAAGGAATACTCTGATCGCTGCAATAGCGAAACAAGGTCTTTGAATATTCATAGTTGCTCTGCATGATATAGCGGCCATCTGTTTCCATGGTGTCGGAACAGGCGCCTTGGTGATAAATAGCAGACGGACCACCAAATTCTAAACCTTGCTGAACTCGACTTAAGAATTCGTCCTTGTCCATATAGTCTTCGATTTCACAAGATTCGATATTGCGAACCTTATCACCATCGCTTAGATCATCCACAACAAGAATGTTATCCAAGCCGCTTTCATTCAAGCCTCGAACAATGTTTGAACCGATAAAGCCGGCACCGCCAGTCACAATAATCATTATTTATCTCGCTTAAGGAAACTAATCAGCTTCCAATTTTTCAATTACTTCGTCGATAGTTGCCACCGCAGTGCCAACTTTACCAACCACAATCCCAGCGGCGGTATTGGCGATATGCAAACTGTCTTTCGCTGTCATTTTAAGCGCTTGGCAAAGCGCCATTAAGGCAATTACGGTATCACCTGCGCCACTCACATCGTAAACCTCTAATGCTTGCGCGGGTGAGTCGACCTGCGTGTGGTCTGCACCAAACAGACTCATGCCGCGCTCACTACGCGTGACCAATAAAGAATCTAATTCAAGTTGCTCGCGCAAAGCAAAAGCACGTTCTGAAAATTGGCCTTCAGTGCGGCTAGCACCAACCACCGTTTCGAACTCGCGCGCATTAGGGGTAATCAAACTAGCACCACGGTAAGCACTATAGTCCGTTCCCTTAGGGTCGACGATGACTGGCTTATCGAGGCTACGTGCCAAGGCGATCATGTCTGCGCAATCACGCAGACTACCTTTGCCATAATCGGATAGGATCACCACGTCTGCCGAGGGAAGTGCTTGTTGATACGCTTGATAGTAGCTATCAAGCGCCGCTTCACTTGGGTTTTGATCAAAATCTGCTCTGAGCAATTGATGGTTTTGCGCCATCATGCGCAGCTTTTCTATGGTTCTAATAGACTTATCTATAACAACGTCGGCTTGCGCACCATAGCTTTCAATCAAATTACGAATATCACTGCCCGCTTGATCGTCGCCAAGAATAGACAAAGAATAAGTCTGCGCACCCAGGGCCTGCAAGTTATGCGCAACATTAGCAGCGCCACCAGCTCGCATTTGCGTTTCAGTCACAGACAGAATAGGCACCGGTGCCTCTGGCGACACTCGCTCAACGCTGCCAAACCAATAACGATCCAGCATCACATCGCCAACCACCAATACGCGTATTGAAGAAAAATGACTTGCTGATAGATTCATAATTTAGCCACGATATTACGGTAATTAATAGTACAGTAACTAACTATTACTTTGATTGGAACGGCCAATACCAAAGTAGTCAAAGCCCTCGTTTGCCATCTGCTCAGGCTCGTAGATATTTCGACCATCAAAAACCACCGGCTGTTTCAGTTGCTGTTTTAAGCGATCGAAGTCCGGCGAACGAAACACTTTCCACTCAGTGACGATCAGTAAAGCATCGGCACCCTGCGTGGCTAAATAGGGATCGTCGACCAGCGTTATGCTGGCATTATCCGCGAACAGGTGTTGCGCTTCGTCAATGGCAATCGGGTCGTGTGCTACAACCTTGGCGCCACGATCAATCAAACCATTAATGATCACCACGCTAGGTGCTTCGCGCATATCATCCGTATTTGGTTTAAAGGACAAACCCCATACTGCAAAAGTGAGACCACTTAGATCTTCACCAAAACGCTTAACGACTTTGTGCAATAACACAGATTTCTGCTCAATATTAACCGCTTCTACAGCTGCAAGAATTTTAGCATCGTAGTCATTGTGGCCTGCCGTTCGGTGTAAAGCTTGTACGTCCTTGGGAAAACACGAGCCGCCGTAACCGCAGCCTGGGTATATGAAGTGGTAACCAATACGTGGATCAGAACCAATGCCTTGTCGAACTAATTCAATATCAGCATCGAGCCGCTCAGCAATATTCGACAACTCATTCATAAATGAAATCTTGGTCGCTAACATCGCGTTGGCCGCGTATTTGGTTAGCTCAGCGGAGGCGATATCCATCACGATGAGTCGTTCATGGTTACGATTAAATGGCGCATAAAGGTTGCGCATTAAAGAGACCGCGCGCTCATCGTCGGCGCCAACCACTACCCTATCGGGCTTCATAAAATCTTGTATGGCCGCACCCTCTTTCAAAAACTCTGGGTTTGACGCAACGCTGAACTCGATTTCTACTCCACGACTATCCAGTTCAGTCTGAATCGCTTGCCGCACTTTTGCGGCAGTTCCAACTGGTACGGTTGATTTTGTAACAACCACTCTTGGACTTTCAAGACATTGACCAATGGAACTGGCAACGGCGAGAACATGAGATAAATCAGCCGAACCATCTTCATCCGGCGGAGTACCAACGGCGATAAACAAGACATCCGCATGCGTGACCGCCTGTTTTATGTCGGTGGTGAAGTGCAAACGCTGTTGATCCACATTGGCTTTTACCAGACGTTCAAGACCCGGTTCAAAAATCGGTATTTCACCCGCCAAAAGGGTGTCAATCTTGCTTTGGTCTTTATCAACACACAGCACTTGATTACCGACGTCAGCAAAACATGCTCCGGTAACTAGGCCTACGTAGCCAGTTCCAACAATTGAAATGTTCATTAAATTCTAAATTTCTAGCGTTGCGCCAATCTTTGCTAACGCACATACGCCATGGGCTATCGCCAATAACAGCAGCATGTTAGGCAGTCATCTTTATACAGGCGCAATAATAATCTATTCATGCTTTTGAGTCACAAATATCGGCTGCAATACAGCTCCCAATAATCCATCTAGCAGCGATTTCAGACGCATTGTCAAAGCCACCGATATTGCTAAGGTCGGGCTGTAACCCATAATCTGATAAACATTTACATAAGCGAATTCCATTAAACCTATGTTTCCAATCGATAGCGGTATGTTCATGATCAACATGATGATAGGTGTTGCAATTAAAATATCAACAAAGCGAACATCTAACTGAAAAACCAAAGTTGTCACATAAACATTGAGCGCTGCAAAAAAGTAAAAAACAAATGAGTTTAGAAATGCTAAGACAATTGGGATTTTATTGTTTTTGTAGTTAGAAACTGCTTCGACTAAGCTATCTAACTTGCTGAATATAAAACTTAATTTTTTATGATAACTTATGAGGCGACCACGAAGCCAATAATAGGGTCGTAAATCAATTACCAACCAAGCCATCATTGTCAGCACGATTGCGAAACCGAATAAACTAAAAATAATAAAATCTTGATTAAAGCGCGACAGCTGACCAAGCACTGCGAGTGCGGCCACAACTAGAAGAGTTAGTACGCCGGTGTAGCGTTCAACAAAAACGGAGGCCAATGAATCAGCCTGTCGGCCAGTAAATTTCCCTAGCTCGTAAGAGCGTACGACATCACCACCGACACTGGTCGGCAAAAATAGATTATAGAATTGGCCAACCACGTAATAGGCAAAGATACGCCCAAAACCAGCATTCAAGTTTTGCGACTGAGTAAGACAATACCATTTAAAGCTACTAACTAGATTAACTAAAACGCCTACTGCAATCGAAGCCAATAGATAATAAACGTTTGCTCCTTGCAATAATTGGACAAACCTCGCACGACCATCTTCATTGAACAATTCGGCCTGATACAAGACATAGCTAAGCAAGCAAAAGGTGATACCGTATTGCAGTATTTTGAGCATGGCTCGTGACATTTATAAAGAATTTAGCCGGACGCTATTTATTGAGATGACTGTATTTTAAAGACATTGACGTCTTATGGTAAGCGCTATCAATTAAACAGCGACTCTAATTATAATCGAGCCATGCCGAGCCTGTTGGCAAACGCTCTTCAACTCGTTCTCGTAGTGGACTTTTACGAGGAAAATGCGCTTTTAAGAACTCCATTTGATCTGCCAGTACGCGACGACCACGTAGATATACGTATTCGGCATGTGTTGGTTTAAATGGAACCGCAAGCAGTTCCATACCTGCTTGTTCTGGAGTTCTACCAGCCTTAAAGTTATTACAACGTTTACATGCGGTAACTACGTTACTCCATACATCGTCACCACTTTGAGAAACCGGAGTAACATGATCGCGTGATAGTTCAGTACGGCCATGTTGATGGCCACAATATAAGCAAGTCATTGCATCACGTGCAAACAAAGTCTTATTGGTCAGCGGCGGTGTGTAATTTGGCAAGTGATGGTATTTGCTCTGCGTCTCTGAAGCAGTAGCAATAATTGAATGAACATCAATGGCACTGCGCTTGCCAGACACGGAGTTAATACCACCGTGCACTCGGTACATAATATTGCCAACGCTATATAGAACAAGACCGGCGTAATAACAGCGCACAGCCTCTTTATATGACACCCAATCCAAAGGCATGCCAGCTGCATCTGTACGCAAAACTTGTTGATTTAAATCACAAGCTTCGGTGCTTTGATCGTTTTCAAAGTCTATTATCTCGCTTAACAAGGGCTCTCTCCCGCGCCAACGGCGCACCGCTGACTATTTTTTTCTTTTTGCTTTTTCCCGGCGCGCTTAAAAACGCTTTTTATCTGAAAAACTATAAAGTTTATATAACAATTTCCGGCCAATAGCGAATATTCTTTAGCGATTAAATAGTGCTATTAACGCATTCTTTTTAACGGTGATTGTGCTGTTTTATAAATAAAGTTGAAAGCAGCCTTATTAAGAATAGAATATCTCTATGCTTACATTAAAACCTAATTGCGAATGGTGCGACAAATCACTATTAGCCCAGTCCACTGATGCGATGATTTGCAGTTACGAATGCACATTTTGTAAATCCTGCGTTGAACATGTGCTTGAAAATGTTTGCCCAAATTGTGGCGGTGGTTTTTGCCAAAGGCCGATTAGACCTGCACAGGCTTATCGAGATAATGTGAGCCGACAACATCAAGCACCTAGTAAGGAACGTGTGCACACAAAATATTCAGTTCAAGAATTGAAAGAATTTATAGCAGATATTAAAACCGTTGAGCCGGTTGATCGATAACTTATAAACCTAAGATTTAAGAGAGATTCAATCATGTTTGGCCTATTACACGCCAACATACGAATTACTTAATTTATCTAGTTGGTGCTTCCTTCACAAACTCCTTGTAGAGCTTGTCTTGTAAACTATTGTCACCATGTGCACTTAGTGCTTGTTCAATAACATCTCGCGTTAAATGTTTAGCAAAAATAGCGATAAACTCGTAGACGTACTCTCGTAACACTGCATTTTTACGAATAGCTAAACTGGTCACACTTGAATCAAACAAGTGACTCACATCAATCACCGCCAAATCCTGATCCTGCTCTTTGTCATAGGCCATTCGAGCGCATATACCAATTCCCATATCGCTACGCACATAGGTCTTAATGACTTCCGCATCGGCCGCCATGAGCACCACATTGAGATCAAGTTTTTCTTTGCTAAATGCGCGGTTAATAACAGACCTATCAGCGACACCAAAGGTGTAAGTAATAATTGGATATTTAGCTATGGCTTTAAGGTTAATTTCAGGCTCAGCCACTAGTGGGTGTTCCTTGGGCACAATTAGACAGCGGTTCCACCGATAACATGGTAACAAGGTCAAATTATCGAATAACTCAAGTGCTTCGGTAGCAATACCAATATCGGCCTGACCACTATCGGTAAGGCTGGCTATCTGTTCTGGCGAACCCTGGTTAATTTGTAACTGAACCTTAGGATAAATCTTGCGGAACTCTTGAATGACCGGCGGTAAAACATAGCGTGCTTGTGTATGGGTAGTAGCAATAGATAACATACCCGAATCTGGGTGACTAAAATCCTGTGCAATCCGTTTGACGTTCTCGGCTTCACTAAGCATTAGTTCAAAGCGCTCAACCAACAACTCTCCTTCTGGCGTGAGGCCATTAATATGTTTACCGCTGCGCTCAAAAATAACAACGCCTAGTTCATCTTCTAAGCGACGAATTTGACTGCTAACACCTGGTTGTGAAGTAAAGAGCTTGTCTGCCGCAGCTGTTACATTCATGCCGTTTTTTACAACTTCAGTAACGTACTGCAATTGTCGCAGCTTCATATTTGATACCTATTGTTCAAGAAAACAATTTTCCGGAATTGAAAATTCACTATCAAGAGAACCATTACGTCGGTAGCGTTCCAACTTCTCTATATAGTCATTAGTCGTGACTGGCATCAGCACTCTGACACCACTTAAATGACTTATTACGTCGCGCCCCATATGCAATAAACGCAAGCCATCTTCCCAATATCGAAGATTACTCTCACGATCCTTTAAACCACAGGGTTTGAATTCGGTGATAGCCTCTTTTGCTGCTACGTAGCGAGGCCAGACCTCGTAAATCACCTCATCTCGGCGCATGGTTTCCACTTCAGATTTTGAGGCATCTCTTAGTTCATTTAAACGAGGGATAACACCTTCAAAACCCTCAACTTCTGAAAACACCTCTATCATTTGAGAAACTAAGTCATCAATCGCTCTAAGTGTTTGTGCGAGCTTGGTGTAGCGCGAATTAAAAAATCGATCTATAGGATAAGAAAACGCTTTAAATGGCTCGCCCCATAATTCATCAACGCCTTCTTCACCGCTAAAGTGTTTGACCTGCTTACCAAGTTCTAAGGCCTCCATAAAACAAGCTTCGCATTGCCGCATGAGCTCGTTATCGTGATCAACATGAATACCTTTTTCCTCCAGCTCTACAACACTATCAAAAATATCCGTTGCTCGATTAAATAGCGAACCAGCAAGCATTGCTGCATTTACACGTTTTTTACTAGGATCTTTCTCATTTTCATAATATTTTCGAGCAATCTCTAAACGCCACCCTGGCGAATTAATACCTTGCTCAGTGTGATGAAAGACGCGTCGTCGCAAGGAAAAAATAAGCGTTCGCTTTTCCGCCATAGTATTCGGCGGCGGCGCGTAATAGCGAATCCAATAACCATCCATGTATATACAAATCTTGCCGTCACATTCGCGAATAGTTCCATTAGCGACTTTCTCTTCTTTCGAAGTTTGTAAACTCTCACCTACCATGTCACTATCATCAGATTGAATTCGCATAAGATTTCCCCAAAAAAATCAATTGCTTGCTTAATCGACTCCTTCATCGGTTAAAGCTTGACGTTGTTGTGAACGTCGACGTCGACAAACCTTTTTACCTTCGCAGATATCACAAGCGCCCTTAAGTCCATCAATATCATTTAAACCACCGCAACTGCCTTTAATGCTTCGGTTACTCAACAATACGCCAACTGCCATGGCGATCATGACAGCCGCAAAAACTAAAAACGTTACTAAAAATGTACTCATAAAAACTATCTATAAATGCCTAAACATCAAATTACTAAAGCACTAGTTAATGTGACCCGAGTAAGCGCTAATTACTGTCGTTAATGTAGTAATGCTGGAACTAGAGTGCAAGTAATTATTGCAAAATGCGTCTAAATTCTTCAGTCATCAAAATCGAATATTGGCCTGGCTGATCTGTGCGAACCAGCATATAAACCGGAATTTTATTGTCCGTGGCGAAAGCTAAACCCCGCTCTTCACCCATAACCATCAAGGCTGTCGCCAGCGCATCGGCGCTACTACAGTTATCCGCTAATACGCTTACTGATGCCAATTTATGCAAAGCAGGTGTTAAGGTCACTGGATTAATGGTGTGCGAAAACTGCTTACCATCAAGTAATAAAAAGTTTCGATAGTCGCCTGAGGTTGCAAGCGCCTGGTTTTCAAGCTCCACCACCTGTTGCACACCACCTACAATGGTTGGTTTTTCGATAGCAATTCGCCAAGTTTCATTATCTCCATTACGACCATGTGCTCGCACCTCACCACCAATATCAACTAAAAAATGACTAAACCCAGCATCAAGTAAAAATTCAGCAACTCTATCCACGGCATAGCCTTTAGCGATAGCAGATACATTAACTTCAACACCATCAACCAGCTTACTCAACAGGTTTTGCTCAAGCGATAATTTTTCATAACCAATAACTGCAGCCAAGCTCTTAAGTTCATGCTGGCTCGGTTGTTGCTCAATACTGCCCTGTTCTCCAAAGCCCCAAGCATTAATTAATGGACTGATGGTGACATCAAAAGCACCGTCAGTTAACTCTGATATTGCTAGACTTTCTCGTATCACTTGGCTAAAAATGGGCGACAACTGCATTGTCTGTCGTGCCGGCATACGATTAAAAAGATTGATTTCAGAATCATCAATATAGTTCGACATACTTTGATTCACAGCTTGCATAGAATCTTGTATGCCAGCTTCCAATAAAGCTAAATCTATTTCACCATCTGCCACTACCGTGATGCGAAAGTAAGTCCCCATTATTTGACCTGAGAACTCATGCTCGATACTCCTGTCAATAGGTGCACAAGCCGATACAACAAAAGCCAAAAGAAAAATACGACAGACAATAAAAAACAGCGAGCTAGGCTCGCTGTTTTTTATAATAATGTTCGGAACTAACTCCGTTTTAATAAGACTAGCCACCAAAGTCGTCCAATAGAATATTTTCATCTTCAACGCCTAATTCATGCAACATGCTAATTACTGCTGCATTCATCATCGGTGGCCCGCACATATAAAATTCGCAATCTTCAGGCGCTTCGTGATCTTTAAGATAATTCTCAAGCAATACATTGTGAATAAAGCCGGTATCGCCTTCCCAATCATCTTCTGGCTGAGGGTCAGATAAAGCCACATGCCATTCAAAATTATCGTGTTCAGCGGCCAAACGGTCAAAATCTTCAACATAGAACATTTCACGTTTACTGCGCGCGCCATACCAAAACGTCATCTTTCTATCTGTCTCAATACGCTCTAGCTGATCAAAAATATGCGAACGCATAGGCGCCATTCCAGCACCACCACCGACAAATACCATTTCGGCTTTTGTCTCTTTAGCAAAAAATTCACCAAATGGACCCGATATCGTGACCTCATCGCCCTCTTTCAAATTAAAGATATACGATGACATTTGACCTGGAGGCAAACCTTGACTGCGTGGTGGTGGCGAAGCAATCCGAACATTTAGCATGATAATGCCTTTCTCTTCCGGATAGTTGGCCATTGAGTATGCTCGTACCACTGTTTCACCAACAGTTGATTGATATTGCCACAAATTAAAGTGATCCCAATCAGGACGATATTCGTCCTCCACTTCAAACTCAGTATATTGAACAGTATGGGGAGGACATTCAATCTGAATATAACCACCCGCACGAAAATCAACATTTTCGCCTTCTGGCAACTCCAGCACTAGCTCCTTAATAAACGTCGCGACATTATCGTTAGATCTAACCTTACAGCGCCATTGCTTAACACCAAAGACCTCTTCAGGCACTTCAATGGTCATATCTTGCTTGACGGTTACTTGACATGACAAACGGTCGCCACAGGCTGCTTCACGTTTAGTAATATGAGTCTCTTCTGTTGGCAGAATGGAACCACCACCATCGTGTATTTTCACTCGGCATTGAGCACAAGTGCCACCGCCGCCACATGCCGAAGGAACAAACAAAGAAGCCTCTGCTAAGGCCCCCAACAACTTGCCACCGGCAGGCACTTCAATGTCTTTTTCACCATTAATATTAATGGTGACGTTGCCGCTAGAAACTA
>CAZFEM010000013.1:2753-46755 GCA_964517515.1 uncultured Gammaproteobacteria bacterium | reverse complement strand
AACGGGCGCGTTGAAAACGCGTCCGAACTGCCGTAGGCGGCGTTTTGCTTCTTGTTAGGTATTGTGTTTAGTTTTATTGTTCCCATTTTGATTTACTAATATCCTCCATGTCTTTATCGAGTGTTTTACGCTTTGCTATAAATGAGTAAATTAATATACCTAGTCCAATAACACAAAACGTTACACCATATATTTTGGGATATGGGATTCTTGAACTTGGTTCAAATATACTATACGAACAGGCACCAAAATATAGAAAAAAGCCACCTAAAGCTCCTATGGAAATTCGTAAATCTCTCAGGCTAGCTGACTCAGCATAATATAAATATACACCACGAAGATGGACTGCCAAAAAAATTGCAAAAGGTAAATATATTAACCAAGTGTTATGCATAAAATATACCTAACAGCTTATTAGTGCGCACGCTCGCTTTGTCCCTAATCTCATTTCCATATTATTCTCCTAAGCCTTTGTTTTATATTTACAAAACTAGAATACTATAAATTTACTAGGTGTGAAAGCGAGCGTGCGCGTTAATATTCTTGTGGCGTCCTATTAATAAAATCACTCTTTCTTGTAAGCCATTGAATTCCAATGTTATTTTTATTTTTGTTCGAACAAAGCGAGCGCTTCAATTAGGATAAACCTCTTGATTTATTAGTAATTTAAAATTAAACTGTTTATATAAACAGTATTTTTAAAGGAGTAAAATAACTATGAAAAGTCCGTTTCTTAAATCAATTAGCCGTGCGAATTAACCTGGACACCCATCATTAAATACTTTTGCATCCCTGGACATCGTCATTCTTGTGCATCCATGCACCCACGACATACGTCCATCCCTGGACATAAAAAATGCCGCTAAAAAGCGGCATTTTCAATAAACTGAAAAAAGAAAAAGTTAAAGAGCACCCCGAATTGCATCCACACTATCTTTAGCATCACCAAATAACATCCGCGTATTCTCTTTAAAGAAAAGAGGGTTCTCAACACCTGCGTAACCTGTCGCCATGCTTCTCTTAGACACAATCACGGTCTTAGCATTCCATACTTCTAATACTGGCATGCCGGCAATTGGGCTATTTGGATTTTCTAATGCAGCAGGATTAACAATGTCATTCGCGCCGATCACAATGACCACATCCACATCACTAAGCTCATCATTAATCTCGTCCATTTCTAGCACTAGATCGTATGGCACATTCGCTTCCGCGAGTAATACATTCATATGCCCTGGCATACGCCCTGCAACGGGGTGAATCGCAAAACGCACGTTAACGCCTTTATCTTTTAACATCTTGGTTAAATCTGAAACAGGATGCTGGGCATTGGCAACTGCCATGCCATAACCTGGCACAATGACTACGTTCTCTGCATCACCAACCATTTGCGCGACTTCTTCAGCCGAAATTGGCACGGCTTCGCCTTGCTCACCGTCATCCTCGGCACTTGATGTATCGGTAGTACCAAAGCCACCCATGATTACGCTAACAAAATTACGGTTCATCGCACGACACATAATGTAACTCAGAATCGCACCAGAACTACCAACCAATGCGCCAACAACAATTAATAGATCGTTAGACAGCATAAAACCCGTTGCCGCGGCGGCCCACCCAGAGTAGCTATTGAGCATGGAGATAACGACTGGCATATCTGCGCCACCGATTGCCATGACCATATGTACGCCAAAGGCAAAAGCAATAAGTGTCATGACAATTAGCCAAAAGGTACCAGCACCATGATCGGCGCCTAGAAAAAACGCACCGATAATCACACTGGCAATTAATAAACCAAGATTCAGCATATGTCGATTTGGCAATAACAACGGTTTGCTACCAACGCGACCACTCAACTTGCCGAAGGCGATGACAGAACCAGTGAAGGTTACCGCGCCAATTAATACGCCCAAATAAACCTCAACATTATGAATGGTTGCCGCTGTGCCAGTTAACTGAAAGTTAGGATCATAATAACTTGCATAACCCACAAGTACTGCCGCCAGTCCAACAAAGCTGTGCAAGATTGCGACCAGTTCTGGCATTTGTGTCATCTCAACTTTGGCTGCGAGTTGCGCGCCTATCGCGCCACCAATAACCACCGCCACAATAAGCCAGCCATAGCTATCTACATTTGGATTTAAGATGGTTGCAATAATGGCAATAGCCATGCCGATAATGCCGTACCAGTTACCACGCTTTGATGTTTCTTGATTGCTTAAGCCAGACAAACTCAAAATAAAAAGGACCGCAGAGGCAATATATGCTGCGCTAATAGTTCCCATAGTCATAATTCTCTACCCTTTAACCCTTACTAAACATTTTCAACATGCGCTGGGTAACTAAGAAACCACCAGCGATGTTGATTGATGCAATTAAAATGGCGATAAATGCCAAAAATGTAACGAAGCCACCTGATGATATTTGCAATAAAGCACCCACCACAATAATGCCACTAATCGCGTTTGTTACACTCATTAGCGGTGTATGCAATGACGGCGTCACGCTCCAAATAACTTGATAGCCAATAAAACAACTAAGCACAAAAACAATAAAGTGACTCATAAATTCAGGCGGTGCAACTGATCCAACACTGAGCAATGCGACGAGTGCAACAGCCATTGCACCAAAGGTCATTTTAGCCTTAGTAGCGGTACTCATTTCTGGCTCAGGTTCTGGCATCGCTGGCGCTGGTTTAGGAGCGGCTTTAGGTGCCACCGATAGTTTCGGTGCGGGCGCTGGCCAAGTAACTTTGCCATCCATAACGGCAGTGGCACCACGAATGACTTCGTCTTCCATGTTGTGATTAATAACACCATCTTTGTCAGGCGTCATATCAGTCAGCATGTGTCGTAGATTAGTAGAATAAAGCTGAGAAGATTGCGTAGCTAAACGGCTCGGCAAATCCGTGTAGCCTATGATTTTGACACCCTGATGGGTCACTATCTTATCCGCTTTGGATAATTTACAGTTACCGCCTTGTTCCGCAGCTAGATCAACAATCACACTACCAGACTTCATGCTTTCTACCATATCTTTGGTAATCAACTCTGGCGCTGGCTTACCAGGGATAAGTGCCGTGGTCACTATAATATCTATCTCCTTACATTGCTCACGGAACATCGCCATTTCGGCATCAATAAATTCTTTGCTCATGGTTTTGGCATAACCACCTTCACCTGAACCATCTTCCTCAAATTCTAACTCTAAGAATTCAGCACCCAAACTTTCCACTTGTTCTTTAGCTTCTAATCGAGTATCAAAAGCTCGCACAATAGCGCCCATACTTTTGGCCGCACCAATAGCCGCTAAGCCAGCAACTCCGGCACCAATAACCATTACTTTGGCTGGTGGTACTTTACCTGCCGCGGTAACCTGACCAGTGAAGAAACGGCCAAATTGATTGGCTGCTTCGACAATCGCTCGATAGCCGCCGATATTCGCCATGGAACTTAGTGCGTCCATTTTTTGTGAGCGTGATAAACGTGGCACACAGTCCATCGCAACAACATTAATCTTTGCCTTCGCTAACGTGTTCAAAAGACCTTCATTTTGCGCAGGCCAAAAGAAACTAATAAGCGTGGTGCCAGCAGCTACCTTTTTTGCTTCGTTGGCAGTAATACCGCGAACCTTCATAATAATATCGGTTGATGTCCAAATATCATCGCCACTAACTATCGTAACGCCAACATCTGAATAATCTGCATCACTAAATTCAGCGAGCTTACCAGCGCCTTTTTCAATTCTTAGCTTATGCCCTAATTTCATGATTTGCACAGCTGAGTCAGGCGTCAAAGCAACTCGCTTTTCACCTTCATATGACTCTTTAGGAATACTAATAATCATTTTTGTTCCTCAAAAATTTTTCTTTACTTAACGAATAGCTATTCAATAGCGCGAGTATAACTATTCATACTAATTTATGTCAGTTTTCTATTGCGGGTTTACGTTATTTGAGGTCAAAACAAAATAAGTGTCTCGCGATAAATAAGATTAAGTCTATAATTACCAATATGGAAAGATTAACAACATTATTTAATAACAACCTCAGCAGCATGGATTCATTTACCATTGCCGCTAGCTTGTGTTTGTTTATTGCCGCAGGACCAATTTGCAAGTTATTACATAATAACGAAAGGATTGCTTCGCGCATTAGCATGATGCGTATTTTAAACTTTCTCATTATCGTGGCGATACTAGCGAAAGTGCTACTTTTCGATTCAAGTGATTGGCTTGTTAAAGCCACACAATGCTTGATAGCCATTTACTTTGCAGTATTGATCACACAGGTCATCAATTACTTTATCCGCAAACGCTTTGGCCGTACAAATAAAATTAATGATCGAACTATAATCTCTGATACTTATTCGAGTCGTGCTTTAAGCCTGATCGTCACGATGGTTATTTCAGTAATCGCAATTATCTCCTGTTTGCGATTACTAGGCTTGAACTCTTTGTTAGAGGCTGGCGGCGCACTTGGTATTATCGGCTTAGTGTTAGCCATGACACAAGCATCTTGGGCGCCTGACATTATTAGTGGCCTAATCATTTTAAACAGTGAGTTTTGCGAAGACGGTGATGTAATTCAGTTCAATATGGACGGCAAATTAACAACTGCTAGTATTTTTAAAACTAAATTGTTTCATACCGAGTGTTTGGATTTAGCCAACAATCATCGCGTCATGATTAGAAATGCCAAACTTAGGGACTACGGCATTCAAAATCTTTCGCGTTTTGCTTCTGCACGCGGCCTACGCGAACGACTGTTATTTAATATCGACTACCAACATAGCGAAGCTGAAGTTAAAAAAATGATGGAACGCGCGTTTGCCTTGATTGATGAAGAAAACGGTTCACGCGAACATCAATATGATTTAGAAGTATTAGTTGCTGATACTGGCGACTATGCCGTTACTTGGGCTGTCTATTATTATATTAAAGACATCAAAAGTTTACTCAAAACTCGGCAGCTATTTCGCGCCTATATTTTGGACGAATCAATTCGATCTGGTATCTCACTAGCAACACCAGTATTACAACAAAACCAAGTCAATATTCATCAGGCTAAATTAGACCAATAAGTTTTATTACCAAGGACATCTGCAATGACACTGTCTCGAGTTATATCCTGCATTTAACCTCTATACTCAATAAATATGAGCGCAAAAAAAACTAGCCCCAACCATTTTATTAAAGCCATTACTAGTAATGACATTGCTAATGGCAAACATGATTCGGTTTATACCCGTTTTCCACCTGAACCCAATGGGTATTTGCATCTAGGGCACGCTAAATCTATCTGTTTGAATTTTGGTTTAGCGGAGCAGCTTTCTGGCCGTTGTAATTTACGTTTTGATGATACAAATCCAGAAAAAGAGAGCGAAGAGTATATGGAGTCTATTAAAGACACCGTCGCTTGGCTTGGCTTTAAATGGGATCACTTATGCTATGCGTCTAACTACTTTGAAGATTTATATAATTTTGCTATTGAGCTAATTAATAAAGGGCTCGCTTACGTCGACGACTTAAGTGCCGAACAAATGCGTGAGTACAGAGGCACGCTCACTGAAGCAGGCAAAGACAGCCCAAGTCGTACTCGCTCTATTGCTGACAACTTAGACCTGTTTCAGCGCATGCGTGCTGGTGAGTTCAAAGAAGGCGAATACGTATTACGTGCCAAAATTGATATGGCTTCGCCAAATATAACGATGCGCGACCCAATCATCTACCGCATTCGTTATGTGCATCATTACCGCGCTGGTGATAAATGGTGCATTTATCCAATGTACGATTTCACTCATTGTATTTCTGATGCTTTAGAAGGTATTACTCATTCCTTATGTACCCTAGAGTTCCAAGACAACAGAGAGTTGTATGACTGGATCTTAGCTAACATCACTATTGAGAAAAATAAGTTAGACGAAGACATTAAAACCATGCCTCGGCAAATTGAATTTGGTCGCTCTAATTTAGAATACAGTATTGCGAGCAAGCGAAAACTAATTCAACTGGTGGAAGGCGGTCATGTAAATGGCTGGGATGATCCGCGTATGATCTCTCTAGTTGGCTTACGTCGGCGCGGTTATACCCCTGCATCGATTCGTAATTTTTGTGCGGAAATTGGTGTTACTAAAAAAGACAGTACGATTGATATGGTCGTGCTAGAAAATGCTATTCGCCATGACCTAGAAGCATCTGCCAAACGCGTGTTCGGGGTTCTAAAACCACTCAAAGTCGTCATCACAAATTATCCTGAAGGCGAAAGTGAAAGCTTTTCTGTCAAAAATCACCCGAAAGATGAAGCTTTTGGCAGGCGTGATTTACCGTTCGCGCGCGAGGTCTATATTGATCAAGATGATTTTATGTTAGATCCGCCAGAAGACTTTTATCGCTTAGCACCAGGGCGAGAAGTTCGCCTACGTTACGCCTATGCAATCACTTGCAACGAAGTTGTGCAAAATGATAACGGCGATATTATCGAATTACGTTGCACTTATGATCCAGAATCAGCAGGCGGTAAAACGGCTGACGGTCGTAAAATCAAAGGCATCATTCACTGGGTTAGTGTTGAGCACGCAGTGAATGCTGAGGTGAGAGTGTATGACCGGTTATTCAATGACCCTAACCCTGGTGCAGCAGAAGACTTTGTTTCTTTGCTTAATCCTAACTCCTTAAACGTGCATAGCGATGCAAAAATAGAACCGTCTATCCTTGCTGCTAAAGAGACAGATCGCTTTCAGTTTGAACGTGTTGGTTACTTTTGTTTCGATAATGTCGACAATAACGACAACAACTTAGTTCTGAATCAAACCGTGAGTTTACGAGATTCCTGGGGCAAATAAAAAAGGAGTAAATAAAAAAACCGCACTGCATAATCGCAGTGCGGTTTATATTAACGACTATTTCCTGAGACGTTAACTTAGTAACACTTATTCGGCATTATCAGTGTTTTTCGTCTCTAGACCCTCACTAACACCTTCCTCAATACTGTCATTCAATTTCTCAAACATTGACGCAAGACTATCTAGAAAAACTTGCCCAGACTGTTGTTCTCCACTATCAATTTGCTCAAGACCTTTGGTAAATTCTTCTAATTGTTGCATAAGCTCAGAACCACTTTTTGCGACATCTTGAATGAGCGGTGATAATTCTTCGCCAAGCTGCTCAACAACTTGCGCGGCATCGCCTTCTGAGTCAGCTAGCTCTTGCACCATTGCAGTTAAATCATTGCCTATGGTAGCAATTGCATCTTGCGCTTGATTAGTCATTGAATTGACTTGCGCTTGCGCAGACTGCTTATCTTCTTGAAACTCATCACTTTGTAAGTACTCTTGGAATGCGTTGACATAATCGTTTAAAGATTCAGAACCAACTTGTACCGTGTCACCAATTTTCCAGGCGCCGAGTTGCATCATAGAATCCAAGCCAGTTATCTCTTGTCCATCTTGGATATATCCGGCTGAGTAGTTACCTGAGTTATATAATTCCAAAGGCGCATCAGCCACTAGTCGGTTTACTACTAGCGCAGCATCAGCAGAAATAATTTGCGCTGCTTTTTCTTCAAACTCAAGTACAACAACTGTACCTGAACCTTGAGTTTTAACATCAACAACCTCGGCAACCGCTTCGCTATCAAAATAAACAGTTGCGCCTTCTTCTATATCTTGGGTATTAGCAAAACTCGTAGTGATCTTAACTCCTTCACTACCACAGGCAGAAACCATTGCTAGTAAGACCATGGAAAATAGAATTCGTAAGCTTCCTTGTTTAACAAAATTCTCTTTAAACTCGCTGATCGTATTGCGATTATTTGCAAATTTCATTTTATATTCCTCTTATAAATAGTATCAATACTGTCGATAATCTCAGAAAAAATAGCCTTCTACCACTAACTTGTTCAAATAATCAGGGTCATCAACAAATGGATTACGGTTATTTTGTATTGCGGCAATCGCGTCATTACGTGATTTTTCACTATTTCCAGGCGGGTCACTTTGATGCCAATCCTGTAATAGTCGAGCTTGTCGAGAGAATAATACAAGCCCTTGATCCTTATAGCGATACGCCATATAAAACATTGCGCGTGCTACATCGCCTCTTATTTCAGGGCGTGGTTCGGCGAGTCTTTGTTGCTCACTAACTTCAAAGTCACAATCTCGACCAAACTGCCGCGACTCACCGTTGATTTCGGCAAAAGCATAGCTCGAACGAGCCGAATTCACTTCAGTGCGAGATGGGTAAAGATTATGTAAGTCTGCTTCAATTTGATTAAACAAGCGGCTGTTATCGCGACACTGGTTGCGAGTACCGCAATCTAGGCCATTGGTCGCCCAAGACATCGGAAATATATGCTCAACATTGATACCGTCGCGCCTAGAACCATCAAAAGGCATATCACAATACAATGTATTACCTGACGGGTATAGTTCACGCCAAAATACGCTACGAGCTTGCTCATAGTTATCAATATTATCTGCATAGCCTGATGTAGCATTGTCATCGTTTGATGCTACTGTTGGGGAATTCGATTGCGGAGTATCTTCAACATAGTAAATCGCAATCAATAGCACGACGATCGTCGCTATTAGTCGAATAATTTTCAATATTTTTTACCGACTTCTCTTTTTGGCATACATTGCTTCTATTTGGTCAGCAAATGCCTCCATCACCTTGGGACGCTTTATTTTTAATGTCGGCGTTAATAAACCTGACTCGACCGTCCACTCATCAAGACTGACAATGACTCTACGAATACGCGCATAACCAGGAAAATCATCCATTTGCGAAGAAATATGATCAAGCACATAGCTGTGTAACTCAGGAATTGTGAGGTCGTGTTCGGTCCAACCTCTTTCAACACGCAACCGTTGCCATGCTGCACGATCAAGCACTATTAACGCGGTTAAATAAGACCTGCCTTCACCTAATACTATGACTTGTTCAAATAGAGGAACACGTAGAATCGCTGCCTCAATATCGGTTGGAGGTACTTTTTCACCGTTGGCTAAAACAAGGATATCTTTAATCCGCCCAATAATACGAATAAAACCTTGCTCATCGATCGCGGCACGATCACCGGTTTTTAACCAAATACCATTGTCCGTTTCTTGCAAGCACTCTTTGCTGGCTTCTTCGTTTTGCCAATAACCCAACATAACATTATCGCCTTTAACCCAAAGCTCATCTTTATCCATAATCGCCACTTCAATACCACGCAAAGGTAACCCGATAGAGTCAGGGCGATTTTTTTCTTTGGTATTACTGCTAACGACTGGGCTTGCTTCGGTCAAACCGTAGCCTTGTAATAAATTTACTCCCAAGGAAAGAAATAACTCTGCAACCTCTTGGCTTAACGGCGCTCCTCCGACAATCGCATAATCAAGTTTGCCACCCAAATTGGCACGGATTGGCTTAGCGACCAAATGATTCAAGAAAGAATGCGCTAAGAAACTGGGATGCCAACCTTCTTGGCCTTGTTGATACAAGAATCGCCGCCAACCCACTTTCGTGGCCATTTTAAATAACCATTGTTTTATTCCACTTTTCTCTTCGACTGCGGCGATTATTTTGTTGTAGACCCGTTCAAAAATTCTCGGCACCGAAATCAAAACCGTCGGCTGCACTAATTTAAGATCTTCAGCTAATTGCGGTATCGAACGATTAAAGGTTACCGCAGAACCACACAACATCGGCGCATAGTAGCCAATACAGCGTTCTAAGGCGTGCGACAATGGCAAAAAAGATAGTAGTTCATCAGTTGGTTTCAATGCGACACTACGCATACCGTTATACGCATTCGATAAAAGATTTTTGTGTGACAACATAACGCCTTTTGGACGACCTGTAGTACCTGAGGTATAAATAATAGTTGCCAGATCGTCTGGCGTTGCTTGTCCACGTTCAAGATGACTGCCCGTCTCTGGTAGCCAATTATCGACTCGATGCACCTTCACGACAGAACTATTTTTTTCGTCAAAAATAGTAGCCTGAGTTGCCGTTTCATCTTCATTATCATGGCAAAACACTAATACTGTTTCTATGCAAGAGACATCTTCGTCCGCTTGAGCAACACTAGTCCATAGTTTGCTATTGGCAAATAATACTAACTTAGCCTGACTATTTTGAATAACATAAGCGATATTATCGGGCCGGTCAGCGGTATACAAAGGTACAACGACAAGACCGAGTCGTAATGCTGCTTGATCGAACACCACCCACTCAATGCTATTTTTATAGCAAATAGCGACACGATCACCTTTAACTAAACCTTCAGCTTGCATAGCAACTTGCCATCGCTCTACTTGCGCTGCTACCTCGGACCAACTAATACCAATCCATTTATTTGTTTCTATATCGAATTGTGTGAACGCTATTTTATTTGGGCTACGCCTGACTCGTTCCCGAAACATTTCATCTAATGTTGTAGCATCTGCACTATTAATCGGATCTAAACCTGCGCCGTTAGCAAGCGCATCTTCAGGATAGAATAAATTAATATGTTGTACTGCAGAGTTAGTCATTTGATTATTTTTCAATATATTTGATTATAATAAAATCATTGTTTTATCTTAACCTGTCTAGTCAAATCAAGCCACTTAAGCACTAGAGCAAATTAACGATTAATCTAAGCGATAATTCATTCGTTTTGTGAATTAAGCGCCGTTTATGGTAAATTAGTGGATTACTACAAAGTTTAAGACCATTGCTCAGATAAGGTGATTTTTGATTTCTTATTTTTAGTATGGTTAGTCGATTAAGTTTTAATTTAGGTCAGTTTTAAGTAGCAGGAAAACACATATGCGTTTAATTCTTTTAGGTGGTCCCGGTGCAGGTAAAGGCACGCAAGCTTCATTTATTTGTAAAAAATTTGATATCCCGCAAATATCAACAGGCGACATGCTGCGCGGTGCAGTAAAAGCTGGCACCCCTCTTGGATTACAAGCCAAAGACATTATGGATGCAGGCGGCTTAGTGTCTGATGATATTATCGTTGGACTGATTAAAGATAGATTACAAGAAGGCGATTGCGAGAATGGCTATTTATTAGATGGTTTCCCTCGCACTATTCCACAAGCGGATGCCATACGTGACAACGCTATTGATATTGATCATGTTATAGAAATCAATGTTGATGATAGTGAAATCATCAAACGCATGAGTGGTCGACGTGCCCACTTAGCTTCAGGTCGTACTTACCATATTGAATACAATCCGCCTAAGCAAGATGGACTTGATGATGTAACAGGAGAACCGCTAGTACAGCGCGATGATGATAAGGAAGAAACAGTAAAAAAACGTCTTAGCATTTATCACCAACAAACCGAACCTTTGATTAGCTACTACCAACAACTTGCTGACAGTGGCGAAACAAATAGTCCTTCATATTCTAAGATTAATGGCGTTGGTTCAGTTGAGCAAATACGTGATGCAATATTGCAGCAACTTCTAAGCTAAATACAAAGAAAAGGTTATTAAGGGACTAGTTAGCTAAGTTATTCTTTTTGATGTACGCAATAATATCTTCAGACTCGTAAAGCCATTGCACCGACACTTTGCCTTTTTCTGATTCGTGCTCTATCCGTAAGCAAGGCACCTGACTTTTACCACCACCTTTACGTAACTCTAGTAAATTTTTTGCTTCGTCAACATCACGCTCTTCTATTAAGGTTTCCTTGCCATGCAAATGCATTATTACTTTTTGGCAAAAGTAGCAGAAACGACTGTGATAAAGAGCGTATTTTTTCATACAAAAATCAGGGGCAGATAAAGAGCAAATGAAAAGGACTCTGTGGTTACAATGCTGCGGTTACGCGCTTGACATAACCGCAGCGTAAAAAAGTAAACCGTTACGTTATTTAATTGCAATAAGCTCAACTTCAAAAATCAATACTTGATTCGGACCAATAGTGCCTGGGCCTTGTTCGCCATATGCAATATCAGAAGGAATAGTTAATTTATACTTAGCGCCTTCCTGCATAAGTAAAATACCTTCCGAAAAACCTGGAATAACACCACTAACAGGGAAGTCAGCCGCCTGACCACGATCGTAAGAGCTATCAAAAACCGTACCATCAGTTAATGTTCCTTTGTAATGTACAGTGACTGTATTCTCGGCTGTAGGCTTTTCACCCTTGCCTTCACGAATCACTTCATATTGCAGGCCTGAATCAGTCGTTTGCACATCAGAATTAGTTTTATTTTCAATTAAATAAGCTTCGCCTTTGATCTTATTATCATTCGCAACATTGGCAAACGCTTCTTGCTGCTTGAGTTGAAATGCCTGTTGCGCTGCTTGCATTTGCTCGGGACTCAAGCGTGGCTCAGCTCCCGACATAAGATCTTTTTGTGCTGCTAGAAATGCATCGACATCAATTTCAGATTCTATACCACCTCTGACCAAATCTGCGGCAATTTGTGCACCAATGGTATAACCCAATTTAGCTGCATCAGACTCTAGAGGAACCGTGCTTTGCTCTTGTGCAGAAACAACGCTAGTCGTTAAACTAAACAAGCCAATAATAAAAAAAGTAGAAAAGGATAATTTCATAATTTACTCCGTTCGGGCGATTAAGCCTTTTAGTATATATAGGATAGTGTATTTAAATTCTATTAATTGATTCGTTAATTAATATTTAAGAATTGGCTTTTTCCGATGCTTCAAACATAACTTTACTTTCAACTTCTGTAGAAAACTCTTGAACAAAGTCTTCAAGTTTCAATACTGATTGCGCTTTGCTACCAAAACGCCTTACTGCCACAGTACCTTCTTCAGCTTCCCGTTTACCAATACAAAGAATAGCAGGAACCTTCTGCAAACTATGTTCACGAACTTTATAACTAATTTTTTCATTACGAGTATCAAGCTGCACGCGGAACCCAGCAGCACGTAACTTTTCAGTTAATGTTTGTGCGTATTCATCAACATCACTAACAATGGTTGCGACGACAATTTGTTCTGGCGCTAACCAAGCAGGCATCGCACCAGCATGTTGCTCGATAAGGATGCCAAGAAAACGTTCAATTGAACCTAAGATTGCTCGATGCAACATAACAGGCGTTTGTTTACTGCCATCCTCAGCGATGTATTCTGCACCAAGACGACCTGGCATAGAAAAATCAACTTGGATAGTACCGCATTGCCAAACTCGACCAATGCAGTCTTTAAGAGAAAATTCTATCTTAGGACCATAAAAAGCACCTTCGCCAGGCTGTAAATCCCAATCAAGACCATTGTCATTCAGCGCTTGCTCTAAGGCTTGCTCGGCTCGATCCCAATCTTCGTCAGAACCGACTCGCTGCTCGGGTCGCGTCGATAATTTATAAATAACTTCGTCAAAACCAAAATCGCGATAGACGTCATGCAAGAAATCAATAAAAACTTTTACTTCAGACTGAATCTGTTCTTCAGTACAGAAAATATGCGCATCATCCTGGACAAAACTACGCACTCGCATAATTCCATGCAAAGAGCCTGACATTTCATTACGGTGGCAAGAACCGAACTCTGCTAAGCGTAACGGTAAATCGCGATAACTTTTTAGGCCTTGGTTAAAAATTTGCACATGACAAGGGCAATTCATTGGCTTAACCGCGTACTCACGATCATCCGTATTTAAAGTGAACATATCGTCGCCAAACTTAGAGGCATGGCCTGATTTTTCCCATAAAGAAATATCGACAATCTGTGGCGTTTTGATCTCTTGATAATCATGTTTGTATTGCTGTTCCGCCATGTAAGTTTGTACTGCTTGATAGATCGACCAGCCTTTAGGGTGCCAAAATACCGAACCGGGTGCCTCGTCTTGTATATGAAACAAATCAAGCGCCTTACCTAATTTACGATGATCACGTTTTTCAGCTTCTTCCATACGCCGCAAATAGGCTTTAAGCTGTTTTTTATCTGGCCAAGCAGTACCATAAATACGCTGTAGTTGCGCATTATTGGAGTCTCCACGCCAGTAAGCACCTGCTAACTTTGTTAATTTGAAACCGTCACGCAATATCCCCGTTGATGGTAAATGTGGGCCGCGACATAAATCGATAAAGTCACCCTGTCGATAACAAGTGATTGTTTCATCCGCTGGTAAGTCTGCAATAATTTCAGCTTTGTAGTCTTCACCTAAATCTTTGAAAAAAGCGATCGCATCATCACGATTCCAAACTTCCCGTTCAATACTTTCATTACGCTTAACGATTTCACGCATACGCCCTTCAATACTCTCTAAGTCTTCTGGAGTAAAGGCTTCCTCGCGCGCGAAGTCATAATAAAAACCATTTTCAATCGCTGGACCAATTGTAACTTGTGTCTCGGGGTATAGTTCTTTTACTGCTTCTGCCATCACATGCGCTGCATCATGACGCAGTACTTCAAGGCCTTCATCCATGTCTCGAGTAATAATAGCAATACTGGCATCTTCTTCAATATTGCGAGACAAATCCCACATTTGACCATTTACCTCTATAGCCACTGCGTTGCGTCGTAGACCACTGCTAATGCCATCAGCAATCTGCGTACCTGTAACCGGCTGCTCAAACTGTTTTTTTGCACCGTCTGGAAAGGTAATATTTATCGACATAGTTTGTAAGTCTGGCTATGATGCCAAACAAATAATGTTTATGGTTTCAAGTATGGTTCACATTCAATATAGCGGTGTATTGTAGCTGAAGAATAAAAAAACGAAACCTCTCAGTGTTAAAATCTAGGCTCTGAATAAACTTAACGACAAATAGTCAAGTAACTGAATAGTAAGTGATTAATAACTGTGTCAATTAACGAAATAACTCTAACTCAACCTGACGACTGGCATCTACATTTTCGTGATGGCGAACTTCTATATGAAACCGTGCCCGCTACTGCGCGTTGTTTTGCACGCGCCATCGTCATGCCGAACTTAACACCTCCAATCACTAATAAAGCTCAAGCCCTAGACTATCGGCAACGTATTCTCGCCGCAGTACCTGCGAATACTCAGTTTAACCCTTTGATGACGCTGTATCTTACTAATGAAACGACTCCGCAAATTATTCAGGAAGCAATAAGCGCGGAAATTCCGGCTGCTAAGCTCTATCCCGCAGGCGCAACAACTAATTCTGCTAGTGGTGTTAATTCTATTGAGGCTTTGTATCCAGTATTCGAAGCGATGAGTGATTGCGATATGCGATTGCTTATACACGGTGAAGTCACCGACCCTGGTGTCGATATCTTTGATCGTGAAAAACAATTTATCGATGACTATTTACTGCCAATTCAATCTCGTTTCCCACAATTGAAAATCGTTTTCGAGCACATCACTACTTCCGAAGCGGTCGATTTTGTTCTTGCGAGTAAGGACAATATTGCGGCCACTATTACACCACAGCACTTGCTATTAAACCGTAATGACTTATTAGTAGGTGGTATTCGACCGCATAACTATTGCTTGCCTGTTTTAAAAAGAAACGTGCACCAACGCCGACTACAAGAGGCTGTTAGTGCTGGTTCAAAAAAGTTCTTTCTCGGTTCTGATTCAGCACCTCATTCAAAACGAGTCAAAGAAAATGATTGCGGGTGTGCAGGCTGTTATAGTGCTTGGGGGGCTTTAGAACTGTATGCAAAAGTATTTGATGAGCTCAATGCCTTAGACAAACTAGAAGCATTTACGAGTCATTATGGCCCAGACTTTTACGGCTTGCCACGCAATAAAAATACTATTACTCTAATCCGTAAACCTTGGTCCTTACCTGATCTGATTACTTTAAAAAATGGCGATAAAGTGGTGCCTTTTTTTGCTGGTCAGTCTCTCGATTGGCAAATTAAATAATCTTTAAAATTAAAAACTCCTTATGCTCAAGACAAATCAATACTTTGACGGTAAAGTCGCATCGATTGCCTTACAAACAACAACCTTACCCGCTACAGTTGGGGTAATGGATATTGGTGATTACCAATTTGATACTGTTCAACATGAAATCATCACTGTAATCAGTGGCTGTTTAAGCGTAAAATTACCAGATAATAAAAAATTTACAGAGTTCAAAGATGGCGATTCATTTGAAGTTGCCGCGGGCAAAACTTTTGCTTTGAAAGTTGCTGTACAAACCGCATATTTTTGTACTTACGAAGATAAATAAGAAAAAATAACGCACATTCATAGGAGAGCGTCGTGGCAGAACTATTTACTTTAGGCAACCTTGTCGATTTATTATTACTGATTATGTTACAAGCGGTTTTAGGTTTCGATAATCTATTGTATATCTCGCTTGAATCTAAACGCGCACCATTAGATAAGCAAAAAGCAGTGCGGTTTTGGGGAATAATACTAGCCGTTGTCTTTAGAATTGCTTTGTTGTTTCTATTATTAAATATAATTGAAGCTTTCCAAGAACAATTATTCGCCATCCAATGGAGCGGCGTCATTGAGGCCGACTTTAATTTACATGCAGTTATTGTCTTATTTGGCGGTGTTTTTATTCTTTATACCGCTATGAAAGAAATTCTACACATGATGACACTTGATGATTTAGATCATGATGACCGTGAAGGCAAGTCCGTTGCTTTCGTTATATTTTGGATTGTCGCTATGAATGTTGTTTTCTCTTTTGACTCTATTCTAAGCGCGATGGCCATCACCCAAACATTTGTAGTAATGGCAATAGCGATACTCACAGGTGGTGTTTTAATGGTGGTGCTAGCCGATACAGTCTCTGATTTTCTACACAAAAACAGAATGTATGAAGTACTTGGACTATTCATTTTGTTTCTCGTTGGTATTATGCTGCTTTCAGAAGGTGGTCATTTAGCACACATGAAGCTATTCGGTAATGAAATAGTGCAAATGTCTAAAACAACCTTCTATTTTGTATTATTTGTTTTGGTTGTTTGCGATATTGTGCAAAGCCGTTACCAAAAGAAACTGAATTTAAGGAAAGCATTTAATAAGAGCAATAATACTATTTAAATGCTTCAATCTTTTCACAGTTTATATGTTTGTTTTCTAGCCTATAAACAGATAAGTTGGTAGGCCTAAATTAGCTGAGGTATACTCGTATTCTAAATAGCATAAAATATGGATCATCTTGACTATAAACCGACGGTATTAATCGTAACTGAAGACAATCAACTATTAAGTTCATTGCTTCAAAGCAATTCGACTGAATACCAGTTCATCGGTCGTGAATCCATGCAAGCTGTGTTAAGTGATCCCGAATTACTCAATCATAATCACATAGTCATACTTGATGTCGATAGCATTCTTAGTGGTACCGGTGCCGTCGTTGAACAGTCAATCAATCTCAAAAAAGTAGACCCTACACAAATATTAATACTCATCGGTAATTCTGAGTTATTACAAAATATATTAAGTTCCAATATACAACCGCTCATTTTCCGCGCATTCAATCAGCCAATAAATCCTAAGCAATTATTTTTATCATTTGATGGTGCTACCAGACTGCACGAAGACCTCCTTCAAAGACAAGAGCTTGGTGAAGATATATTAGCTATTGGGCCACTTGAAAATAGAGTGACCGTTGAAACAATCGCCGAACAAAAAAGTAATAAACCACTGATTTTTTCTACGCTTGGCGCCATTACTCTTGCCATCATAGGCTTTCTAGTTTTATCTAACACCGGTACTGAAACAGAAATCCCTCAACAACAAATAGCAACACCTCTCGTTAGTAAATCAGTGAATGAAACAAATATTGTCACCGCTGATGACAGTGTTATTCGTATCAACGAATTAAATGACCTAGCGGCTAGAGCATATTCAGAAGGTCGCCTAGTTAGCCCTGCTAACGATAATGCATTATATTTTTACGATCAGGTGCTCGCCATTGACCCTTATGATTTAAATGCTTTTGAAGGAAAAAGATCACTTTCGACTCAATTAAAAGAAGTTTATACCACGCAGGTCGGCGCTGCCGATTTCAATAAAGCCTTAGAAACGGTAAATGCACTGCAAATCATTGAACCACTCGATACTGAAAATTATGAGTTACGAGAAAATTTAGAAACAGAAATTAATACCTATTTAAACGAGCTGAAACGAACTGGCACAACTGCTGAAATTGAGCGAATGACTGTGATGATGACAGAAATAAGTCCACAATTACAAAGCTCAAAATCGGCAGCAGATGCCTTACAAGAAGAAGCGTCATTACTAGAATCCATTGATAACGCATTAACACAAAACAACTTGATTCCACCTAAGAGTGGTAACGCTTATGCACTCGTATCAGAGGCATTACAAAAAAATCTAATCAGCAATGCTAACTTCACACCAAGATTAAGTGCTTTAAATGACAAACTTGTTGACGCAGCAAATATTACATTATCAGAATATGACAATGTTGAAGAAACTGAAAAATTACTAGCCTTCATTAAACAATTAGATGTAGACCCACAAAGTATTGCCTTATTAAATGCAAGTATCTCTGAACAAAAAGCATTAATTGAAGCGCAATCAACTAAAGCCCAAGCTCCTGAAACCCAGCAAGAAGCAGTATCAGAGCGAGTTGCAGCAGATCAAATAGCGATAGTTTCTGAAGAAATACCAGAGATAATTGCAGAACCGGAACCAGCAAAAATTATTCCTGCTGAGATCATTTCACGTTCAGCACCCCGCTATCCAAACAGAGCTGCAGAACGAAATATAGAGGGATGGGTAAGTGTTAGTTTCATCATTGATATTGAAGGAATCCCACAAGACATCGTTATTGTTGAATCAGAGCCAGTAGGCACTTTTGACAATTCTGCCATAACGGCTGTTAAGTCATGGCGCTTTTCACCAGCTATAAACGAACAAACCAATCTACCAGTAGAGAGTAAAATTGATTCTAGTAAATTACAGTTTAAATTAACCGATTAAGTTTAATTAATTCCCTGTTAAGTCAGTCATTTAGCAAATTAATTAATTGCTGTGTAGACTGATCAAAATCCTGTAGCTCATTAGTTTCTTTATTGTTTAAGTTTGGCAAAACCTCATTAGCTAAACGTTTACCAAGTTCAACACCCATCTGATCATATGAATTTATATTGGTAAATACACCATTACAAAAGACTCGATGTTCATAAAAAGCCAATAACATACCAAGCGATTTTGGCGTCAATTTATTAACAAGGATTGTACTTGACGGGCGCTCTCCTGAAAAAACTTTCGATTTTAAAACACTCTCTGACAATTTTTCACTTGCGTGAATTTGTCTTACCGTATCAATATCTTGACCTGTTAATAATGCAGCAGTTTGCGCAACTCCGTTTGCCAATAATGTCTTGTGGTGCTGTTCTAATTTATGATCTGGTTTTTTAATCATAATAAACTCTGCCGGAATTACAGCACTGCCTTGATGCAACATTTGAAAAACAGAATGCTGAACATCGGTACCAACACCTCCCCATACTACTGGTGATGTTTTCTGATCAACCAAACTTCCATCTAGTTGTCGATCTTTACCATTACTCTCGGTCTCTAATTGCTGTAAATAATCGACTAATTTCTCAAGCCTTGCGTCGTAAGCAAAAATTGCTTTCGAGCTTGTTTGCAAAAAATTCGTAGAATAATGATCCAACATAGCAGCAATAAAACAAACATTATCCGCTAAATTTGTTTTGTAAAAGTGTTGATCAATTAATGCCCCACCAGATAAAAACTCTTCAAACTTAGTTTTACCTAAAACGATTACCGACGACAAAGAAACTGCTGACCAGACCGAATAGCGGCCACCAACCCATTGAGGAAAATCGACTACGTTATCGGCCTTAATGCCAAAACTAATTGCATCTTTAGGGCTTGCTGATACGGCATAAAAATACTGTTTATAATCTGTAATTTCTGCCTGTTCATACCAGTCAGAAATAGAATTTAAATTTTGTTTAGTTTCTTGTGTTGTAAACGTTTTAGAAACGCCAATAACAATTGTTTTTGATGGTTCGCATTGCGCCAAAACAGTCATTAATTGATGACCATCAATATTGCTAACAAAATGAATTTTGATCTCATTTGTTAATCTTTTTAATGCTTCATAAAGTAACTGCGTGCCAAGTACAGAGCCGCCAATACCAACATGAATAATCGAACGTACAGGCGTTTGGCGTGCAGATAAACTTGCTTCTATTTTTTCGCATTGCTGAAAAAACTTATCTCTAGCGTTTATCGCTTGGTCAGTTAAATCTTCATCCGTAGTAATACCTTGATTTTGTGCATCGCGCAGTAAAGGGTGCAATACTGAACGCCCTTCGGTAATATTTATTTTTTCACCAGAAAATAAAGCATGGCGTTTACTTTCAAGGTCTACTTCCTTAGCAAACTGAAGATACGTTTTTAATAGCTCATCGGATATATGCGTCTTACTAAAATCAAAAAAAACGTCCTTTAGATCATAACTAAACCTCTCCGCCCTACCATCATCACTTTCAAATAGGTGTTGAATTCCTTTAGTTAAATCCGTTTTCCCTTGTTGACTGAGTGTTTCTTTAATTTCAGGGCTAATTGATGGCTCGCTCATAATCTCTCGGGACAATATTTTATTATGCTTCCTGCATGGCAGAAGCAGTGTCTAACATACGATTAGAAAAACCCCATTCATTGTCATACCAAGCTAAAATTTTAATAAGGTCAGCCTGAACTCGGGTTTGTTCAATATCAATAACGCAAGATGCCGGATGATGGTTAAAATCTATCGACACTAGCGGTTGATTATTGATCTCAAAAACACCTTCACGACCAGTTTGATATTCATCAAAAATATTAACAACTTCTTCTAAACTTACCGCTTTACTAGGTTTAAAAGTAAAATCCAAAAGCGACACATTAAGCGTAGGCACTCTGACTGATACTGCGTCTAGTCTACCATCTAACTCTGGAATCACCATGCCAATCGCTTTAGCTGAACCAGTTGACGTTGGAATCATTGAATAACTAGCGGCACGGGCTCGACGTTTATCCTTATGATAAGAATCTAACAAATTTTGAGTATTGGTATAAGCATGGATGGTGTTCGCTAAACCTTGTTCAATACCAACCGCATCATGCATCGCTTTTGCCACATGTGCTAAACAATTAGTCGTACAAGAAGCATTAGAAACCAAAGTGTCTGTACTCGCTAACATAGAATCATTAACGCCATAAACGATTGTTTTGTCGAGATTTTTACCAGGAGCGGAAACTAATACTTTTTTCGCTCCTGCTTGTAAATGTAGCTCAGCCTTTTCTCGACTACGAAAAAATCCAGTACATTCAAATACTATATCCACCTTTAAATTATCCCAAGGTAATTGCGCAGGGTCACGTTGCATAAAAGCTGGAATCACGTCATTGCCGACCGTAATAGAATCAGCAGCATAACTAACATCCACATTAAAACGACCATGAGTCGTATCATATTGAAGTAAATGAGCGTTGGTCTCGGTCGACGCTAAATCATTAATTGCCACGATACGAAATTGCTCTTCGCGATTATTTTCGTATATCGCTCGCAATACGTTTCTACCAATTCGACCAAAACCATTTATCGCTATATTTATCATAATGATACCTCTATTTTTAACCTAAAAAGGCATGCTGAAAGCATGCCTTTTTAGATAGTATTAACTTTAAAATAAAGCTAAAAAATTTAAATTAACTGCTAAATGAATATTTTTATTCGCCTACTATTGAGACAGTTGGCTGCGGTTCATTAGCCGCTCGAATACCATCAATCGCCGCGACAATATTTCGCGTCTTGGCTTCTTTTTCAACTCTAACAACAACCGATGACTCAGGGCTTTCAGCCTTTAGGCGAACTATAGTTGGGCGAATCGAGCTTTCGGTTATTACTCGGTTTTGAATTCTAATTTCACCCCTATCATTAACCTCAACGACTATTGGTTTCGGGGCATTAGGATCGGGCGGCTCATTAGATGCAGGTGGTTTATTAATCTCAATACCGGATTCTTTAACAAAACTTGCGGTCACAATAAAGAAAATAAGCATAATAAATACCACATCCAACATCGGGGTAATATCAATGTCAGTATCTTCTTGATCGTTGCCTTTATTACCTAGTCGCCTCATAGTTTAACCTCTATTTTAAGCGTGTTTTTTGTACTGTTCGCCAATTAAACCAGCTGAATGTTCTTCTAGTAATTCTTCTACGCGCTTAGCCCGGCCTGCAGCAAACCAATGTAAAAACACAGTTGGAATAGCAACCACTAAACCAAGGACTGTTGTTACCAATGCTTGCGAAATACCACCAGCCATTGTTTGTGGATCACCAGCACCATACAAGGTTATTGCTTGGAAGGTTTGAATCATGCCTGTTACTGTACCTAGAAGGCCTAACAAAGGCGCGACCACAGCAATGATTTTAATAAACATAAGCAAACTATTAATTTTTGGAGATTCTTTAAGCATCGCTTCGGAAAGTTTCAACTCCATTGACTCAGGATCGGTGTCAGGATTATCTTGATAGACCTTTAGTACTCGCCCTAATGGGTTACCTAATGATGGCCGTTTTAAATCTTTCGCTTGACGTTTTACTTTCGCCTCAACACCACTCAAAACAATAATACGATACAAAGCAATCAACAAAGCAATTATACCCAGCGCAATAATTACATAACCGATCACTTTACCCTCATCAATCTTTTCAGTTATTGAAGGTTTCGTGACAAGCGCAGATAGAAGGCTGCCAGAAGTCGGGTCTAGTAAAAACTTACTCACGCCAGACGTTGAAGCTTGTAAAGCATTAGAAGCGTCAGCAAATTCGCCCGTCATTTGACGATCCAATAACACAAAACCTTTAGCGTTATCGTAAACAGCAATATCGTTACCTACCACAGCATTAAAAGCCCCGACACGGGTAACTTGTCGCTCATCGGTAGCAAAAACATTAACGGTTTCGCCTGCCGCATTTTGTTCTTGACCAGTTACATACGTTACTGGTGCAAAATATTTAACAACTTTACTTTGTTCAGTCAGTTCGTTTTGTAACTGAAACCATAAATTTTCAATTTCAGTAATAGAAACTAGCTCTGTTTGACTAGCCATTTTCTCGACCATCAAACGTAAATTTTCAGTTCGATCAGGATACTGCGCACTAATTATTGAAGTTTTATAATTTTCTTGTGCCTCAGATGCTGTTTGTTGGATAACACCAAACAGTTCTTGCAAATTACCCAGCTCTTGCTTGAGTTCTTCTTTCATCACCTCAATTTCAGCTGTGTTTGCGTTGAATTGAGCATCTAATTGAGTACCAAGTCTTTCTTGTTGCGCCAGCTCATTACGAGCAGCAGTAAGTTGGCTTTGCTGCTTATTACGTTCTTCACGAAAACGACCTTCACGTGCATTATTTTCAGTTCGATCTTTCGCACCTTCGGCATTAGTTGCAGAAAGAATACGATCGAAATCTAATTGCGCATGACTAAACCCTGTGAAGCTCAATAAAACACAAGGCAGTAAGATCTTTGTTACTAAACTCTTTTTAAAGTAACGCATCTCAGAGCACCTCCGGAGCGCTGATTGGCAAACTCATTAAATCGACAACGTCTTTGCCTTCAACAATACGAATGGAGTCACTAATACCCTGATTGTAAGACGAATCGAGCGTTTGCCATTGCTTATTATTTTTGTCCCAATAACCTGACTCAGCACCATCTAAAGTTTGGTAATAAAGCGCTGCACGACCTACTTGTAAAAGATTCACCGTCAACTCTTCACCAGATAAATTTAGAGTTTCAATATATACGGCAAGACTTGTGCCATATTCATTCTCGGCCTCATAAGCACTAAGAACCTGATTGAAACGTTCCGCTGCTGTAATGTTGGCATTGGTTAAAAAACTTTTAATTCGCGCGATACGGTTATTACGTTCTTGCAATTTAAATGGCATATCTGCGGCAATAAACTGTTCCAAACCATCAATCATCCTTAACATCAACGGCATTAACTGACGCTCAATCAAAGAAGCATCTTCAATAGATGTTGCCAATGATAATTTAGCTCGTTCTTGTGCTGCTACGGAACGTTGTAAACGGTCATTAAATAGTTTGAGAGTCTCAACTTGTTTAACTTGCTGCTGACGCTCGATGATAATATCAGTAGTTTCATCCGCTAAATCATCAATCCTCTTTTGTGCTGCTGTACTTTGATTTTGACGACTAATATTAGAATTAATAATCTCATCAGTATTTGCGAACACGGTAGTAGGCAATGCCAAAACGATAATGGTTAAACCAATCACCTTAACTTTCACCAAACTAAAAACTGCTTTAAGCATAATAACCTCGTTTAAGAGCTGGAGTTTTTAACCCACCCAACAACTATTAATTTTTCAACTAAACGTCTACGTCAATTTCATCAACTGGCTTAGAAAGCTCATTGATTCTATATACTTCACTATCAACATACTTAATCCAGTTCGATGCAGAAGATGCAACGTTTGAATATTGCAATGCCCGATTAAATGCTGCTTTTGCGCCTTCGTAATTTTTCTGTTCAAATCTCGCTAAACCTTGGCTAATCAACGCTTGACCAGGTGCATTTAAGCCGCCTTTATTAAGCGCATTAGCCAAAGCCTCATCGGCTTCTTGCCAACGACTTAAAGCAAGATAAGATTGACCTAACTGATTATACATTTTCCCATCAGGAGCACGCCGAGCTGCTTCTGCCAACGGCGCAAGAGCGCGTTCATGTTCTTTCGCCACAAATAGCGCCTGAGAGTAAATACGATAATTTTGTAAATTTTTCTCAATCTTGCCTTCATTCAAGGCTTTTTCCATAATGGTTGCCGTTTTATACGGGTTATCTTCAGCCATATGCAACTGCGCAAGCGTAATAACTTGTGGTGAAGATAATAAATCTTGGTCATACATCGCTTGATACATGGCAGTCATTTTAGGCCGATCACCTAATTCGTTATAAACACCCGCCATTGTAAGTAGGTAATCCTTCTTTGGATAAAATTGTATTAACTGTTTAATTACTGGCAACATTTTAGCGTAGTCATTTTTATTCCGATAAATACTACTGAGTAGGTTTAACCAACCTTCTTTAGGTTGTAAACCTAATTGTTCATATTTTGAAATACCTGCCTGCACATTCGGTAAAGCAGCATCAAACTCCTTCAACATAAACTGAGCCTGGCCAATCAGCAGATAACCATCAGCAGTTTTTTCCGGCAAGCTATTAAACCAACGTTGACCAAAATTAAGTGCCTCGCGGAAATTCTCTTGGGAAAAATGAACCTGTGCAACAACATAAAGAATTTGGTTATAAAAAGCCGGCGGCACACCTTCAGGTATATCAAGAATTCCTCTAAATTCAGTTAACGCTCTTGAATAATTATCTTGGCTAAAATAAATATTACCGCGAAAGTTATTAATATAGGCCTGAGTAATATTATTTTTTTCCTCTTCGGCATCAATTTTAGTTAGTATTCTTAACGCCTCAGAATCGTTGTTAGCCTCCATTGCTGCTTGTACTGCTTCAAATTCAGTAACCAACTCTGCAGGGATTGATTGAACTCGATTAGTTCTGCGATCGTCGCCGCCACCCATACCACCACCACCCATTTGTGCGGATACCAGCTGAGAACTCGTTAACAGAACAGCTATTGATACTGATAATACTAATCCAACCTTTAAAAATATTTTCATAATGACTTACCTCGTTAAATTTAACTCAGTTAAAAAAAAATCGGCGACAATTAACATCCACCTTCCATTTGAAATGTAATTCGCACCTCAACACCTGGTACATCAACTGGCTTACCGCCTACTTGACGGGGTTTGTATTTATATTTAAGTGCCGCTTTTTTTGCATTACTTTCGAATAAAGACGACGAACTATCTGTTACCTGCGGATCAATAACACTACCCGATGCAGTAACTGTATACATTAAGTCAACATGACCACAGAGGCCTCGTTCAGCAGCACGTCGCGGGTAGGCTGGCGGCGCACGAAAGATAGGCAAGAATTCACCATCATTAGGGTTAAGTCCAGGTCCAAACTCACGGTTAATCTCAATATTAGCGGAACCTAGTGTAATATTAGTACTAACATCAACTTTCGCTATGTCGATTTGTATATCAGGCACATCAGGTTGTTCACTAATTTCTTCTGGCTTTTGAGGTTTTTCAGTTATGACATCAACTTCTATTTCTTTAGGAACATGGACAAAGTCTGGTAACTTAAATTGCTCACGTTCAGTTAACTCAAGCTCTTTATTTCCAATAAGGGCATACATGGCAAATAACAAACCGAGTGTTACCAGTGCTGCGATTACGATTGATGGTAAAGTTCTCATAAGTTTACTCCGATTCAGTTGCAACTGTTGGCACTGGAATACCAGCGTCTTTAAGCGCATCAACCACTTCCATAACACGCTCGGCAGTTGATTCTTGATCAGCTTGCACCACCACTTCCCCTGTAGGGTTTTCAGCTCGCAAGCGGTTAATATTTGTTTTTACTGCACGTGGATCGATTTTTTTCCGATCTAACCAGATATCGTCATTTTCATCAACGGCCAACAAGATTGTTGCTTGCGGACGCTGTACTGCAGTTTCAGCCTCAGGCTTCTCTACATTTGCCCCACTCTCTTTAATAAAGGTTGCCGTAACAATAAAGAAGATCAACATAATAAAAACAACATCTAACATCGGTGTAATATCGATTTTAGCGTCGTCTTCTTGTTTTTTTCGCATTCTTCTCATTTTACTTATCCCCTATTGGGCAGTTTTACTTAATAAATTAAATTAATGATCAACCGTTAAATACTCGTTCAACAATTCACGCTCTTGCTCGTATTTTCGCTGCAACCAAAAACTTAAGAATAGGCCTGACAAAGCTGCCACCATTCCTGCCATAGTTGGTACCGTTGCACGCGATACACCACCGGCCATAGCACGAGCATTACTGGTGCCATTGATTGCCATTACTTGGAATACCTCAATCATGCCTGTTACCGTGCCTAACAGACCAAATAAAGGCGCTAGCGCAACGCAAGCTTGGATCATTGGTAAATTCTCACGCATTCTTACCGCCACTGATGACACTAGCTCTTCACGAACTTGACGCGCAGCCCATGAGCGTCGTTCAGAACGAGATTCCCATTCTTTGATCGCCGACTTAACCGCATGTTTGTGCGCGCCGCGAAAATAGAAAATACGCTCTAGAATCATTGTCCACATGACTAACAACAATAATGCGATCAAATATAAAACCGGACCACCAAGATCCATAAAATCGCGAATTGATTCAAAGATGATTGCAATAGACTCAGGCATCTAATAAACCTCAATATGTTCGTTGCGAAAGTTCGTTATAAAATGTTGTGTAATTTCTGACAACATTAACTTTCGATTTGACGAGCAACCATTCCAGCTGATTGCTCTTCTAGTATCTCTTCAACACGTTTTGCGCGGCTAGCTGCAGCGGTATGCAACAAGACAATTGGAATAGCAACAACTAAACCACAAACTGTCGTAACCAATGCCTGCGAGATACCACCGGCCATCAATTTAGGGTCACCAGCACCAAACAAGGTAATTGATTGGAAAGTTGTAATCATACCCAGTACTGTACCTAATAGACCGGCTAGAGGTGCAACCACTGACACAATTTTAAGAAACATCAGCCAAGAGTTAAGCTTGGGGGTCTCTTTCATAATAGCTTCTGAAAGTTTCAACTCGAGAGCATCAGTATCGGCACTAGGGTTGTCTTTTAATACTGACAATACGCGACCTAATGGATTTTTAGTGGATGGTTTGTCAGCATTTTTAGCTTGTTTTTTGACCGCAGCTGCTGTTCCCATCAAAACTAAAATTCTCCAAATAGCAACAATTGCAGCAAAAGCACCAACACCCAAAATGATGTAACCAACAAGACCACCTTGTTCGATACGCTCCATAAGACTTGGACTTTCAACGGCAGCACCAAGTAATGTACCTTTAGTAGGATCTAATGCGAACTCTACTGTAGAGCCAGCACTAGCATTTTCTAAGCTTTGCGCTTGGCTCAAATAACGACCGTCAGGTTGACGTGGCAATTCAATCAAACCGCCAACATCATAAGTCAAAAAATTTCCGTTACTAACTAGGTTGAATACCCCTGCACGCACTACTGAACGTTGTTCTTTATCACCCGAAACTGTCGCAACTGGGGCATCAAATTTAGCAACCGTGCCCTGTTGAACTATTTCATTCATGACACCAGACCACAATGACTCTATTTCTCCAGCCGTCACTAAATTATTTGATTCAGTTAGTTTTTTGCTTAAAGCATCAAGCTCAGCCGAACGCCCTGGAAATTGCGCCGAGATAATAGATGTCGCAAAGCTAGCCTCCATTTCGCCTGATACTTGCTGAATAACGCCTATCAATTCTTTCAAATCACCTAATTCGTTATCATATTGGTTACGTAAAGTGCTTAAGCCTTCAGTATTTGCGTCTAACTGCGCTTCTAATGTCTCGCTCCGTGCTTCAAGTTGCGCACGCTGACCTTGTAATGTTGTTAACAGGGCCGCTTTACCAGCGCCAGCAGAACTAAATTGATTCTCTAGGTCTATCGCTTCTTGGCTTTTACCAAGGCTACCTGACTTAATTTGTTCTAACAGTTGTTCGGTAGTTTGCGCTTGCGCTGGAGCGATAACCGCAACAGTAAAAAGGGTTAATGCTAATATTGAAATAATAGACTTCATGTTACACACCCTCCGGCGCAGGAATTGGTAAACTTAATAATTCAGGAGCAACCGTTTTAGCTGCTACTTTAATTGCCGTACGCACACTACGATTAACATCCGCTGGCAATGGCGCCCATGCCTTTGCACTACGATCATATAGGTATGATTTTTGTTGATCTTTAGTTTGCGAATACAAAGCGAGTCGACCGATACGCAAAACGTCAACTGGCGTCTCTACACCGTCAATGTCTTGTGTGCCTGGATAAGCTTCATAAGTATTGCCGTATTCCATTTCGATGCCATAAATATCCATAATGTTACGAAATCGATCAGACGTCTTTGCTTCTGGGTTTACCATTAATGCCTGCAAATTACCCATGCTTTCCAAACGGTCTTCTAAATGAAAAGGTAAGTCGGCGCGAATAAATTGATCTAACGCACTTACCATTTTACCCATCAAAGGTACAACTTGTGGCTCAAGGTTTTTTGAATCTTCGATAGAGGAGAGGATTTCACTTCTAGCCGTACCTTGTGCTTCAATTTGATCCGTTAGTTGTTGATTGAAAACTTTTAAGTCTTCTACGAACTTCAACTCCCTCGCAAACTGCTCATCGACCGACTGCGCTGAAGCAGAGCCTGCTGTAATCAAACAAGCCGCAAATAACAATGCAGACTGTCCAACCCAATTGAATACTGTTTTATTCATTTTCAATTTAACCTCGTTTACCTATATTAAGTAGATTATTAATTTGACGCTAACTTCAACTTCATTTAAATCTTTAAAAAGTGTCTATATTAAAAGTCAATATTTAAAAAAGACACAAAAACACAAAACGCAAACGGTTCTTTGCGTTCTGCATATGAATATTTTTTTCTAATTTAACTCTTTCTTATTATTGTTATTCTTACTTCTTTCAAACTTTAATGGCAAAACCTTAAAAGCTTTTTTGATACAAAAAATTGAGCATGAAAAGCTATATAAAGTCAGCTAATAATATAAAAAGCTATTAATTGTAAGTACCTTATTCTCTAAGTACCTTATTCTCAATGAATTTCAATTAATTGGCTTTCGTCTTGTGATTTTACAAAGCCGTGAAAAAACAATAAATTTAAGGTGTAATCTAAGAAGCTTATTTTTTATTTTTTTACTTCTCTTAGAAGAAATTCTACCCTTCTTTTAATCTTACCGCCACAAAAATTTTGACTATTAGCAAGTAAAATTATTCCACATTTGTCATTAATAAAGCTGCCAGCTCTAAATATAAAAGCTCACAATCTTAAGAAATAATGAATTTTAAACAGCTGCTTTTTTAAACTCAGCCTGTGCAATATTTATTCGCTTGATTGATTCCTCTTTTCCTATTATCGCTAAAGTCTCATCAATAGAAGGTGAATTGGTACTGCCAGTTAAAGAAATTCTTAGTGGCTGGGCAATTTTAGCAAAACCAACTTCATTTTCATCTACCACATCTTGTAGTACCCGATGAATTTGGGCAGCATCCCAATTTTCAATTTTTGTTGCTTTTTCGATAAAACTATCAAGCAAATTAACACTGCCTGATTTTATCCATTTTTTCACTGCTTTAGCATCGTAACTAGTTACGTCGGTAAAAAAGTAACGGCTCTGATCAACAACATCATTTAACGTTTTACAGCGCTCTTGAATCAGGGAAATTATCTTTATTGACTGCTTATCATCTGGCACATCAATTTGTTGCTTATCAAAATACCAGCGCGCGCGTATTAACAACTCTTGCGCACTCAAGGCTTTTATATATTCTTGATTTACCCAGAGTAATTTTTCTGGGTTAAACGCGGCAGGCGATCTACTAACATCGGCTATTTTGAATAACGATAACAACTCATCCATGCTAAACAATTCTTGATCGCCATGTGACCAACCAAGACGCACTAGATAATTGAGTAACGCTTCTGGTAAATAACCCTCGTCACGATACTGCATAACGCTTACCGCTCCGTGACGTTTAGACAACCGCGCACCATCTTCACCAAGAATCATTGGCACATGGCCATACAAAGGTAATTCAGCTTGTAACGCGTTTAAGATATTAATTTGCCGTGGCGTATTATTAATATGATCATCGCCACGAATCACATGCGTGATGTCCATATCCATATCATCTACAACAACCGTTAAATTATAAGTCGGTACGCCATCTGCACGCGCAATAATTAAATCATCTAGCTCCTGGTTTGCAACCACAATATTGCCTTTTACTTGATCTGCTATTACCACATCGCCATCGACTGGGTTCTTAAACCGCACAACCGTATTGGCTCCTTTTGTTAATTTTTTATTGCGACAACGGCCATCGTATTTTGCTTTTTGCCCTTGCGCTTTTTGCTGCTCACGCATCTCATCCAAACGCTCTCTACTGCACTCACAATAGTAAGCATTATCATTATTTAAAAGTTGTTGAATAACTTCTTTATATCGATCAAAGCGTTGGGTTTGATAAAAAGGACCTTCATCATAATCCAAGCCCAACCACTCCATACCATCAAGAATCGCTTGTACTGATTCAGGCGTTGATCTCTCTAAATCTGTGTCCTCAATTCGCAATACAAACTTGCCTTCACTTTGCCGCGCATGCAGCCACGAATAGAGCGCAGTACGAGCACCGCCGATATGCAAATACCCAGTTGGGCTAGGAGGGAATCGAGTGACAATCATCGGGTTATCTCTTTATTATTTATAAGCTATTGAAAAACAAATTACGGTGATAAATTGTAGCTTATTTCGGACTACAAATTGATATCAATTATTGAGCGCAAAACAACATAAATAACTAATTACAGAAAATCTAAATTTCGCGAGTTTCATTAAATACAACATCCGGCCAACGTTCTACTGTGAGCTGCAAATTGACCAAGTTCGGTGCAATATAAGTCAGACTATCAGCACCATCGAGCGCCAAATTTGATTCATTTTTACGGCGAAAATCTTGTTCAGTTTTAGCGTCTGGAAAATGCAACCAGCGAGCAGTTGCTACTTGCACAGACTCAAAGCTACATTCAACGTTGTATTCAGTCTTCAAGCGATGCGCAACAACATCAAACTGCAAAACCCCCACTGCACCAAGAATTAAATCATTGTTGATCAATGGTCGAAAAACTTGTGTCGCGCCTTCTTCACTAAGTTGGATCAAGCCTTTTTGCAGCGCTTTAGCACGCAGCGGATCTTTTAATTGAACACGGCGAAATAACTCAGGCGCAAAGTTAGGAATGCCGGTAAATTTAAGAATCTCACCTTCAGTAAAAGTATCACCAATTTGAATAGTACCGTGATTGTGCACACCTAAAATATCGCCCGCAAAAGCCTCTTCGGTTTGATCTCTCTTGGAAGCCATAAATGAACTTGCATTATTAATTGCCATATCGCGTTTTAAACGCACATGCTTAAGTTTCTTACCTTTCTTGAATTGCCCAGAAGTAATACGCATAAAAGCGATACGATCATGGTGAGATGGATCCATGTTTGCTTGTATTTTAAATACGAAACCAGTGAACTTTTCTTCATCAGAACTAACTTCTCGACTTTCCGCGCTACGAGCTTTGGGCGGCGGCGCATGTTCAGCAAATTGCGCCATTAATTCATCAACACCCAAATTATTAATTGCCGAACCAAAAAATACTGGGGTGAGAAATCCATCTAGATACATTTCTAGATCGAATTCATTACTGGCGCCTTGCACTAACTCAAGCTCTTCACGCAAGGCTTCGGCATCATCGCCGAGCAAAGTATCTAGCTCATTGCTTGCCAAGCCTTTAATAAATTGATCTTCTTCAGGGTCATTACCTGGACGACCAGCAAATAAATGAATAGTGTCATCATACAGTCGATAAATGCCTCTAAATTGTTTGCCTGATCCAATTGGCCAAGTCATCGGCGCGCAAGCAATCTCCAAAACCGATTCAACCTCATCCATAACTTCAATCGGATCACGACCTTCACGATCCATCTTGTTCACAAAAGTCATAATTGGAGTCGTTCTTAGGCGACATACTTCCATCAATTTAATCGTCCGTTGCTCGACACCTTTAGCAATATCGATCACCATTAAAGCTGAATCTACCGCGGTTAAGGTGCGATAGGTATCTTCCGAGAAATCTGCGTGGCCCGGTGTATCTAACAAATTAATGATTTTGTCAGCATACTCGAATTGCATCACTGAAGAAGTAACCGAAATACCACGTTGCTTCTCAAGCTCCATCCAGTCAGATGTAGCATGCCTTCCTGACTTACGAGCTTTGACATTGCCGGCCATTTGAATCGCCCCGCCAGACAACAATAGACGCTCAGTTAAAGTTGTTTTACCTGCGTCAGGATGCGAAATGATTGCAAAGGTACGACGTTTGGAAACTTCAGATGAGAGACTCATTGACTACATCTCTTGAGGGTTAGTTTTGCAATCGACACAATTATAGCTGTAGAGGAATGCCACCCACAGCGATTTAAAACAGTAATCAAGCTAGGCACCATAAAAAATTTATGGCTGACGGCTAACCAGCTCACCACGGTTATTTAGCATTACCGAATCTTGCCCAATAGTTTGAATTTTCAGACCAGCGCTAACGAACTCTCCTTCTCGAAACATCTTGCCATTTATAATTGTGAATCGTTGAGTCGCATCTTCAGAATAAGAGATAATATTAACCGTGATGGCATTAGCTCCTACGGAATTATCATCATTCACACTTTGTGGGTTATTAGCATCATTACTAGCTAACGTTACTTGGTCAGCGTTTTGGTTTTGCGCCTTATCGCTAAACTTCCCCCACAATAACCAAACAATAATAGCTAAAAAAATAACCAGCAATGCAGACAATAAAAACAATGGCCAACGTGATTTTTCTTGTGGCGCTGGGATATCCGACAAGGTTGGCACATCATTAAGTTTGCGCTCTTGTTCGGATCTTTTTAATGCATCTAAAATGGTGGACATAAATTACCTTTGGCTCAACTAACGAGCACGCGATACTAATCTTGGTGTCGTCGATGGTGATACTAATTCATTCATTAGCAAATAGGTTTCATCACCTATCTTACTATCACTGATAATGTTGTAGGCTATTTGCAGTTCAAACACTTTTTGCGCTAAGTTTTGATCAAACAAAGTATTACTCTCAGAGTTAAGCGTCCCTATTTGTGCTTGTACTAACGCTCTATTTAAGTACGAACGTACCCGTGTAACTGATGTTCGGTTATTTCCCAATTGCAAAAACTCAAAGCCTGCTTCACTAGGTCGCCAAACTGTTAGAGCTGATCCATTCCAACGATCCAAAAGTTCAGCAACGCTAATTCGATAAATACTGTCGCCTACCCGAACTTCAGCGGCATCGCCATCAACCGTATCAACGATAACTCTATGCAACTGATTATCATGTCGTAAAACCATTACCGTAGGTCGGTTATATCGAAGTATTTGTTGCCAGTTACTGACACCCAAACAGCGCAAATTATTGTTAGCTGCTTCAGTACAAAGTGGATCAATGATTTGATTTGGTAAACTACTGCCCCACAGACCGACTAGTGCTCGAAACGCAGTATAGCGACCAGTAACATCAGATGAAGTTTCCAGAATACGTCCAAATTCCGTTTCTTGTAATACTGGTTGAAATGCATTTACAACTGGTACTGCTGCGACGGCAGATTCTAGCGTGGGCTGAATTATTTCTGTATCAAAATCAACACCTCCTAGTATCTGCGGGTTCTGAACAGTTTCGACCACACCATCTTCTGCATCGAGAAACTCTTCGGAAATAACCACTGAGCCAGATTGAAATAGCCCTGTATCAAGAACTGTATTAGCATTTATATCAACGACTGTATCGGCACTTGTATCAACAGGCACATCAACTACAGGATCAAGTAATTGCTGTGTTTCAGTAACAACTTCTTGTGATTCTGCAGCTTGAATCTCCGTAGATTGTTCTGACACAAGCTCCAGTGCCCCATCAGATATAATTGCGGCTTGTTCATTTACAGTCGTTACAGTTTCAACCGAATCTGCAGCAGCAAAAATTTCATCATTTTTATCCGTCGAGAAAAACCACCAAAGCATGCCATTGAACAGTAAAGCTGCTGCCACTACAGCCCACCATTTTTTATTTGAAGTTTCATTCTTCTTTTCAGCTTTTGGTTTGAAAAACACTTCATTAGCAGCTTGCTGAACATTTTTAGAATCAACATTTTGTTGTGATTGTGAATACGCCGAAAGCAAAGCATGATCGGCTAGAACATTTATTTTTCGCGGAATACCGTTTGTTAGATGATGCAAGCGAGTTAATGCTTGTTTAGTAAATAACGGCTTCCGACACCCTGCAACGCTTAAGCGAAAGTTTACATATTCTTCGATCTCAGAATGTTCTAAGGCATCTAGGTGATAGCGCGCAGTCACCCGCTGTGCTAATTGACGAAGGTCATTACGCACTAACATATCACTCAGCTCAGGCTGACCGATTAAGATGATTTGTAGCAACTTACTTTTGGTTGTTTCTAAATTAGTTAATAAGCGAATTTGCTCTAACACATCTCGGCTTAATAGCTGCGCTTCATCAATGATTAATACCGTATGTCTATTTTTAGCAAAGGCATCCAACAAATGCTGGTTAATAAAATCAAGCAATTGCTTTTGCGTATGCTCTGCATTGTATTTAATCTTTAATTCATCACAAATAGTTTGCAGTAACTCAGCTTCGCTAATATTTGCATTTAAAATTAATGCGACATCGACTTGCTCTGGTAATTCCATTAACAAATTACGGCACAATGTAGTTTTACCGGTACCTACTTCACCGATCAATACAATAAAACAGCCACCTTGCGACAGCCCATAGGAAAGATGCGCCATCGCCTCTTTATGACGCCCACTCATATACAAATACTGCGGGTCAGGCGCAATCGAAAAAGGTCGTTCAGTTAAGCCAAAATAACTTTCGTACACAAGGATTCCTAACGTTGAATAATGTCAATATTGTAATAAGCCGAAATTCTGCAAAATGATTACAGATCGCTGCTTTTAAGGCAAGCCTAATTGCCATTGAAATGAAAGTGATTCTAGGTATTTAAGTTGTCGAAACTACTTGTCTGGCGGATGTTGCTAGGCGTTGAAACAAACCTTCGCCACGCCCACCAATGATATGACTAATTTCTTGCAAAGTATTAACTTCAGCACCACGACGCAACATATGTTGTGGCGTGCTATCAATTGGCGCATCATAAGCGACAGTTGCTAACTGTTTAGAGAGTTTAGCCTGCTCATGATGTTGAAGAAGTTTTACCGGTAATGTCTTAGCACCACGCAATTTCAGCTGAGGTATTACATCTAGGTTTTCATAGACCCCCTCAACACTGTTAAATTCTGCCAGTAATGCGACTGCCGTTTTAGGACCAACACCAGGTACTCCAGGAATATTATCTACCGCATCGCCACATAAGCCTAAATAGTCTTGTATAGCTGTCGGCGGCACGCCAAATTTTTCCATAACACCGAGTTCATTAAGCTGGCGATTGCGCGCAAAATCCCACCAAAAATCACCTTGCGTTAAAATTTGCGCAAGATCTTTATCACCACTAACTATAGCGCAACGATAACCATGATTCCTCATTCCTAGCGCCATCGTCGCAATAAGGTCATCCGCCTCATAGCGATTATGTGATACGCAATAAAATCCGGCGGCTTCAGCTATTTGGCGGCAGAGTTTAAACTGCTGCGAAAGTTCTTGCGGTGCCAGTTCACGGTTCATTTTATATTGTGGATAGATATCGTTACGAAACGAAGTGGTCAAACTTTCATCAAAAGCAACTCCAACATAATCAGCTTTACTGCGCTCCACAAACTCAGTCAAGAAACGACTAAAACCATATATGGCATTAACAGGATCGCCATTTTCACCACGCATTGAATCAGGAATGGAAAACCAGGCGCGAAAAATGTAAATACTGGCATCAATCAAATAGACAATTGGTTTGTCTACAACGTGCTCAGCCTGACTCATTGTTTTTTGCTGACTCGAATCAAATGCACGCGTCGAGAATCAGCATGCACAATTTCAAAAACAAATTCTTCTATTGTTATTTTTTCGTCACGCTGAGGGACGTGTCCAACTGTCTGGGAAATCAATCCACCAACTGTATCACTAGAACCTTCATCTAAATAGGCTTTGAAATATTCGTTGAAATCATCCATTGGCAGCACCGCTTTAATAATTACCTCGCCACCATCAAGAACACGAATCATATGTTCTTCTTCATCGAAATCATGTTCATCTTCAATGTCACCTACGATTTGCTCTAATACATCCTCAATCGTGACTAAACCAGAAACACCGCCAAACTCGTCAACTACAATCGCCATATGATTGCGATTCTCACGAAAATCAGCGAGCAATATATTCACTCGCTTACTTTCAGGCACAAAAACAACAGGGCGCGTTAGGTCACGTAAGTTAAATTTTTGCTTGTTATCTTCGTCGAAGAAACGCAACAAATCTTTCGCCATCAAGATGCCAACAATTTGATCTTTTTCATTGTCAACAACAGGAAAGCGTGAATGCGCACTTTCGACCATAATGTCAAGACAACGGTCGAGGTCATCATCTTTTTCAATCGACACCATATTGCTACGTGGAATCATAATGTCACGTGCCGTGAGATCAGAAACGACCATGGCGCGCTGGATCATATCGTAGGCGTCTCGCGTCACAATGCCGTCATGTTCAGCTAACTTTAGATCATCTAACAGGTCTTGCTTTGATTCAGCACGGCGACTGGGTAGAACTCGGTTTAAAAATGTATTTAATATCGAGTTCGACGGAGGTTTATCAGGTGAGTTCATTACTTTTTAAAGTGTTTTTTATCAGTATTAAAAAAGTTCTAGGTCATGCCCTTGCAGCAATTGCAGAGTATGGGTCAGGAATATTGTTTTTTGCTAAAATTTTTTTTTCTAGCGCTTCCATAATTTCAGCATCTACATCATTTTGGTGATCATAACCACAAAGGTGTAATACCCCATGCGTTACCATATGAGCATAGTGATCCAACAAAGGTTTCGTTTGGTCTCGCGCTTCACGCTTAATCACTTCGTGACAAAGCACCACATCACCAAGTAAGCCTATGGTAATTTCAGCGACACTAGGAAATTCGTTTTCAAATTCGAAAGACAACACATTCGTTGTTTTATCTTGATCTCGATAACGTCGATTTAAATCTTGAATTTCAGATTCATCAACAATACGAATGGTAAGCTCAGGGTTATCAACTGCTGGTCGCTCTAGTTCTGCATAAGCATGCTGCGCCCAATCGACAACTAATTGTGCACTCGGAGGCTCCTCGCCCTCATTGTCATCCAAGGCATATTGTACGTCGACATTTAAAAATGTGGTATTGCAGGCATTACTCTCAGTTTCAGTCATGACGTTCATGTTTCTCATAAGCATCTATAATACGCGCAACTAATGGGTGACGCACAATATCTTTGGCAGTAAACTTATTAATCGCTATCCCTTTAACGTTATCAAGAATCGTTAAAGCATGCTTCAAACCTGAATAAGTTCCTTTCGGTAAATCTACCTGTGAGACATCACCATTAATAACCACTTTGGCACCGTAGCCAATACGAGTCAATAACATTTTCATTTGCGCTACAGTGGTATTTTGCGCCTCATCCATAATGACAAAGGCATCAGATAAAGTTCGTCCGCGCATATATGCAAGTGGTGCTAATTCAATACTATTTTTCTCAACCAATTTAGCAACCCGCTCACTACCAAGCATTTCATATAGTCCATCATACAAAGGCCGTAAATACGGATCGATTTTTTGTCCGATATCACCCGGCAAAAAACCAAGATGCTCACCCGCTTCCACCACTGGTCGAATCAAAACAATACGATTCACCTCTTCATTTACCAAAGCTTCAACAGCCTTTGCTACGGCAAGATAGGTTTTACCTGTACCTGCTGGGCCAATGCCAAACACCACATCGAATTCATCAATCGATTTTATATATTCACTCTGTCCTTTTGACTTAGCGACAATGTTTTTGTCAGGCGTATCTATTCGAGCAAATTCATGGTCTTGATTGTCAGTGTCAGACAAGTTATTTATTGTTTGATAAATTTTTGACTCCTCGAGGCCAGCTTCACCTGCGGTAAGTTGATACAATTTTCTTAATACTCTCTTAGTAAGCTCTATTTTTTCTGGCTCACCTTGAATTACAAAATCAGAACCTTGTTGGTAGCATTTCACCAATAGTTCTTCCTCAATAATTTTAATATTGCTATGCCGTTCTCCGCAGAGAATCGACAAACGCGTATTTTCAATATGTGTATCGAGTGTAGCACCCAAAGATATGGTGTGTGCAGGTAGTGCTTGATTCAACGGCGTGCCTTTTTAAAATGGATAAATATAATATGGGTAAATAAACAGGTGAAGAGAAGATAGGAATAGCGATTCAAAAAACCTTGGCAGGCATACTGACTAATACATTTTAAATAATGTAATACAGTGCTCCTATTGTGAACCCAATTACTGTTCAAATGATGTGTGCAAAGCGCTTCTGTGCATACCTTATTTATAAAACATCACTATCAAGAAAACAAGCATTCAAGACATTTTTATCAAAAACGCAATTAGTGAATCATTTCGCCTCGCAAAGAATTAGGTAAGGCTTCAGTTATTTTTACATCAACAAATTGGCCAATCAGCGCATGATCACCGTCAAAATTAACCACGCGGTTGTTTTCGGTACGACCAGAAATTTGGCTTTGATCTTTACGCGCAGGTCGATCAACTAACACACGTTGCACCGTGCCAATCATGTTATTACTAATCACGTTCGCCATTTCAAGAATACGTTTTTGCAGTTGTGCAAGCCGTTGCTTCTTAACTTCCATAGGCACATCATCGCTTAAATCAGACGCAGGAGTACCTGGTCGAGCACTATAAATAAAGCTGAATGAGTGGTCATAACCAATCGTTTCAATTAGCTGCATAGTGTCTTCAAAGTCTTCATCAGTTTCACCTGGGAAACCAATAATAAAATCTGAAGACATACTGATATTAGGTCGAACCTTGCGGATTTTTTCAATAATCTTTACATAATCAGCCGCTTTATAACGACGTTTCATCGCGGTTAAAATTCGGTCGGAACCCGACTGCACTGGCAAATGTAAGTGATCGACTAACTTAGGGACATCTGCGTAGACACTAATTAAGCTATCAGTAAACTCCAAAGGATGTGATGTCGTATAGCGAATACGCTCAATCCCCTCTATTTCAGCAACATAACGAATCAACAATGCAAAGTCAGCCATATTGCCATCGTGCATCGGACCCCAATAGGCATTAACATTTTGTCCCAACAAAGTAACTTCACGCACACCTTGCTCTGCTAGCGCATAGACCTCGGCAATAACATCATCAAATGGGCGAGAAAACTCTTCACCTCGGGTGTACGGCACAACACAGAATGAACAATATTTGCTACAGCCTTCCATGATTGAAACAAACGCTGTTACGCCTTCTACTTTTGGTTTTGGTAAGACATCAAATTTTTCAATTTCAGGAAAGCTAATATCAACCTTAGAGATTTTCTCACCGATTACATCGTCTAACATTTTTGGTAGACGGTGCAATGTTTGTGGGCCAAAAACCATATCAACAAAAGGTGCGCGTTGACGAATGTTATCGCCCTCTTGACTAGCAACACAACCACCTACACCAATAATTAAATCGGATTTTTGATCTTTTAATTTGCGCCAGCGACCTAGTTGCGAAAACACTTTTTCTTGCGCTTTTTCACGTACCGAACAAGTATTCAATAGGATGATATCCGCTTCAGTCTCGTCTCTAGTTTCGACCGTGCCATGGGCATCAGCTAATGAATCGAGCATACGATTAGAATCGTATTCATTCATTTGACATCCAAATGTTTTGATAAAGACTTTTTTCGCCATAATACTAACGCTTTACTAAATATCTATTGTTCGACTAGCTTTGTCGATTGACGCAATTTAAATCAGCAAAAGCGCCTTCCAAACGTTTTACGAAACGCTCTTCACCGGTACGTAAAACTTTGCGAGGGTCATAATATTTTTTGTTCGGCACATCATCACCATCTGGGTTGCCGATTTGTGTACAGACATAGTCTTTAAACTCCGTGTAGTAATCGCGTAAGCCTTCATTAAAAGCCCATTGCATATCCGTATCAATATTCATTTTGATCGCGCCATAACCTATCGCCTCACGGATTTCTTCAGCTGAAGAACCAGAGCCGCCATGAAAGACAAAACTGACTGGCTTAGCATCGTCTGAACCAATTTTTTCAGCAACATAAGCTTGTGAATTTTTCAAAATAATAGGCGATAGCTTTACATTACCTGGCTTATAAACACCATGCACATTGCCAAAAGCGGCGGCAATCGTGAAATGCTTGCTGACTTTATTTAATCGTTCATAAGCATAAAAAACTTCCGATGGTTGCGTATAAAGTTTACTACTATCAACATCGCTATTATCCACGCCGTCTTCCTCACCACCGGTAATACCTAACTCAATCTCAAGACCAATATTAATCTTTGCCATACGCTCTAAATAACGTACACAGATATCAATATTTTCTTCGATTGGCTCCTCGGAAAGATCTAACATGTGCGAGCTAAATAATGGCTGACCATTATCAGTAAAATAACTTTCTTGAAAATCCAGCAACTGATCAATCCAAGTAATATTTTTCAATGAGCAATGATCGGTGTGCATAATAACTGACACGCCATACATTTCAGCCATTTGCTTAACGTGTAGCGCAGCTGAAATACAGCCAGCAACTGCCGCCACCATGTTGTCATTATTTAAACTTTTACCTGCATAAAAATGACCGCCACCAAACGATAGCTGAATAATCACTGGCGAATCCATTTTAACAGCTGTCTCCATCACCGAATTAATAGTGCTGGTACTAACAACATTCACCGCAGGCAAAGCATAGTCATTTGCTTTAGCGTCTGCATAAACTTGATCAACTTCTTCACCGAATAAAACGCCTTTACGAAACTTACTCATTACCCACTCCAAAATTTATTTTAATTTATGCAACGAATGTCACACGTGCTGACGAAAGTGCAGCGTATTTTAACTAAATCAGACCGAAATACCATTAGCCTCAGGCTCGATATTCGTTTTTTTTACAAAGATAGATTATTCCTAATAAAAGCCACTTTTAGAAACTAAGAGCAAATTTAAACTATTACGCTTTAGCAACCTTGTAAGCATTAATCGCCGGCAACAAGCAAATAAGAAACACGCTGACGATCATAATCGCCAAGGCAATAACGCTCTGTAAACTTAATACCCGCCAAGAAAAACTCATTCCTACGCTAGCAGAATAAAAGACATTAAAAATGCCAATGGCTAACAACAACCCAAAAACAGCAATCACTATGCCTATGCCAACGATCAATAAAGCCTCACTAACGAGTAACCAGTAATTGGTCGATGGCCGTGCGCCAAGGGAACGAATAATAACTAACTCTTGTTTGCGTTCTCGCATGGAGCTTAGCAACATTGCCGCGATGCCTGCTAATGCTGCAACAAAGATTAATATTGAGATCACAATCAGTGACCTTTCTACCACACTCATCATCGACCATAACTCCACCAACACTACTCCTGGCAAAATAGCTAACAACGGTTCTGCGGTATAATCATTAACCCAGCGCTGCAAATTGAATGTTGCAAATTTAGACTTTAAACCAACCATTAAAGCAGTAATTTGTTCGGGTTCGGCATGATCATCCTCTTCTGCTTGACCGCCACTCGAGTGAATCGCTTCAATACCTTCTAAACTAACATACAGCGCATTATCCACTGGCGTTCCCGTTGCTTGTAAGATTCCCACAACCTTAAATGGCTGCTCGTCATGCAAGGTAAAACTCTGCTCCGCTATTCCATGCGCCATAACAACTTCTTGATTTAATTCATAACCAAGCTTACTAGCAACCGTCGCGCCAAGCACGGCACTCTTCTCATCAAAAAAAGATTGCCCGCTAGAAAACTCAAGTGGACGTTGTTGACCATATTGGTACTGACTGAAAAAGTTTTGATCCGTTCCCATTACCCGAAAACCGGCATGTGAGTCACCTAATGAAATAGGAATGGTCCAAGCGACATCAGGATGATCTGTGATTTGTTCAGCAGATTCCCAGGAAATATTATTAGTAGGAGTGCCAAGGCGAAATACTGAATAGAGCAATAAATTAATTTGTCCAGTACGCGGCCCAACAATCAAATCGACACCTGATACCGTGCTAGTGAAGCTATTACGTGCTTCCTGTCGAATGTGCTCAACTCCTAGCAGGACAAACACACTCATAGCAACGGAAAAGATAGCCATCACTACCGCACCTTTTCGGTAAAGCAAACTTTGCCATGCTACTTTTTGCAACATGAAATCTTTCATAGCTCACCCACCGGGACATCAATGCTTGCTTGATTTAAATCACTCAGCTCTACAACATCTTCGAATTTTTTAGCGAGTTGTTCATCATGGCTAACGAAAACTAAAGTGGCTTTATATTCGTTAATCAGTTCAAACAGCAACTCCATAAAACGATCGCGATTTTTACTATCCAATGCCGAAGTAGGTTCATCTACTAATACCAATGCTGGCTTATTAATCATAGCGCGTACTATTGCAACGCGTTGCTGCTGACCAATACTTAAATTACGCGCATCTCGATTATGCAATTCGCTCGATAAATTCATCTTCACTAGGAGCTGTTGTGCTTCTAATGAAGTTTCTTTATTTAAACTGCCGGAAAAATGACTCGCTAGAAGAATATTATCCAATACAGACAGATAAGGGATTAAATTAAATTGTTGGTAAACTAAACCAATATTCTTGGCGCGAAACCGATCTCTTTTTTGCACAGTCTGATTCGTCAAGTCACAACCATTTATCACCACCTTCCCTGAAGTTGGTGAATGCAAGCCAGCCAAAAGATGAATCAATGTTGACTTACCTGATCCAGACTCACCACGTAAAAAAACATGCTGCCCCTGTGGCACTTGCCACTGCGGGATATTCACTACTGGCTCTTGATCTAAGTCATATCGGTAGACTAACTTAGTTAAGCTTATGCAATCATCATTCAAAGACATCGTTTTATATGGTAATTTGTGGAATAACAAAAAAACTGGTTATTTTAACTAGTTATTCATTTTACATTATTTAGAATTGTAATTATTAAAGAACGATTAATTAGCCTTTTCTTTCATAAATTAAGAACTAAATTAAGAACTAAATTAAGAACTAAATTAAGAACTAAATTAAGAACTAAATTA
>CAZFEM010000013.1:1377-2502 GCA_964517515.1 uncultured Gammaproteobacteria bacterium | reverse complement strand
ATTAAGAACTACATAAATATGAACTCAATAATTAAAACTTACTTTGTCATTTTATTATTTTTGCTAGTCAGCTGCAGTAACGAAAATACTAGTGGAACTGCCTCTACCGACAATATTTCTTCAGAGTATCAGACTATTGAGTGGACAGAACTTATCCCCGATGATGATTTACAGGCATTATTAAACCCGCCTTCTTATATTAGTCTAATCGAAGATGGGTCAGCAGAAGATCAACTTGTTACACAATTCACTAGCCCGCAAGCCAGCCCACAAGACGCTGAACAAGATCGCTATCAACAAGCATTAGTATCAACCGATGTTAAGCCAGAATTTGACCAACAAAAAATACGAATTCCAGGCTTTATAGTTCCATTAGAATTTAATGAAAATGGCATCATCTCCACTTTTTTCCTAGTGCCTTTTTTTGGTGCTTGTACACACGAGCCACCACCACCTCCGAATCAAATCATCTATTCAGAATACGAGCCAGGTAAAGAACTGAACAATCTTTATGACCCGGTTTGGATCACTGGTCTGATGAATACCAGTACGATCACAAATGACCTTGCAACATCAGCTTATTCAATGATTGTTGATAGCATTTCACCCTATCAATAGTTTTTAGCGATTGGACGCATTGTTAGAGCTCTTCTGTCTCGCCAGTAGAGTAATTATTCAAAATGGAAGCTAGTCAATTCTTTTTAGTTTCCAGTAAAGCACAACCTTTTTTGCCTTCCCTCCTTAAGCTTTAATAAGCTCGATAAAAAGTTACTTCAGCACTGTCTTACTTAATTATAAAAATAAGGAGAAAGCCCTTATTTATTAGATTCCACATAGTCTTTCCTTATTAATTGTTTAAAACTGGATTTAATTAAAAGAATAATAAAAATACTATAGAAATAATAACTATGGAAAAAATAAAATGTTAAATCATTTTTTTAGAAAAGGCGCTCTTATAGCTGCGTTTTTTTTAATAACGCTCTCCCTATTTAGTGCCAGTTCTGCACAACAAGTAAATAATGATGACGGTGATATCTTAGATTACTTACCAGCCATTATGACGGCTGCGATGAATGGTGGAGGCGGTGGTTCAGGCTCTGGTGGTTCAGGCTCTGGTGGTTCAGG
>CAZFEM010000013.1:0-1277 GCA_964517515.1 uncultured Gammaproteobacteria bacterium | reverse complement strand
GGTGGTTCAGGCTCTGGTGGTTCAGGCTCTGGTGGTTCAGGTCCAGTCTTATCAGGAATTGAAAACGTCTTACTCATTATCGCTGACGATATGGGTGTGGATAATGTTACCGCCTATGCTGAGCATAGCCAATCAGCATTCACACCAACAATAGACCAGCTAGCTGGGCAAGGCATGTTATTTCAAAATGCTTGGGCTAATCCTTCTTGTGCACCAACACGCGGCGCTTTGATGACTGGCAGATACGCTTTTCGAAATGGCGCAACGCACCCTAATTCTGGTCAAAATGTTTTAGACACAGATGAAATTACCATTGCCGAAGTAATATCCGATTTCGGTTACCAAACGGCTTTATTCGGCAAATGGCATTTAGGCAATGGCGGTGGTGGTGGCTTTGGCGGTATGGGTGGTGGTGGCGCTAGTGATGGAACATTACCGAACGATCAAGGCTTTGATCATTACTCAGGGCATATTAATGGCAATATCCAAGATTATTTTTCTTGGCCTAAAGCGACTCTTACTGCGCCTGGTCAAACTACAAACGGCAACGAAATAACTGAAACTGGTTATGCTACCGAAGTGAATACACAAGAAGCGATCAGTTGGGTAAATGCTACCACTAACCCGTGGCTTGCCATTGTCTCCTATGCTGCACCGCATGATCCATTTCATGTACCACCAGCGGATCGTTATTCCAACATTAACCTTAATGGCAATGTTGGGCAGGTTTGTGGTCGCGGAGCTGATTCAAATAATAATTGTTATCGCGCAGCGGCTGAAGCAATGGATAGCTATGTAGGCGATTTATTGACAGGTATTGACCCTGCAAAACTTGCCAATACTTTAATTATTTTTATGGGAGACAATGGTACTCCGACTCAAGTAACAATCCCTGAAGGAATTTATGATACTGACCACGCTAAAGGCAGTGTTTACCAAGGAGGCGTAAGAGTACCGCTTATTATGGCAGGTGGCAGTGACGTTAATATTGCTACTGGTGAAATTACTGCTCTTATGGATGTTACTGATTTATTTTCTACAATCATCGATATTGCTGGTGCCCGATTACCAAATGTACAGATCGATGGCCAAAGTTTACTCGGTTACATTGACCCAGGAATGTCAGAACCAACACCGCGTGCATTTCAATTTGCCGAATCAATTGATGGTACTTTAGACCAATGGGCAATCAGTGATGGCGTGACAAAATTTATTTTTGACACTTCGCCTAATAATGGTCCCAGAAACAACAATAGTTCTGGCTGCTATAATTTAAT
>CAZFEM010000012.1:0-47726 GCA_964517515.1 uncultured Gammaproteobacteria bacterium | reverse complement strand
CCGAAGAAAAACAAGACTGTGTATCGTAAAAAAGCCCTTAGCTAGATAAAAAGCCTTAGCAGTAATCAAAAAGCATAGATAAGTCGAGTGCCTTCACATTTTGGTGACCGCGCCAGAAGAAATAAAACCAACACCTGTTTCGGCAATCGTCGCAATCGTGCTTAGATTTGCATTTCCTGAGACTGTAAGGTTTGCTTTATCACCAATAAATTCTATTGCTTGTTTTAATCCGCAAGACTAAAGTCGTCCAACATACATAATGCGTTGCGCGCCAGCTTCTAGTCCTTGTTTTAGTTTATCTAAATTCTCAACCTCGAGTTCTACTAAAGTACCTGTTAGGTACAGAGTTGATTTCTTCAGTCACAATTTCTTTAATAGTTTTGCCGCTGTGCAAATGATTTCTATTTGACAAATAAATTTTCGAACATAATAATGTCCAATCTGTTATCCGTTGGTTAGATACACAGGCACTAGAAAATTAAAAATAAAAAAATTAATATAGAAATATAAATAAGGGATTTTAAAGTAATGAAAATTTCAGATCGCGTGTTTGTCGCGCTTGCTTGCTTGTTGTGTATGTCAGCTGTTCATGCTCAAAACAATAATAGAGTTGTAGTCATTCCTCTATTTGGCGATGATGCTGCATCAAATTTTCGTGGTTCATGGGAAGCTGATACTGCGTATGAAACAGGTGATATTGTCGAAGATGCTGGCAGCAGTTATATCGCTACATCAGATCACCAGTCATCGTTAGCAGACATACCAGGATTAATTGACGCTCCTTGGGATCTAGTTGCTGCATCTGGCGCTCAAGGTCTTCCTGGTCCTGTAGGTCCTGCCGGTGCTGATGGCGCCCCAGGTGAAATTGGCCCTCAAGGTCCTCCCGGTGCTACAAGTGGTATTGTAGGTCCTCAAGGTCCAGCAGGTCCAGCAGGTCCAGCAGGTCCAGCAGGTCCAGCAGGTCCAGCAGGTCCTCCCGGTGATACCGGCCTTCAAGGCCCTCCCGGTGCTACAAGTGGAGTTGTAGGTCCTGCCGGTCCTCAAGGTCCAATCGGTTTGACTGGTGCTGACGGTGCTGCCGGTCCGCAAGGCCCAATCGGTTTGACTGGTGCTGACGGTGCTACCGGTCCTCAAGGCCCAATCGGTTTGACCGGTGCTGATGGTCTTCAAGGTGTTGCCGGTGTTCCAGGTGCTGATGGGATAGGTTGCTCAGTAAGCCAATGTGTAGATGATGTTGCGACGTTGAGTTGTGCCACAGGCGCGGTCGATATTGCGTGTATTACTCCTATTGACCTTAGTACCGCTCTGCAAGTGTTTGTTACATCTACTACGTCAGACGGTAATTTAGGTGGTTTAGCTGGTGCAGATACCATGTGTAGTAACGCTGCGTCAGCAGCGGGCTTGACTGGAACATATATGGCTTGGTTATCTGCTCCCGGAGCCGGAGGCGCAAATGCTGCAGCTGCACGTTTTACTACTCAGAGTACGAATGCTTATGTGATGGTTGACGGCACAACGGTTGTGGCAAATAATTTTGCAGCTTTGATCGCTGACGGCCAACCTATGAACCCAATTAATATTACCGAAACTGGTGCTGCAATCGGGGCTAATCCTAATGTATGGACTAACACCGATTCCGATGGAACGCTCTCTGGTACTGGGCCAACTAGTGCGTTGCAGAGTTGTGCAACCTGGTCGTCTGCGGATACTATGGACGCTGCTGGTGATGATCTAGAGGGTCGTATTGGTAGTGCTGCTGCAAGTGATTCTCAGTGGACTAGAGTAAACGGCGGTGCAGGCCTCAGAGGGTGTAACTTACAAGCACGACTGTATTGTTTTGAGCAGTAATTTTATTGCTGGGTAGCTAAAACAGATATACATAGAAACTATATATAAAAACTATGTAGATCTGTTAGTTATCAAAACTTCAGTATCGGGGATACTAAAGTTGACTATCGATAGTCAAACAACATTGATAAATCCAAAGCTTTAACATGCTTAGTAATTGCGCCGGAGGAGATAAAATCGACTCCGGTTTTTGCGATTTCGGCGATCGTCTCAATGCTGACATTACCCGACGCTTCAAGGTCTGCTTGGTCTCCCGTTAGTTCTACCGCAAGGCGCATGTCGTCAAGGCTAAAGTCGTCCAACATGATACGTTTGGCACCGGCTTCAAGACCGCGTTTTAGTTCTTCTAAGTTTTCGACTTCGAGTTCGACTAATGTTCCTGCTGGAACAGAGCCGATTGCATCAACCACTATCTGTTCGAGACTTTTACCACTGCGTAAGTGGTTTTCCTTAATTATAATTCCATCATAAAGCCCCATGCGGTGATTTAGGCCGCCCCCGCACAACACAGCATATTTTTGAGCTTCACGTAAAGAGGGCAGCGTTTTGCGTGTATCGAGTAAGCGAGTGTTAGTATGCGCAATGGCTTGGCAATAGACGTTCGTGACGGTCGCTGTGCCTGATAAGGTTTGCATAATATTTAAAGCGCTTCGTTCTCCAGATAGGATTGGATGAGCAAAGCCTTCAAAGCGACATAGAGTTTGATTTGCCTTTACTGCATCACCGTCGTTGACTAACCATTCTAGATCGATCGTTGTTTCATGACGCTTGCCAACTTGACGAAAGACTTCATTAACCCAAGCAGTGCCGCAAATAATGCCATCTTCGCGAGTGATTATTTTGCCATCAATTTGACTTTCTTTAGGAGTAAGTTGAGCGGTTAGGTCACCGCTTTTAATGTCTTCGCGTAAACATTGTTTAACCAGCCGACGAATGACTTTCGTTTTAGGTAATTGCTTTGCTAAATTAGTCATAGAGCAGGGCCTAGTTTAGAAATGACTTGAATAGATCGAACATTTTATTATGTGAGTCTTGGTCTGCGTGCGCGTTATAGCCTAATGCATCAACTGAAAATTTCTCTTTACGCATATCACTCGCAGGGTTAGTAAATCCATGCACTACATTAGGGTAACTGATGAGTTCATGATCAACTTGAGCTGTAGTCATTTCTTGTTTAAAAGTATTGACGATATCTGTATTCACCATTGGATCTTCTGCGCCGGTAAAAGCTAGGATTTGACCTTTGAAAGTATTTTTCTGAATAGGTGAATCTGTTTCTAATAAACCATGGAAACTTGCTATCGCTTGTAAAGGCTTGCCTGCGCGCGCCATATTTAATACTACAGCACCACCAAAACAATACCCACAGGCTAAAATTTTATCTGGGTCAACTTGTGACTGTTGTTTTAAAATATCCATAGCGGCAGAAAACCGTTGTTCAATTGCTTGTTTGGTATCTATTACCGCAGTCATTAATTGACCCGCTTGATCAGGGTTGTCAGCAGTAATGCCGGAGCCATACATATCGAGCGCGAGAGCAACAAAGCCTTGCTCGGCAAGGTCGTTAACTCGACCGCGAATATAATCATCTTGGCCCCACCATTCATGCGCCACAATAACGCCAGGTTGTGGTGCAGATAAGTTTTTTTGATAAGCCAAATAAGCAGTAAAGTTTTCATTACCTACTTGAAAATCAATAGATTGAGTTGTGATTGACATTGTTTGTTTGTTAAAAGTTTTTTCGAACTAAAGAATAACAGATACTTATTTATTGAACATAATTAGATATCTTGTTTTTACTCAAGGTCAACCCCAAGTAGTAATTAATTAAGCAGTTTATAGATTCAGTTTTAAAAGTGAGGTGCCATTATGAGAATGGATAAATTAACATCTAAGTTTCAGTTGGCTTTAGCGGATGCGCAAAGCTTAGCGGTCGGCAAAGACCATCAGTTTATTGAACCTGTCCATGTGTTGACCGCGATGTTGCAACAAGAAGGCGGCAGTGCAGGCCCGTTATTGGCGAGAGTTGGGGTGCAGGACAAAAAACTAAGTACAGGACTAGATAAGACTTTACTGAGTATTGCGCAGGTGCAAGGTCAGGCGGGTGAAATTCATTTATCGCAAGCCACTTCAAGGCTTTTAAATGTGGCGGATAAATTAGCGCAAACACGTGGCGATTCATTTATCTCTAGCGATCTATTTTTGTTGTCACTAGTTGCTGATAAGGATAATGCTGGACAAATTTTACGCGATGCCGGAGTAAGTAAAGAGGCATTAGAGAAAGCAATCGATGATGTGCGTGGTGGCTCCAGCGTAGATGATGCGAATGCCGAAGAGAATTTACAAGCGCTTGAAAAATACACTATTGATTTAACCGAGCGTGCGGAGCAGGGTAAGCTTGACCCAGTTATTGGACGCGATGATGAAATTCGTCGTACTGTACAAGTATTACAACGGCGCACTAAAAATAATCCGGTATTGATCGGTGAACCGGGTGTGGGTAAAACAGCGATTGTTGAAGGTTTAGCGCAACGAATCATTAATGGTGAAGTACCAGAGGGCATTAAAAATAAGCGGCTTTTATCATTGGATTTAGGTGCATTGATTGCGGGCGCTAAGTTTCGCGGTGAGTTTGAAGAACGTTTAAAAGCCGTGTTAAAAGATTTATCTAAGCAAGAGGGGCAGATTATTCTCTTTATTGATGAATTGCATACTATGGTGGGTGCGGGCAAAGCTGAAGGTGCTATGGATGCGGGCAATATGCTGAAACCTGCTTTAGCTAGAGGAGAATTACATTGTGTTGGCGCAACGACTTTGGATGAATATCGACAATTTATTGAAAAAGACGCCGCTTTGGAACGTCGTTTTCAGAAGATCGTAGTAGACGAACCGTCGGTTGACGACACGGTTGCAATTTTACGTGGACTGAAAGAAAAGTACGAAGTCCATCACGGCGTTGATATTACTGATCCCGCGATTGTTGCAGCGGCAACTTTATCGCATCGTTATATTACTGACCGTAATTTGCCGGATAAAGCGATTGATTTAATTGATGAGGCAGCCAGTCGAATTCGTATGGAAATCGATTCAAAACCGGAAGCCATGGACAAATTAGATCGACAAATTATTAGGCGTAAAATTGAACGTGAAGCGCTTAAAAAAGAGAGCGATAACGCATCTAAAAAGAGGCTTGATGATTTACAGAAAGAGCTGGATGCGCTTGAACGAGAGTATGCCGAGCTAGATGAAATTTGGTTGGCAGAAAAAACGGCTGTGCATGGTGCGCAGCATATAAAAGAAGAGCTCGACAAATCACGCATCGAAATGGAAGTCGCGCAACGTGCAGGCGACCTGACTAAAATGTCAGAATTGCAATATGCACGAATCCCCGAGCTAGAAAAACAGTTACAAAAAGCTCAGAGTAATGAACAAAAAGGCAAAGAAAATCAATTACTGCGTAGCAATGTTACTGAGGAAGAAATTGCTGAAGTTGTTGCGCACTGGACAGGTATTCCAGTTGCTAAAATGTTGCAAGGCGAGCGAGAAAAATTATTAACAATGGAAGAGCGTTTACACGACCGTGTAATAGGTCAAGATGAAGCAATTTCAGCAGTCTCGGATGCGATTAGGCGTTCGCGCGCTGGCTTATCTGATCCGAATAAACCGCTGGGATCATTTTTGTTTTTAGGACCGACAGGCGTTGGCAAAACAGAGCTAACTAAAGCCTTGGCTGAGTTTATGTTTGACACTGATGAGGCGATGGTGCGTATTGATATGTCTGAGTTTATGGAGAAACACTCAGTAGCGCGTCTAATTGGTGCACCTCCTGGCTATGTGGGTTATGAAGAGGGTGGTTACTTAACCGAAGCGGTACGACGAAAACCGTATTCAGTGATTTTGCTGGATGAAGTCGAAAAAGCGCACCCCGATGTATTTAATATCCTATTGCAAGTACTTGATGATGGCCGTTTAACTGATGGTCAGGGACGTACCGTTGATTTTAAAAATGCAGTAATCATCATGACCTCGAACTTAGGGTCACAGGGTGTGCATGAGCATGCGGGTGATTATGAATCGATGAAAGAGTTAGTGATGCAAAGCGTTACTGCGCATTTTAGACCTGAGTTTATCAACCGCGTTGACGATATTGTCGTCTTTCATGCACTGAAAAAAGAACAAGTACGTAAAATAGCAAATATCCAAATTGATCGATTGAGACAACGCCTGAGCGAACAAGGTTTGAAATTAGAAGTAGACGATTCCGCGTTGGACCTTATTGGCGATGCTGGCTTTGATCCTGTTTATGGCGCGCGACCATTAAAACGCAGTATTCAAATGACCTTAGAAAACCCATTAGCAGAAAAGATTCTCGCTGGTGATTTACTGCGAGGCGATACGATTGCAATTAGTGTTGAGAGTGGTGCGCTAGTTTTTACTAAACGTTAATTTCACTTTGACACCAGTCTCTTATTGCTGGAACAAGTTAGTTTCAGTGTATAATTAGTTTTTATTTAGTGAACAATCTATCAAGATAAGGTAGGGGTATAAGTCTCGTATGAAAGCGATGATTCTAGCAGCGGGTAAAGGTACACGAGTTCGACCGCTAACAAATGAAATGCCTAAACCGATGATCCCAATCATTGGTAAACCGGTAATGGAATATTTAATCGAAGAGCTTGCGCGTCATGGTTTTGATGAAATTATGATTAATGTCAGCCATTTGCCTGAAAAAATCGAAAGTTATTTTGGTAACGGTGAGCGACTCGGTGTTGAAATTGGATATTCTTTTGAAGGTCATATTGAAGATGGTGAAATTCAATCAACCGCTTTAGGTTCGGCTGGTGGTATTAAACGCATTCAAGATTTTGGTGGTTTTTTTGATGATACCTTTTTAGTCGTTTGCGGTGATGCATTGATTGATTTGGATTTAACCGCGGCGGTTCGACAACACTGGAAAAGTGGTGCTGTTGCAAGTATCTGTACCGCAGAAGTAAACGCTGATCAAGTTAGTGATTACGGTGTGGTTGTCAGCGACACAAATGGTCAAATAACCTCATTTCAGGAAAAACCAACGGCTGAAGAAGCTCTATCAAATCAAGTGAATACTGGTATTTATATTTTTGAGCCGGCAGTTTTAGATTTGATTCCATCTGATAAAGAGTATGATATTGGCGGTGATTTATTCCCTAAAATTGTCGAATACGGTCTTAAGTTTAATGCCGTTAATATTCCATTTAATTGGATTGATATCGGTAAAATCAATGATTATTGGGAAGCTAGTCAGAAAATCATGCAGGGTGATTTACGTACTATTCCAATGCCGGGTAAGGAAGTTAGGCCAGGTGTTTGGGTTGGGCTTAATGTGAGTGTTGATTGGGATGATTGTGAAATTCAGGGTCCGGTTTACATAGGAAGTGGAACGCGTGTTGAAGCGGGCGCTATGATTGTTGGACCAACTTGGGTTGGTCATGGTTGTTATATTCGTGAAGGAGCGCGTATTTCTAGAAGTATTATTTTTGAATATACGCGTATTGGTTCGGCTAGTATTGTAAAAGATTCAGTTGCTTTTGGACGATTCTTTGTTGATAAGGATGGCCGCTCTTTTGAAAGTCAAGATATGCACTTGGATTGGGTTACAGATTCACGAATTCCAGCTGAAAAATTGAATGGTGACTGATTGAACGCGAAAATTTGGGCAGTCATCCCTTGTGCTGGTATCGGGCAGCGTATGGGTGAAAGCTTGCCGAAACAGTATTTGAAACTAAATGGAATTACTGTTTTAGAGCACACTTTAGGGCTTATTTTAAGAGAACCTAAAATCAATCAAGCGGTAGTTTGTCTTGGTGAAAATGATGATCATTGGCAAATATTGAATGTTGCAGATGAACGCTTACAAACCACTTTAGGTGGCGCAACTCGAGCTGCAAGTGTATTGAATGGTATTTTGAGCTTTGCTGATCAAGCAGATGATCAGGACTGGTTGTTAGTTCATGATGCTGCGCGACCTTGTTTGTCAGCACAGCGGCTAACATATTTTTTACAACAAATAGACGGTGATGAGGTAGGTGGTATTTTAGCTTTGGCGAGTAACGATACAGTTAAACAGGCATTTTCTGCAGAACAATTAAGGGAAGAAGCAAAAGAAGGAACAAGTAGAATAGAAAAAACGTTAAATCGTGATTTGATTTGGTATGCGCAAACGCCGCAGATGTTTCGTTACGGCTTATTGAAGAACGCTTTACAAGTAGCCTTAGATAAAAAACTCGACATCACTGATGAAGCATCTGCTATTGAACAAGCTGGTTACCAAGCAAAGTTAATTAGAGGAGAAGCAGGTAATATAAAAATTACTAATCCAGAGGATTTATGGTTAGCTGAGGCGATACTTGCTAGAAGTCAAAACTCTTTGTGATTACGCATAAGTTCACTATCATTTATAATGATTATTAATCACCCATCGCAATAAGCAAATAAATTAAATGAAGATAGGTCACGGTTACGATGTGCATCGTTTAGTTAGCGAAAGTAAGCTAATTCTTGGCGGCGTACAAATACCGCATGATAAAGGTTTACTAGGGCATTCAGATGCAGATGTGGTGTTACATGCAATATGCGACGCAATTCTTGGTGCTTTAGCTGCAGGTGATATTGGTCAGCACTTTCCAGATACTGATAGCGAATACGAAGATATAGATAGTCGCATATTATTACGCAAGGTTGCTGACCTTATGCTAGAAAAATCTTTTGTTATCGGTAATCTTGATGTAACAATTGTGGCCCAAGCTCCAAAGCTGGCTAAATATCTACCACAGATGCGCGAATTTATTGCCAGTGATTTAAGTGCCTCTTATGATGTAATTAATCTTAAGGCGACGACTACCGAAGGGCTCGGTTTCGTTGGTGAAGAAGAAGGTATAGAATGTCATGCTGTTGTTTTACTCGACATAAATAAAAATCATGTTTGATAAGAATGCTAAAAATAAGAGCAATATTAAGTTAACTGCTGCTAAGGCACTTGAAGTTAATTTAAATGAGTTGATTTATGGCACGGTAGTAGAGATCGGTGCCGGCCAAGAAGTTGCTAGGCAGTTTTTTAGTGCTGGCGCGGCGGCTGGAACTATTGCCAAAACCATGTCCGCTTACGACATGAAGGTGAGTGATGATGTTTATGGTAAAGCGGGTCGTTATGTAAGTCGTGAACGTGCCGAGCAAATGTTAGCGCGTGAATATGATTTGCTTATTGAGCGTTTAGAAGAACATCGTGAGCAGGAAAGCCAATTTTTTTCATACGCTGCTACGGTCACAGCGCGAAGCTATAGCCAAAAAAATGAATGTCATGGCTGGGTGGGCGTGCGCTGGCAGTCATCGGTGGGCGCTCAACCGAATGAAATTGTTTTGCATGTACGCATGCTTGATGATACCAACCGTAAACAATCAGAAGCATTAGGGATTTTAGGCATCAACCTTGTGCATTCTGCTTATTATTGTGAAAACGACCCTAAAAAAATTATTGATAGCCTGCAAGATGGGATGGGGTCTGATAAGCGTATTGAAATTGATTTAATTAATTTTTCAGGCGCTGATTTTGCCGATATCGAAAACCGTTTACTTAACCTTTATTTAATTCGAAGCTGGTCATGTCGAGCTGTGATGTTTGATGTTGATGGTGAATCGATTGTGCCAGCTTCAGCTTTGCGTAAAAAAGATACAGTGGTGATCCGTGGTTCGTTTAACCCTCCCACTAAAGTGCATATGGATATGCAAGAAACAGCAGTCAATCATTTCCTGCAAGAAAAAGGGGTTGATAAAGATAAAGTGTTAGTCGTCGCTGAGATGACTATGAATGAGTTTCTAGAGGAAGATGCACAATCTAATTCAGATTTTCTTGCTCGAGTCGATTTACTTATTGAGCTAGGTTTTTCAGTTTTAATATCCGATTATTTACGGTTTTTCCGGCTTCGATCTTGGATTAGACGCTATACCGAAAACCGTATTGGTATGGTTATGAGCGTTTTGGATTTTAATCATCTATTTGATTCAGAATACTATGATGGTCTAGAAGGCGGAACTTTAGAAGCAATGGGTAAACTCTTTTCTGATAATACTCACGTTTATGTTTACCCGACCGTTAAAGATGGCAAGTTAGTCACTCTCGATAATGTTGATGTTGGTGAGCAAAGCTATTTGTTAAAACATTTGGTGCATACCAATGCAATGGTCTCAGCAGATATTATTGATGTAAAAAACTTGGATATATCGACACCGAAAATTCTCGAGCAGATCGCAAATGGTGAAGATGAATGGCAAGCTTGTGTGCCAGAAGTAACTGTCAAAAGTATTATTGATCGTAAGCTCTTTGGTTACCCAGAATAAACAAGCTATTTTATATTCATTTAGACGTTGCCCGTATGCGATTCGTGCGCGGCTGGCATTGTTTTATGCGGGTGTTGATTGCGAATTAAGAGAGGTTGTTTTAAAAGCTAAACCGCAACAAATGTTAGATGTATCTACCAAAGGTACTGTGCCAGTATTAGTCTTAGACGACCAAGTTATTGATGAAAGCATTGATATTATGCAATGGGCTTTAGAACAATCAGACCCAAACAATTGGGGCGCTGAAAACTTGCAACATTCTTTGGTAAAGCGTAACGACAAGGACTTTAAATACTATTTGGATCGTTACAAATACTATGACCGGTATCCCGAGCATAGCCAAAGCGATTACTTAGAAAAAGCCTGTGAATTTATCCAAGAATTGGAATCTGTACTTTGTCAGAAAAGCAACCAAGCAAATTTTTTAAATGGCCGTTATCTAAGCGCTTTAGATATTGCTGTGTACCCTTTTATTAGGCAATTTGCTTTTGTTGATAAAACGCGATTCGATCAATTACCTTTTCCAAAGGCACAGAAGTGGTTAGCGCATTTTTTGCACTCTGATTTATTTGCTAACGTAATGTTAAAATATAAACAATGGCAGCCTAATCAACCAGTTGTTAACTTTTCAAGCAATGAGATACCAGAGTAGAAAATTAAATAAGCGAGATGACAGTGGTACAACATAAAATAATCCATGAGCCAGATAAGCATATCTTTTATATAGATTTAGATAATGCAGAGATGGCTTATCTTAAATACCGCATACTTGATAATAATCAAATAGACTTCACCAGTACGCTAGTACCTAAAACACATCGAGGTCAAGGTATTGCTGCGCAGTTAGTCGCTGAAGGTTTTGCCTGGGCAGATCAAGAAAACTTAACGATCAAAGCGTCGTGTTGGTATGCGCAAAAAAAATTAATGGAACGCGAAGAGAATTAAAACGGATGCCAGTTATTTCGTCACTAAACTCACTGAAAAATATTCAAAGCAACCTAGTAACTAACTCCAATAACTGATAATTGACTGATAATAAATATCAACCTCTAGCTGATCGCCTAAGGCCTACTCAATTGAGTGAGGTTGTTGGCCAAAAACATTTATTGGGTGAAGGTAAACCTTTAGGTCAAGCGATTACCACTGGTCAGTTACATTCAATGATTTTTTGGGGACCTCCAGGAACAGGCAAGACGACGCTAGCAAAATTACTCGCTAGCCATACGCAGGCTGAATTTGTTACTTTGTCGGCTGTCTTAGTGGGTGTCAAAGATATTCGCGCAGCGGTGGATGCTGCTAAATTACGACAACAAATGAATCAAGGTGAAACGGTATTGTTTGTCGATGAGGTACACCGTTTCAATAAGGCGCAACAAGATGCTTTTTTGCCGCATATAGAAGATGGCACTATTATTTTTGTTGGAGCGACAACCGAGAACCCATCTTTCGAATTAAACAATGCTTTACTATCGCGCGCCAGAGTTTATGTGTTGCAATCGATTGAGAGCGCAGAAATCGTTAAGCTTATTGATCGCGCCTTGAATGATACTGATTTTGGTTTAGGAAAATTAAATTTAATAATGTCTGAACAAGATCAGCAACAATTAGCTGAGTTTGCAGATGGTGATGCACGGCGCGCTCTTACCTTGTTAGAGCTATGTGCAGACCTTTGTGAAAACAATATCATTAGTCATGAGTTGCTTATGAATGTGGTCGGAGGCTCTGCCTTACGTCGATTTGATAAAGGCGGTGAGGCATTCTATGACCAAATTTCAGCCTTACATAAATCAGTACGAGGGTCATCACCTGACGCGGCTTTGTATTGGTTATGCCGAATGCTTGATTCAGGGTGTGATCCTTTATATATCGCGAGGCGTGTTGTGCGCATGGCGTCAGAAGATATAGGCAATGCTGATCCACGCGCCTTACAGATTGCGTTGAACGCATGGGATGTGCAAACACGTCTCGGTAGCCCTGAAGGTGAGCTTGCTATCGCGCATGCAGTGACTTATTTAGCGGTTGCGGCAAAAAGTAATGCAGTCTACACCGCCTTCAAGCGAGCAATGCAGAGCGCTAAGGAGTCAGGGTCCCTTGAAGTACCTCTGCATTTACGCAACGCACCAACAAAATTAATGAAAGAACTTGATTACGGTAAACAGTATCGTTATGCACACGACGAATCAGAAGCTTATGCTGCGGCAGAGCAATATTTACCAGATGAACTAGCAGGCAGCCGTTTTTATAATCCGGTTGAGCGGGGTTTAGAAATTAAGATCGCAGAGAAAATGCAGCGTTTAAAGGAATTAGATAAGCGAGAATTGTATAAGCGTCAGGAAAAAATTAAGGCCCGACATGAATAAGGAATTTTCCATTCATGCCGAGCCAAAATCAATTTAAACTAATTTAATAAAGATTAGAAATTTAAGCGCACACCTACTTCAAAAGTTCGCCCTGGTGCTGGCGCGATGTCTTTAACGATAGATGTGTGATTACGTTGCTCGTCATCAGTTAAGTTACGACCGTGTAAAAATAATTCTAAATCCGTACCTTGAAGGTTAATGCCTCGATTTATAAAAATACTCAGATCGTCATAACTGTCAGTTGGAAGTTCAAATTCGGTGGTGTCGTTTTGATCTTCTACACGTAGATATTTTACGTTTGCGTTCCAAGCATCACTTGCCCATGCTAAGCCTAGGCCATAACGAGTCGCAGGGATTCGAGGTATATTTAGATTGCCTAACTGAGTTTGGTCGAGTTCTGCGTCTACAGTGTCGAATAATGCGGATAGTTTTAGATCACTATTGCCCGTCGAGCTTAGCGTAATATCTGCTTTTGCATCAAAACCCACTACCGATGCATCTTCTTGTAAGAAAAGGAAAACTGGTAAGTCGAATTCTTCGTTTATTTCACCATTAGCAACTTCATAAATAAAATCATTAAATTCAGTTTGATACACAGATGCAGAGAAATCAAAAATGCTAGTGTGATAGTTCGCTGTCAAAGTAAAACTAAATCCTTCTTCTTCGTCCAAGTTAGGGTCACCAATTTCGAAAGTGCCTGTCGCTAAATGTGGCCCATTGGAGAATAATTCTTCAATACTTGGTGCGCGACTTGAGAAGTCAAACAATACATCAAAGGTAAATGAATCAGTAATAGGTAAGATCAAACCAACTGAGGCACTGCTTGTGCTAAAGCTACGATCTTGACCTGCAATACTTGAATCATAGTCAACATCATCAAATCGTAAGCCGAGCTCTAGGCCAAAGTTACTATAGCTGCGCTCAACTGCCCAAAATATGCCAATGTCGTCTGTTTGGGTAGGCGAGATAAACGCTTCATCACCGACGGCGCTAAAATCACGGTCGTTAAACTGCAGTCCGAAAGCACCAGTAAACCCAGAGATTGCTTGATGGTTGAATAAAAGCCTTGCTTCAACCGCATCGTTTTCAAATAATGTTACTACACCTTCATCGGGTATAATTTCAGCGTGTTCGTAGTCATTAGCGCCTAAACGAAAATTAACCGAATTGATTCCGCTAAACGGGTTGTTGAGCTGTCCTTCTACATCAAAACGAGTCTGCTCAAGGTCGAGAAAAGGTAATTCTTCTGGTTCACCAAGAATTCCGTACTGTGACTCAATAGCGCTTACTGAAAAACCAACAAAGCCTTTTTCGTCAACAAAACTTAGGCCAACGGCGCCGCCTTCGCTTTCAGATTGACTGTTTGTCAGAATGCCTTCTATTTCACCACCTTCACCGCCTCCAGTTGCGCGCAGAGCAGCAGACTCACCGAAACCTGGAATGTCGAATTCATCAGCATCACGAACAAAACCATCAACATGCCAATAGATTGAGTCGGAGAACTTGCCGTCAAAACGAGCAGCCACATTGGTTGCATCACCATTGTCAGCAGCACGAAGCTCGACTTTGCCAGCAAAGTCTTCATCAGTCAGTGATGAAGCAATACGACCAGTCTCAACATTAACAACACCACCGATTGCACCAGATCCATATAAAAGAGTGCTGGCACCTTTTAGAATCTCAACGCTTTCAGCAAGGAATGGTTCAACTGCAACGGCGTGGTCACCACTGGTAACAGACACATCAAGTGTATCGATACGATCTTGCGTGGTTTTGACCCGAGTCGTTCCCAAGCCACGGATGACTGGTCGACCCACTGCTGTGCCATAACCGGCAGAGGTAACACCAGGTTCGCGAGCGACGGTTTCGCCTATTGAGCCTTGTAATTTCTCATTAAGCTCATCGCCGCTTAGCACTGTAATTGATTGCGCTAAGCCTTCATTAGAAAGCGGGTGAGCGGTGACAACGATCTCTTCTAAAGAGTCACTTGTTTGGGCATTAGTGCCTAAGGTAAAAGCCATAAGAGGCAGTAATAAAAATCTATAATTTGTATTTCTCATAATTCATATACTCTAGGTTCGTCAAAGATCAAACGTACGTCTAACGTCGGTTAATTGACTTTAATTGATTTAAAAGCAGTCGCTATTTAGGCGATAAAGTAAAAATTTAAGATAAACGCTTAAACTGCGGGGGTGCTCTTGAAGAGTATAGGGAGTGGGGTTGGGGAGAGAATACATCTACATTATTCGAGAAAAATATAGATGCATTAAAATCAATGCTAATGATGTTCGGTATTACATCGATCGCATCATTGCCGCCATTATTATCTACCAGACAGTAGCTTAGGCACGAGTCAGTATGACCGTGACCAATATGCTCAATTTCATGAGCTAATGTCTCTGTTTGGACTAATATCGCCAGTGATATTAGTAGATAGATTCTTATCATTCGTTAAACTTATTTGTGTAACTTATTTGTGTAAGATTAAACGTCAAATTTTGTAACCGCGCGATTGTACATCAACCTTATTAAAAAGCTAGCTCATCTAGATAAACTTGGTTAAATCTTTTTTTTAGGCTAATGTCTATAATTCGTGACCGATTGAAGTGATATCAATAATAATTAGGCATGCTCAGAGAAAGTATGACCGGAATAAGTTACTCTTAATTGCGCTCTAGAAAAAAATTATATGGTTGAGTTCAAACTACCGCAAAAGTATGTGCCATCTATTCAGGTGCTCAGAGCAATTGCTGCTTGGTCGGTAGTATTATGTCATTACAATCAAGTCTTTTTTGATTGGGATATGTCTGGTAGCTTTTTAGGGCTTAAATTTGCTTATCTTAGTAAAAACTATGGCCCATTAGGCGTTGATATCTTTTTTGTAATAAGCGGATTCATTATTTTTTTGAGCGGGGAAAAAGCTAAAAGCGCGAAACAATTCTTTTTAAACCGCGCAACACGAATTATCCCTCCATATTGGTTTTTTACTTTTGTCTTACTAGCTTTAGTTACATTTTTTCCAGAAGCAAATAAAACGGAAATCTATTGGACTGGGGAATCTATTTTAAAATCCTTGTTTTTTGTGCCGCACGAAAACCCATCTCCCGATTTAGGCAGGTTTCCTTTTTTAACTGTTGGCTGGACGCTTAACTATGAAGTTATGTTTTATTTATCATGTTCGGTCTTGTTAGTTATTTTTCGAAAATGGTGGTTTATACCAATGTTAGCTTTACTAATGTTTGGAAAAACTCTCTGGCTAGTTGATGTGTTTGCTTACTTCTTTCATTCCTACTATATACGTGAATTTGGTTGGGGAATGCTTATTGCCCTTGCTTATCGTAAGGGACTAATCCCTGATAATAATTTTATTGGTTTAGCAGTTTTAGCCTTATCCGTGTATTTATTTTATTTAGGCGGGGCTCGTGAATATACAGTGCCAGCCGTTGGCTTTCTTGTACTGGCTGGCTTGTGTTTTAAAGATAATCTATTTGCCAATCCATTCAGTCAATTTCTCCAGCATTTAGGGAATGTTTCGTATTCAACTTATTTAGCACACGGGGCGGTATCATTTTCAGTTTGTCTTTCTATTTATGGAAAGCACTCCGTTTATCCAAATGAATTCCTACTATTGAGCACTTATATTTTATTAACCTATGCATGTTCTTATTTTGGCAATCGTTACATAGAAGATAATTCTTTTAATCGTTGGGTACGGAACTTATAATCAATTTAAGGGCTATTTTTAAGGTGTATAAAAGTTTATGTTTGCTGCTGATTCTTTTGATCTAACTAATGGCGCGGTTATTTTAAGACTGTTATGTGCCTTATACTTTATCCCTCATATGTATTTCAAAGCATTTGGTGATCCGCCACCTGCCAGCAAAACTTTTATCGATGCCGGGTATCCTAAACCCTTATTATTTGTCCGTTTAGCGTTAATCGTTGAGCTTTTTATGTGCACGCTTCTGCTGTTAAACATTTACACTCAATATGTTGCGCTGATTGTGGCTGCCTTTTTAGTGATTGCAGCAATAACTGTTTTCTTTGCTAACGATAAAAAGCCCACTTGGCTATGGGTTAAAGGGGGCTTTGAATACCCGCTTTTTTGGTCGATTACTTGCATCGCTTTGTCGATGCTTACTTGGGAATAAAAAGTTGGAAAGAAAAAGCCGATAATGAATATCAAATGATATTCTTTTTTTGACTAGGTTTTATCGCGTTTAACTGTTGCTCTAGAGATTCAATGCTCGATTTGGTATCCACTAGAGTCGACATAAGTTGATCATGTAAATCAGGGTGTTCAAGTTTTTTCAGATGTGCATATTTAGCTTCATCTAAATTGTTTATTACAACGGCAATAAATAGGTTTACTACTACAAATGTGCCAACCACGACAAAGCTAACAAAATAAAGCGCATAAAATGGCGACAACTCCATCGCTTTGTACATAACATCAGTCCAATCTTCGAGAGTGACTATCCTGAATAAGGTGAGCAAGGAATACGCTAAGTTGCGCCAGTGTGTCGGGTCGTGTTCGTGAAATAAGTGGAAACCTAAAACGCCATAGATAAAAAACAAAATGCTCATCAAAATAGTGATGTGAAACATCGAGGGTATTGATTTAACCAATGTCTCTACTATAAGCCTTAGTTCGGGTAGTGCATTGACTAGTCGCAACACCCGCAATAGTCTAAATACCCGACCTAACATAGCAAATTCGTTATCGATAGGCAGTAATGCTAAAACGATCAAAGAGAAATCAAAAAGATTCCAGCCGCTTTTAAAATAATTTAAAGGCGACGGCATCTCAGCAATAATTTTGATTGCAGCTTCAATGATGAAGGCAATCAAAATTAATTTATGAAGTATCGAGATAATGCTAGAACGCTGGGGATTAATAAACTCAGGAAAGGCTTCTAAGCCTATGATGAATGCGGTTAATAGAATCAGGGCGATTATAATTTGATCAAAGCGCGGCGATTCAGCAATTCGACGGATAGTATTAAGCATTATTATTTTGTGTCACTTGAAAGGATCAACGAACTTAACCAGTGTTTCTTAGCCCAGTGGCAATACCATTAATGCTATGCAAAGTAGGTTGTAACCATTCAGATTTATTACGATCGCTTGTTTCACTGAGACGCTCGAGCAACAAAATTTGAATATAATTAAGCGGATCTAGATAGGCATTGCGCCAGCGAATCGATTGAGCAATAGCAGGGAAGTCTTCCATCATTTCGCTTGCGCCGTTGATTTGCTTGATTCGATCGATGGTGGTCTCGTATTCACTATTGATATCCGTATAAGTGTTTTCAGCAATTTCTTTGTCTTTACATAAGCTCGCATAAGCTTTTGCCACCCGCTGATCGGTTTTCAGTATAACCATTTGTGAATTGCTTAATAAGTTTTGGAAATAGCGCCAGCTTTTATGCATGTCTTGTAATGTGCTCAAATCACCATCTTCGATTACGCTTGCCAGAGCGCTACCTAAGCCATACCAGCCAGGAATATTTTGTCGGGATTGTGACCAACCAAATACCCAGCCAATAGCGCGGATTGATTTTTTTGAATAATCCGTTTTTTTGCGATGTGATGGCCGCGAACCGATATTTAGTAAGGCAATTTCTTTAGACGGTGTGGTCTCATAAAAGTATTGCATTGTCGCAGGGTTATCATCGGTTAGCTCGCGAAAAGCTTGTTCGCCAGTTGCCACTAACTTATCCATCATGGCAATATGCTCAGGTTTATCTTGGTTCGTATAATCTGGCGCGCTTGCTTTCATTAACCCAGTAATACCGACAGTCAATTCGTAGCGTGCGGTTTCAGAAAAATTATACTTAAAGGATAATACTTCACCCTGTTCGGTAAATTTAATGCCGCCTGTTACTGTACCTGCCGGCTGACTTAAAATAGATTCATGGGTTGGGCCGCCACCACGGCCAATGGTGCCGCCGCGACCATGAAATAACATACAACGTAAATCATGTTTTTGAATCACGCTAACAATATTTTGTTGTGCTTTATAGAGATTCCAACTTGATGCAATAATGCCGCCATCTTTACATGAGTCGGAATAACCAAGCATGATTTCTTGTCTGCTGTCTGTGAAAGACAGCATTTGCCGATAAATAGAGTTTGTTAAAAGCTGTTCGAGCATCTCTTCAGCGCGCTCAAGATCGTCAACGGTTTCAAACAGTGGAGCAATATGGATTTGACTTTCTACTGAGCCATCGGGACTCACTTCAATTAGTCCTGACTGCTTGGCTAATAGCGCAACTTCAAGAACATGACTGGCGTAGTGGGTCATAGAAATAACGTAACTACCTAAACAGTTTTCTGAAATTTCTTGGCGCATGGAAGCGATTAAGCTGAATACGTCTAAAATGCCCGAACTTTGTAAAGTAAGCTGTTGGTGATCGTATTCAATATTGTCTGTACTTTCTAGCTGTTGCGTAAGCCAAGCTTGTCGCTCGGTTTCTGTCATTGCTAGGTAATCATCAGGTTCTGATTGGCTATTAGCAATTTCATGTACCACTTGGCTATGCATTGTTGATTCTTGGCGAATATCCATTTTTGAGAGATAGAATCCACAGATATCGAGTAATCTTAGTAAGTCACTGAGGCCACCTCGAGTGAGATTTGTTTCATTGTTGTCGACAAGCGAATCAAAAATCAGTATTAAGTCATCTCTAAAAGCGTCTTCGTTTAGATAAACTAGTGATAAATCGCTTGGCGGCTCGGGAGTTTTTTCGATACCAAGTTCTTTGATATTGCTTAGCTTTGAGCGGGTTAAGTCGATCGTTGCATTGAGTCTAAGTTTTATTAGATTCAGCTTATGTTGATAAGGTTCTTTTTCATGTATCAACTTAAGATATTCGCTTTGTGCGAACTGTTTTTTTTCCAGTGAATCCAGAAGTTTAGAAGGCTTTATGATTTGATCAAGGCTATGAGTAAAAACGATACTCAAGCTTTCAATGCGGCGAACGTATTCACGTAACACTTCGACTTTTTGCAGGCGTAATGCATTACAAGTAATATCAGGCGTGACAAATGGATTACCGTCACGGTCGCCGCCTACCCATGTGCCAAATTGAACTATATTCGGTAACTTTAAATCTTGCCCGCGCGCTTGTGGGTAGTATTTTTTAATAGCTGCTTCGAGGTTGCGGTAAATGTCAGGCAGGCAGTGAAAAATACTCTCACGAAAATAGTAAAGAGAGTTCTCTATTTCATCATAGACGGTTGGTTTTCTAGGCCGTACTGCTTCACTTTTCCAAAATATCTGAATCATCGCTTTGAGGCGATGCAGGGTTTCAGAATATTTGATTTCTGCATCGTTTTTTTGCATCAGATTCTTAAACTCACTATGTATGCGCTGTAAGGCTTCTAACACAAGTGGTCGTTTTGCTTCCGTGGGGTGAGCAGTAAAAGTTGGGTAGTAGCTTAATTGCGCTATAAGCTCTAATACTTCTTCTAATATTTTGCCTTGATCGTGAAAAGTTTTGATAGTGTGAGAAAAAGATTTATCCCAAGTCTCACCGACTTGCTCTAACGATGAACGTTGCTGTTGATTTTGATACTCTTCGCTGATGTTACTTAAGTGGAAAAAAGTTGTGTAGGCATGAATAACTTTATCGAGTGATTGTTTATCGAGGCTCTCGATTTTATCAATTAAAATCTTCTGTTGACCTGCATCTGGCTCGAGCCTTTGTGCAATAAATCCTTGTCGTAAGCCTTCAATGATATTAAAAATTTCCTGACCTTCTTGTTCTAATATCACTTCGCCAAGTAGGTTGGCTAAAAGTGCATTAATTTCTTTATTAGTATTGCGAAGGTTTTTTTTCACTTGTTTTATCTCGAATTATTTTGTAAGTAAAACATACACTGCCCCTGTGCCACCGTCGTTTGCTGGGGTTGAACAAACAGCAATTACGTGTTGATTTTTGCTCAACCAACCGACTAACATATTCTTTAATACCGGCTTACGGCCTTGAGAGTTGCGACCTTTGCCATGAACGATACGAATCGCTCGAACGTTGTCACGTGCGCATTCATTTATAAAATGATGAGTCTCTTGTTTTGCTTCACTGACGATTAAACCATGTAAATCAAGTTCATCTTGAATAGCATAATCACCGCGACGTAGTTTTTTGAGTAAGCGCGTGGGATAGCCGTTTTTTAGAAATTTAAGTTCATCACCACTTTCATAGCTAGTGATTTCATCTGACTCTGCGAGCAACTCTTCCATAACTCGCTCATTATCTTTTAGTTTTTGATGAGGAATTGGTTCAACTGGTTTGCGATAAGGAGTAACTTTGTCCTGTTCGAGAACATTGATACCGCTTAGCAAGCTTGCCATTTTGTCATCTTGATCGCTCATAGAGAAAAATCATAACGGTGAATTTTATTCAGCGTCTTTCAAATAGCGGTCTGCATCTAATGCCGCCATACAGCCTGATCCGGCAGAAGTAATAGCTTGTCGATAGACATGATCCATTACATCGCCAGCGGCGAATACGCCTGCCACACTAGTAGCCGTAGCATTACCTTCAAGACCACTTTGAACTTTTATATAACCGCCTTGCATCTCCAGTTGATTCTTGAAAATATCAGTGTTTGGGCTATGACCAATGGCGATAAAAACACCGTCAACGGTTATTTCTTTAACTGCGTCGGTTTTTGCATGTTTGATTCTGACGCCAGTGACGCCCATGTCATTACCAAGTACTTCGTCTAAATTATGATCCCATTCAATGCTGACATTACCGTTTTCTACTTTTTCCATTAAATGGTCGACTAATATTGCTTCTGCGCGTAATTCATCGCGGCGATGGATTACTGTAACGTGCGACGCAATTTTTGATAAATAGAGTGCCTCTTCGACTGCTGTATTACCACCGCCAACGACAACGACTGGCTTGTTTTTGTAGAAAAAACCATCACAGGTCGCGCAAGCAGAAACTCCTTTACCTTGAAAAGCTGTTTCTGATTCAAGGCCAAGATATTTAGCAGAAGCACCAGTGCCAATAATTAACGAGTCACAGGTGTATACACCAGAGTCACCAGTGAGGGTGAGTGGTTTCTGATTTAATTCAACGGTATGAATATGATCAAATATGATTTCAGTTTCAAAACGTTCTGCATGACGTAACATCCGCGCCATTAATTCATTACCATCGACTCCTTGGTCGTCACCTGGCCAATTATCAACTTCCGTCGTTGTGGTTAGCTGCCCGCCTTGTTGCATGCCAGTAATTAAAACTGGATTAAGGTTGGCGCGTGCAGCATATACAGCTGCACTATAACCAGCTGGACCTGAGCCTAAAATTAGAACTTTACAATGTTTAGTTTCCGACATGTGGTGGTAGAGATTTGAATTATAATTTGAACGACAATTCTAATGAAAATAATTGCGTATGCATAGTAAACTCTTCTTCCTTTTAGATTGATTCATTATACGCAAGATTAACAATTGTGATTTATCTAATTGCTCACCATTTTGTAAGGTGTTATTGAGTTTTATGTGCGGTAGAATAGCGCAATTAATGCTCTATTATGTGAGGGGAAATGCGCTTATTTAGCGTAATAAATTGATGCCACAGGCAAAAAGAAAACAAGTCGACCCGCAAGCAGGAAACGTTTCGCCACGAGTTAGGGAGCTGGGCTCTGAAATTGTAGTGTTGATTAGTCTTGGTATTGCAGCTTATGCATTGCTGTCACTGTTAACTTATAACCCTGCTGACCCAGGTTGGTCGCATAGTGGCGGCGCCGCCGATGAAATTAAAAATTGGGGCGGGCAAAATGGCGCGATTTTTTCCGATATGCTTTTGCATGGTTTCGGTTATATGTCACTTATAGTACCATTTTTGATTTTAGTGATAGGCGTACGTTTTTATATGAACCGCCATTCATCTGAAGAACCATCTTACTTTAACCGAGCATTGGTAGGAGTTGGTTTTTTCCTTATCGTTGTTGGTGGTTGTGGTTTAGAAAATCTGCATTTCAATCACTATGCTTCATTTAAACCTTTTGTTGCTGGTGGTTTTTTAGGTGATGGTTTAACGGGCTCGATGGTTAGTGCGTTTGGACAAATTGGCTGTACTTTGCTGATGCTAACCTTGTTTTTAGTCGGAGTGACTACGTTTACCGGCCTCTCTTGGCTATGGTTGATGGATACTATTGGCGCTAAGTTTTTTCAATTAATTGACAACATTCAAGAACGCAGAGAACAAAAAGAGGATCGTGAAATTGGTGCAAAAGCACGTGTTGTTAGGGAAGAAGCAGTTAAATTAAAACAAGATGTTGTTAGTAGAGTTGCGCCAACGATTAAACCTAAGCTTACGCAAACTGCTAGTCGCTTTGATAGTGGTCGCTCGGAGCGTGAGAAGCAAACTTCTATGTTCGAAAGCATGCGCAGTGAGAGTGATGTTTTACCTGCGTTGTCTCTGCTTGACCCACCAGAGCCTCAGCAATTTGGTTACTCTGAGGAAGAATTAAAAGCATTATCGATTTTACTAGTTAAAAAATTAGCGGACTTTAATGTCACGGCTGAAGTGGTAAGCGTTCATCAGGGCCCGGTGATTACTCGTTTCGAAATCAATCCTGCACCAGGCATAAAAGCGGCAACAATTACTGGTTTATCAAAGGATCTTGCCAGATCAATGTCTTTTGTCAGTTTGCGTGTTGTTGAAAACATCCCTGGGCGTTCTTACATTGGCATAGAAATTCCTAATGAAGCTCGAGAGATTGTAAAGTTGGTTGAAGGCTTGTCGTCGAGTGAATTTGAAGATATGAATTCTTCTCTAGCACTAGTTCTTGGTAAGGATATTAGTGGTGGCACAGTGATTGCCGATTTGGCAAAAATGCCACACATGTTAATTGCCGGAACCACAGGCTCAGGTAAATCAGTTTGCATTAATGCCTTGATTGTAAGCTTGTTATATAAAGCGACAGCTAAGCAAGTGCGTATGATCATGGTTGACCCGAAGATGCTTGAATTATCGGTTTATGAAGGTATACCCCATCTGTTAGCGCCAGTAGTGACAGATATGAATGAAGCAGCAAATGCCTTGCGTTGGTCAATCGTTGAAATGGAACGACGCTATAAATTGATGTCAGAACTCGGAGTAAGGAATCTGACAGGTTATAACCGTAAAGTCACAATGGCGAGTGAGGCAGGCAAACCAATTTTAGACCCGTTTGCGCGTGAAGGTGAAGTACCTGAAGAGCTCGGAGAGCTTCCTTGTTTAGTTGTAATTATTGACGAGCTAGCCGATTTAATGATGTCGGTTGGCAAAAAGGTAGAGGAACTTATTACACGACTTGCACAAAAAGGCCGAGCCTCAGGTGTGCATCTGATCTTAGCAACACAGCGCCCTTCAGTTGATGTTATTACAGGCTTACTGAAAGCGAATATCCCAACACGAATTGCTTTTCAAGTGTCATCGAAAGTAGATTCCCGTACCATCATTGATCAGATGGGTGCAGAAATGTTACTAGGCCATGGTGATATGTTGTATCTCCCACCGGGTACCAGCGTACCGGATCGAGTACATGGTAGCTTTGTCTCTGATAAAGAAGTGCATGCTGTGGTGGCAAGTCTAAAAGGTGATTCAGAACCTGATTATGATGAATCAATATTAAGTGCACCAAAAGAGGTTAATGAAGCCTTGCCATCAGCATTTCGCGACGATGCAGCTAACTCTGACCCAGAGAGCGACCCTTTATATGATGAGGCAGTAGAGTTTGTGACAAGAACTCGAAAAGCATCGATATCGTCAGTACAACGCCAATTAAGAGTAGGCTACAATCGAGCTGCGCGCATGATTGAGACAATGGAAATGGCAGGCGTAGTTACGCCTGCGGAAGATAATGGTCGGCGTGAAGTGCTGGCGCCACCACCACCTGAGGCTTGATATGAAAATGTTATTTAAAGGGCTTTTTTTAGTGAGTATTACGTTATCGTTTAATGTGAATGCATCTGAAAAAATGCTTAATCAGTTTTTTCAACAGGTTGATTCATTACAAGCCCGCTTCGAGCAAGAAGTAGTTGATGAACAAGGCTCGGTATTAGATCGTTCTAACGGCTTGTTTTATTTGTCGCGGCCAGGCAAGTTTCGTTGGAACTATAATGCTTCTGATTTTGCTGATGAAGGTCAACAAATTATTGCTGATGGGGAATTTATCTATCTATATGACCCCGACCTTGAGCAAGTTTCTCGACGTAGTATGCAAGATGCGTTGTTGCAAGTGCCAAGTTTGGTGTTAGTGCGATCTGGCAACGAGCTTCGAGATCACTTTAGTATTACGGATTTTGGTTTAACCGATGGTTTGAGCTGGGTAGCATTGAAACCTAAAGATGGTGATGCCAGTTATCAAGAACTGATGATCGGTTTTTCAGGCGACGAGTTGCGCAGTATTGTTTTGCGCGACGGTCTTGGTAACCAAACTCGTTTACAGCTATCGGCTGTTGATAGTAATGCAAAATTATCGTCTTCAGTGTTTAAGTTCGACCCTCCTGAAGGTGTTGATCTGTTTATCGAATAACATAAAGATCATTGAATAGACCTAAAGACCTGTTTTCATGTTTTATTTAGGAATTATATTGGCAGGTGGTTGTGGAGCATTGCTGCGTTATTTACTTAGTCGTGCAGCTCTATCTATGCAATGGACTACCCAATGGACAACGTTACCATATGGAACTTTGTTAGTGAACGTTATTGGTTCTTTTCTAATTGGTTATTTATCTTGGACGCTGTTGCATAAATGGCAGCTTTCTGCGGAATTCCAGGTGATTGTCATAACTGGGTTTTTAGGTGGCTTTACTACTTTTTCTGCATTTTCTTATGAAGTCGTTACTATGTTGCAAAACGGTTCAAGTCTGCGAGCTATTTTTTATATCGCACTGTCGGTTTGCTTGTCAGTTATGATGTGTTTTTTAGGACTGTTTTTGGCAAAAAGCAGTTAATACTTAACTTATAAATTATACAAACAATGATAGATCCACAAATATTGCGAAATGAAATTCAATCGGCAGCAGATAAGTTGGTGATTAAAAACTTCGAGTTGGATATTGCAAGCTATCAAGCTTTGGAAGAACAACGAAAATCATTGCAAGTAGAAGTCGAGGATTTACAAGCGCAGCGTAATAGCCGCTCAAAATTAATTGGTAAAACAAAAGCTGATGGTGGTGATGTAGAGGCTTTAATGCAAGAGGTTGCTTCTTTTGCCGATCAGCTAAAAGAATCTCAAATCAAACTTGAGAAAGTTCAAACCGATATATTAACGCTAACCCAGAACATTCCCAACATACCGCACGAATCTGTACCAAATGGTGCTAGCGAAGAAGATAATCAAGAAATAGCTACTTGGGGTGAGCAGCCTAATTTCGATTTTGAAGCCAAAGATCATGTTGACGTTGGTGAGGCTTTAGGAGGGCTTGATTTCGAGACGGCAACTAAAATCACCGGGTCTCGGTTTGTCGTAATGAAAGGCGCCATTGCGCAAATGCATCGGGCACTTATTCAGTTTATGTTGAACACCCATACCCAAGAGCATGACTATCAAGAAGTTTATGTGCCTTTCTTAGCGAACCAAAAAAGTTTACTTGGAACGGGGCAATTACCTAAGTTTGAGGACGATCAGTTTAAAACTCAGTCAGAAGATGGTTTGTATTTAATTCCTACGGCGGAAGTGCCAGTTACCAATATTGTAAGAGACGCGATATTGAGTAATGAAGAACTACCTCTGAAAATGGTTGCACATACACCTTGTTTTCGACGCGAAGCAGGCAGTTATGGTCGCGATACGCGCGGCATGATTCGCCAGCATCAATTTGAAAAAATTGAACTAGTGCAAATTGTAAAACCAGAAGATTCTTATGCCGCTTTAGAGGCTTTAACGGGTCATGCTGAAACAATTCTACAAAAGTTAAAATTACCATATAGAAAAGTTATTCTATGTGGAGGTGATTTAGGCTTTTCCGCAGCTAAAACCTATGATTTAGAAGTTTGGTTGCCTGCGCAAAATACTTATCGCGAAATATCTTCATGTAGTAACTTTGAATCTTTTCAAGCGCGGCGTATGCAAGCTAGATTCCGTAGCGAACAAAAAAAACCAGCTCTCGTGCATACTTTAAACGGGTCTGGTTTAGCAGTAGGGCGGACATTAGTAGCAATTCTAGAAAATTATCAGCAGTCAGATGGCAGTGTTATTGTCCCTCAAGTATTGAAGCCTTATATGAATGGGCTTGAGATAATAAAGCAGCAGTCGAAATTTTAATTATTTAATAAGGAGGATCGACTAATTTCCGATATTTTGTAATTGATAAATTATGTAATCAAACATTAAATTTAATGTTCATTTATGTATAAATATAATATGGTACAAGCTATAGTAAAATTATGACATAAAAATGACTGTATACATGGCCTATCTATTTGTTAGGGTTACTATAGTCAACAAATAACGTCTACCAAGTAGGATTTAGTTCTCATCGCTTATGAAGCAAATATATAGAGGGACTTTTTTTTCAAAAAAAGACTGTTTTGGGAAAAAAATATTCCTTACAAGCTTAGTTTTTTTTACGATTCTGTTTCAGACAGTCTTCATTAGTTTTGCGAACGCGCAAACACCTACCCTAAATCGTAATTCAGACTCAATTGAGAAATATATCGAAACGGAATATGGTGAATTACTTTATAGTGAAGCGAGTGTTGCTACACGTATAGAATTATTAAGTTTATTGAGTAAGGAGACGCCATCAATTTTAGTTTTCTTACATGCAGTATCTATGGGGCTTGGTGTTGATGATATGCTGCAAGCAGCCGCGCAATATCAACCTGATAAAAGTCGTGACTTTGCTGAATCCGCAATTTCCATTTTGCCACTTTTATCTGAACAACGTGATTTTGATTCTACTGAATATGACCTTGAAGATCTTGAGAAGACAGGTATTTTAAAATCTTATTCCGTACAAAATATAGTGAACCGATTTTTTGATAACCGAGAAGTATTAAGAACTAATCCCGATTGGCTTGATGGGCAATATCACTTTGAAGCTCCTGTCGTAGAATTAAAACAACTCAATATAGTTCAAGGAAGTACAGATTGGTATTATGAAAATAATATTATTACCTCTGATAGTGAGTCAGTAGACCGTCCAATTTTGATTTCGCTTTATGAAGCAGGGCAATCTATCTTAATCGATGATGTTGCCCGAATTCAACGTGCGCCCAACAATTCAACATTGCCTATTTTATTTATTTTCAATCACCAACGAGAGCGATCAATTGATGAAATGGTTGAGGTGCTTAAATACCCAAGAACGATACGAGGAGTCCAACAAGCATATGGAGACCATTCGTTAATGGTTACTCCTGTTCCTGAGTGGCAGATTGGCGATCATCATCTTCAAGCCGAAGTAACTGAAATCCAGCAATTGTTTGAAATCCCTGAACAGCAAGATTTTGAGCCTGAGCATTGGCAACGGTTGTTAAATGAAGCTCGTGATTACCAAACGGAAAAACCTTCTTTTTTGATAACAATACTAAGAGGTAATGATAGTGAAAAAGTGGCTGCCAACATTAACTCGAATACTCAATATGCAGCTTATAGTGATCCTCGTAATGAGAGTGCTTTCCCTTATGTGAATGATGGTGACTTGAGTCTTGGCGCTTTATTAAATAAAGGGTTAATTATTAATCGACCGGATTTGATTGCCGCAATTGCAGCGTTGGGACAACTAAATACTGTACCCGTAGCATTTTACTATATTGATAATGCACGCACTAAACCTTATACACTTGGTCCGCGTGCCCTGAGAACCTTTGCTACAGGGATTCGACCGCCTACAGGCTTATCTGGGGGTAATGGTGGCTTTGGACCAATTCCGATATGTGCGTCTCCTCCTTGTAGTTAGCAAGGGTATAGTTAGTAGATTGTAGCCAGCAGGTGATTAGTCTGATAAGTTTAACCAAATAGGACAACCGTCAACTTAATTCTATGCAAAAATCAAAAGTTATATTCATCAGAAAAAAACAAATAAAAAGAAATTTTGCTGGTTGGATTCTTCTTTTTAGTTTGCCTATTTATTCTGCTTTAAGTTACGCACAAATTTCATCGCTTGGTTTATCTCCGGCGGCAAATACAACAAGCGATTTTGTTGATTCTTCACTTGTTAGAGACAGTAATATCGACCAACCTTTGGATTTATTAAATGATTTTTATCCATCTATTCAAGTAACCATAGCAAGTCATGATAATGTTCGTAGGCGCTCTGATCTAGACGAATCTGATACGCGCTTAACTATAACTCCAGCATTAGCGTATAGAACAAACTTTGGGCAACATCAATTTTATGCCGCTTATACAGGGTCATTTATATTTCATGATGAGCTTGGTCAGGAAGATGTCAGCGCAAATATTTTAAATGCACAATTAGGTCTAGACTTAGGCAGGCGTTTTGATTTGAACTTATTTGGGCGTGTTGCTGAAACTTTTGAAGAGCGCGGCGCTTCCGGTTCTCGAACATTTAATGAATTATTGATAGGTGAGGACACTGGTCCCGATGAGATTTCTACCGATTCTTTTGGATTCGATCTAATCTATGGCCGAAAAATTAGTCGATTTGGTGCGACTCTTGGATATGATCGAAATAGCACCGAGTTCACGAATAACTTACAAGGCGATAATAATTTAACTGGTAATCGGGATCGAAATAGTGATTCTTGGCATTTAGATGTTAGTTATCTAATTGGAACAAGAACAACAGCTTTTGTGCGGTATCAATTCACAGAGACTGATTTTGATCGTGAGTTTAACTCCTTGGATAGCGATCAGGATGATTATTTGATTGGCTTGCGTTGGAAACCAGCAAATTCATTGAGCGGTGCAATTGGGATTGGTGCAACAGAACGTGACTTCTCTGATTCTACGCGAGAGGATTATGAAGGAGAACGGTATTATGCCAACCTGAATTATGCTTTTAGCCCTTTTAGTAATTTGACATTTGGAGCATCTAGAAATGTTGAAGAGCCCAGTGATTTAGAATCAGACTTTTTCATTAGTGATCTCTTGGGGGTTAACTTTGATCATTCATTTACTCCTCTTATAGGGTTTAATGCCCATGTTAAATGGATTGAAGATGATTTTAATTCGGGTCGAGAAGATGAATTTTTTGATTGGGGTGTTGCTTTAAATTACAACTTTCGTAGTTGGCTGACGGCTGAGATTTTTTATTCTGAAGTTGAAAGAGATTCGAATGATGCTGGTTTTGATTTTTCAGATAGACTTTTCGGTGTGACATTTCGTTCTGATTTACGTAGCATATTAAATCGAAATAATGGTGGTAATGAATTAAATTCATTCAAATACCCTCGTGCTGTGCGCTAAGGCTAATTTCATAGTCCTTTCTACAGCTGGTAACGATAAGCCTTCAGTTATTATTTTAATCTTACTAAATAAGCGTATTTTTTCGTAATGCCGACAATGATTGTAAACTTATTATTTCTTAACCCTACCTTTTTAAGGCGGATTGGATCGTATATAAATAAGGCGTTGAGTAATTTCATAATAATTGCACAAGCGTCATTTTCACTCTGTGTTGCTGTACTTCTCTTGGCACTGTTTGTGCCACCGTTAAATGCTCAGTCATCTTTGCAAATCTATACTTCTAGAACTAAGACACCTGTTCAAGTGGTGCCTGGAAATAGCCAATACAAAATAGTAGAAAGGCAAAATGGATGGAATATTATAGAGTTTTCACAACCAACAATATCTGTGTGGGTGAGTGCTAAGCATATTGAAGTCAATAAAAATACTGGTATAGCAAAGGTATTAACAGATCAGCTTAATGCACGTATGACACCCTCGTTTGAATCTAAGGTCATTAGTCAAATTAACCTAGGTTATGAATCTCAAGCAATTAGTATAAATAATGGTTTTGTAAATATTTATGCCCCTATTAATTTTCGTTTTGCAATCGATTCTTCACAGCTGAATAATAATGAGCTAAGTAATTTCGATAGTTCTATTAATCCAGTGCAACAAAATAACTCTAAATGGATAGTGCAGAGTGATTCGACAGCAATTTTGCAGACTAATTCACTAAACCAAGAAGGGTCAAATAGACAAGTACCTAGCCAAATAAACGTTTTAGACAAACAGAGTGAGCAACCTAGTACAAATAGTTCAACAGTCTTAGCACAGACTGATTTCGTGCCCACTCCTATTGTTACCAATAGTAACAACCAATACCGTTTAGCTAGTGGTGATAGTATCTCTGTAACGGTGTTCGGTGAAAACGATTTGAATATCCCTGCTACACGTATTCCACAAAGTGGTGCAATTTCTTTCCCGTTAATTGGCTCGTTACCGATCGTAGGAAAAACTACTCAAGAAGTTGAACGTGAATTAATTCAAGCCTTTTCACAGGGTTATATAAATAATCCGAGATTAACGGTAACTATTGAAGCTTATCGTCCTATTTTTATTCGCGGAGCAGTATCTTCTACGGGAGCGTTTAGCTATACAGAAGGGTTAACAGTCTCTCAAGCATTATCTTTAGCTGGTGGGACTACGCGGGCGGCGAAAACTTCTGGTGTTAGTTTAGAAAGGAATGGGCGAATAATATATCAAGGTTTATCTTTAAGTAGTAGTCAACAAGTTGTGCCCGGTGATATTCTGACTGTCGATGAAGAAATAGGTGTCACTGAAGAAGGGCAGCTTTTATATGTATATTTGCATGGCGAAGTTAATCGCCCTGGTGAATATCAATTTCGACCAGACTTGACAGTTGAAAAAGCTGTAGTATTAGCAGGTGGATTTAGCTTGCGAGCTGCCAAAAGCAGGGTCTCTGTGTCGAGATATACCGATGATCAAGAAGTACCTGAAGTAATGAAAAGAGTGCCATTGTATTTATTAGTGCAACCTGGCGACATTATTAATGTAGGCGCGAGCTGGTTTTGAAATCATTAGAACAAGTTAACGGTTTGAATAGCGCTGATGATTTAGTCAGGAATTTGATCGAATCTGGTAATAACTCGGATAACCAAACAGAATCATTGAGCAATACTCTTGGTGGTATTGTTCAAATTATAAAAGATCGTCGTTGGGGTATTATTATTATGATGTTCTTAGGTTCTATTGCTGGTGTGTTTAAAGCGATTTCAGAAACGCCAATCTACGAAGCACGCTTAACAATGGCTGTTGAGCCGAGTACTGGAAGTAGTACACAATCTTCATTATTTGATCCCTATGCCTTTCGTTTTTATGAAACTCAATATGAACTCTTAAAAAGCCGTTCTGTAGCTGAAAGAGTAGTTGATCGATTACAACTTGTTGAACGGCAGTCTGTTCAACAGTTATTGGTTCCACCAGGAGTAATTCAGTCGCTGTTAAATGAGTTTTCTAGGTTAACAGGGCTTCAATTACAACCGGTTTATGTAGAGCCGATCGAGGCACTTGAGTTAACGCCGGAACAAGCAGCGCTGAAGAAGAAATGGCTTACTTCTATTATTCAATCTGGGGTTAGTGTCAGTGGTGGTGATAGAACCAATTTGGTACGTGTCACATTCCAATCTACTAATTCTAATTTCGCGGCAGAGATAGCTAATGCTTTAGTTGATGCTTATATAGAGCAAAGCCTTGATTCACAAGCTAACCGAAGTCAGCAAACAGCAATCTGGTTGTCGCAACGTATTGTTGATGTTAAAAGCAGTTTAGATGCTGCTCAATCTAGGTTACAACTTTTTTTAACAGATCAAGGGATGCTTGATTCAAGTCGTTCTAGTCAGATTACAGACAATGAATTACAAGCATTAAATACAGAATATTTACAAGCGCAATCAAACTTTGATGATTTGACAAAACGCTATGGAGAACGACACCCTAGAATGAGTGAAGCACGTGCTGAGTTAAATGCAGCAAAAGCTAGGTTGGACTCTTATTCACGAAGTATTTCTTTAAGCCGAAATAAAGAAGTTGAGCTGGATCGATTAGAAGGAGATGTTGAGGTTAACCAAGAATTATATGAAGCTTTTTTAGCGAAATTTAAAGAGGCTGACTTATCATCGTCTGCAGCAGGCGTACAAGGTGCTCGTATTGTTGATAAAGCATTGCCGCCCGGTAATCCTATATATCCTCAGAAACAGAAAATTATTCTTACTTGGGGAATTGGTGGATTATTACTCGGAATTATTTTGGTTTTTTTGCGTGAAAAATTAGATAACACTTTCAAGAGCCCTAAATCTATTGAAACTCGATTAGGTTTGCCAATGTTTGGTGTCGTGCAAAATATGCTTTCTAAAGATATTGGACCGGTAGAGCGCCATTATTTATCTGATAAACAATCTGCTTTTGCAGAATCAATAAACCATATACGCACTGGTATGATTTATTCTAATGTTGACCAGCCGCCTAAAGTTATTTTAATTACCTCTTCTGTGCAAAGTGAAGGTAAAACAACAATCGCTTCTAATCTTGCTCTAGCCTATGCCCAGCTAGGTAAAACATTATTAATTGACGCTGATTTACGTCGTCCTAGAATTAAAGAGATTGTTCAATCTGATCATAAATATGGTCTTGTGGATTACTTAGCCGGAGTTGTTACACTTAAGGAATGCTTGATTACTGATAAAGACGAAAGTAATTTACAAATATTGAGTTCTGGAACAGTTCCACCTAACCCACTTGAAATGCTAGCAAGCTCAAGGTTTGCTAATATTATTTCAGCGTTACGTGCTAATTTCACCTATATCATCATTGATGCTGCACCCGTTTTACCTGCTAGCGATGCAATTGTTTTGGGACAACTTTGTGATGCTCTATTAATGGTTGTACAGTCTGATAGAACAACGCATCACATGGTAAGCGATTCAGTAAAAAGATTGAATGCTAGTAAAGTTGCTATTGATGGTGTTGTTTTATCACGCGCCGATATTCAGAAAAATAACTCATATAAGTATGGAGCTTATTATGGTTACGGTACTTATGCTTATAAAAATGCTGGCGAAAATCAATAAACAACTGAGTCTTTTGACTGGCAAAACAAATTCAATTTATAGTTGAAGAGAATTGTAAGAGTAACATCTCTTAATTAAAAACTATTAGATGAAAGCGAAAATACAAAACCAGATCATTATGGTGGTGTTGTTAACCGCTTCAGCTTACCTGGCATTTAGTTATTTTAGTTATGCTATTTTAGCAAATACTGTTTCGAATAATGAACCAAGCATTGAGAGTAGTTGGCCAAATTTATTTGTTAGTTCCAATGTTCTCTTTGAGTCACAGCATCAATTAAAAAAGGATCTTCAAGCACGAATGGATGAAGAAGAAAATACTTTAGAGTTTATGATTTGGCCCGAAGAACGACGCAAAGTATTACAGCAATCAATTCAAACAACTCAACACTTAATTAATATGGATCCAATTGAAATTAGATATTGGCAGCGATTATTAAGTGTTCAGTATGAGTCGAACCCTAATTCTGCTGAATTGTCATGGATTATAGAACAGCTTTATAGATTGTCTGGGTGGCATCATCGAACCATGTATGTTCTAGCCCGTTATTGTATTCCTTCTGTCTTTACGCAAAATTTAAAGAATCCATTAGCATGTAAAAAAATTGCAGCTAATTTGCCTTTTCAACAGCAACCTGATTTTTTAGCTCGTCAAATAGGAATTTCAGAGAGCGACCTCAAAGTATTCTTAGAGTTTTATTGAAACCTTAGATGATCTTATTACTTAAACAGTTACGAACTAATTTTGTGTCTGGCTTAGAAATATTTCTTTGGTATATTTATTTGCTGATGCTTGTTAGTGTTTCTTTTGTCGGAGAGAGGTACGACAGCTTTTCTTGGGCGCCTGAAGCAAGTTACTTATATCTTTTTTGTTGCTTTTATCTTGCTCTGTTGCTTTTAGGAGCAAACTACAACAAACAAGCAATAAGGCTATCACGTACGGGATTGATTACCTTAGGCACTCTATTAATCTGGTTGCTAGCCCAGTTTTTTTGGCCGACTTTTTTGTCGATAAGGAATGATTTTTTATCTTCAGCTCCGAATTGGTTTGATCAAGAGTTTTTGTTAGGCATATCAGACTCACAAAAGGCAAAATCTATATTTTTTGCCAATATTTATGTGTTTAGCTGGATGCTCTTATCTCTGGCAATAATTACTAACAGAATTCGTGTTAAGCAGTTACTAATATGTTTAACTTTAATAGGCTTGTCGCACGCTTTAATTGGTTTGTATGCAAAACTTAATAGCTTAATGCTCGTTGATAAACAAATGTTGGATGGTCATTTTAATGCTGCGCGGGGAATGTTCGTTAACCGTAATCATTTCGCAGGACTTATTAGCCTTAGTTTAATTGGTGTTATTACTTATTTTTCAAAGAGTCTGATGAGCAAACAGGGATCATCACGACCACTAGTTGTTATTTTAGATCTAGTGCTAAGCCCAAAAGTTCTTGTTGTTGTTATAGGTGCAATTAGTTTCATCGCAATTATTTTATCTCAATCTCGCGCAGGGGTATTTGGTTTAGTTAGCGCCTTTTTCTTAGTAATCACATTTGTTAGTTTGTTTGATAAGAGAATCGAAAAAAAGTTCCGAATAATGTCTTTTTTAATTCTTTTTTTAATTGGCTTGTATTTATTATTTGGTCAAGACCTGATGACAAGGATGAATGCTGATGGTTTTACATTGGGAGAGAGGGTTGTGCAATGGAACATTACTTTACAGGCAATAGTGGATGCTCCATTAATGGGGTACGGAGCTGGGAGTTACGCGACTGTATTTCAGATATATCGAGAGCATACTGATTTACGACAAGTTATTTTTGATCAATCTCATAATGAATATTTACAGCTTTGGTTAGAACAAGGTCTAGTGGGTTTGATTTTGTTTATTACCTTTATCTTAATGGCGTTAAAATCAGCATTTAGTAGTTATAAAGTCACTTCGAGTACCTTAGTAGCTTCAGTGATGATTGGTGCTTTGGTTGTTCTGTTATCTGCGCTAGCACAATCATTGGTGGACTTTAATTTACAGATTATTAACATACGAGTCTTCTTCTTTGTCATAATTGCATTAATGTATGCAACGACAGCATCAACAGCAAAAAACTAAGTTTAGAAAAACTATAACAAATAGTAATTATGTTCAGTTTATGACAAAAAAAATATTAATAACTGGGGGTGTTGGTTTTTTAGGTTCACACCTGTGCGAGAGCTTGCTTGATCAGGGCAATGAAATTTTATGCATTGATAATTACTTTACGGGAAATAAGAGCAATATCTTGCATTTGCTTGATAACCCTCGTTTTGAGTTAATGCGTCATGATGTAACTTTCCCCTTATATGTTGAAGTCGATGAAATTTATAATCTAGCTTGTCCTGCATCACCTGTTCATTATCAATATGATCCGGTGCAAACCACTAAAACTAGTGTGCATGGCGCTATTAATATGTTGGGACTGGCTAAGCGAGTAGGCGCAAAAATATTACAAGCATCAACTAGTGAAGTATATGGTGATCCAGATGTGCACCCACAACCTGAAGAATACTGGGGGCGTGTTAATCCAATAGGCATTCGATCTTGCTATGACGAAGGAAAACGTTGTGCTGAAACTTTATTTTTTGACTATCACCGTCAACATAATGTCGATATAAAAGTGATGCGAATTTTTAATACCTATGGACCACGGATGAACCCAGATGATGGACGTGTAGTTTCAAATTTTATTGTACAAGCATTACAAAATGAACCGATAACCATCTACGGTGACGGCAGCCAAACCCGATCGTTTTGTTATGTTGATGATTTAATTAATGGAATGGTTAGTTTAATGAATACTGGCAAAGAAGTTACTGGCCCAGTAAATATTGGCAACCCTAATGAGTTTACAATTTTAGAATTAGTTGAGAACGTTAAGCAACAAATCGATTCTAAATCTGAAGTTGTATTTAAACCTTTGCCGAGTGATGACCCCCGGCAGCGACAGCCTAATATTGATCTAGCCAAAGAATTATTAAACTGGCAGCCATCTATTGAATTAGAACAAGGTTTAAAATACACGATAGCTTATTTTGATAAATTGCTTAGTGCTTAAAAATTAATAGTAAGCGAAATATGGAATTATCTTTATATCGATGTTTTAAGTCTGATCAACGAATAAGTATGGAGATTTATGCCGATGGTGTTGAAAAGGCATTGATAGCTAATCAGCTAGAACCTAACTCTATATTTCCTTCATCGTCTTTAGAGAAGTGGCGAGATAATGCTTGGGTAATGCGCTACCTGCGTTATGTAGATTACCCTCGTCAAATAAAAAAAAAGCGAACGAATAATGAAAACCAGATCCATCATATAATCGATCATGGTTATGCTCACTTATATCCTTCATTAAGTGGTGGCAAAACCTGCATATCAGTTCATGATTTAATTCCTTTTTTAACCTGGAAAGGTGTAATAAAAAAAGATAGTACTGGCGATCCGTTTTCTGTTAGAAAACCTAGTTTTAATTTATATTCGATTAACTTCATAAAAAAATTCGATCGAGTAATTACAATTAGTCAAAATACAGCAAATGATTTGCAACATTATTTAAATATTGATCCAGAAAAAATATCAATTATTCCGCCGGTTTTAGATGACAGATTTTGTTCTGTTAAACCATCTAAAGTAGCTGCTTTAAGAAAAAAATATCAATTGGATGAAAATTGTAAATGGTTAATGGTTAGTGGCCGAGAATATTATAAAAATCATCATACTAGTTTGCAGGTGTTGCAACATTTATTAAAGGAGACAGGCCTACCGATAAAACTAATAAAAACAGGACATTATTCAATAGAATTTGATTACTTAGTGAAGAAATATGATTTACAAAAACATGTTAAGCAATGTTTCCTTGAAGATGAGAATGAATTACCTGCATTATATAATTTAATTGATTGCTTATTGTTTCCGTCTTTATATGAGGGCTTTGGTATGCCAGTTATTGAAGCGCTTGCTTGTGGTACACCTGTTATAATTTCTAATAAAGCTTCATTACCTGAAGTCGGTAGTAAATTTGCAGTACAGCACGATTGTTTTGATGTAAAAGCGATAAGCGAATCACTTGCTACGATTCTAAAAGATCAAACATTTAATGAAATGTATGGTCAAATAACTGATTGGTGCAAACAGTTTCGCGCGCCAACCATTGGCGCATCCTTATGTGCTGCGTATGATAGCATTTAGTCTTTAACAAAATTTTTTGATTAGATGACTCAAGTATTTTTATGCCAAAAAACATAACTATTATTGAGCCTAAAAAAGGAGCAAATGGAATTGACCTAAAAGAACTGTGTGAGTATCGCGAACTTGCTTGGGTAATGGTAATGCGAGATATTAAAGTTCGCTACAAGCAAACTGTCCTAGGTGTTGTTTGGGCTGTGATTCAACCAATAACAGTAATGGTGATCTTTTCACTCATTTTTGGACGTTTAGCAAAAATCCCATCAGAGGGTTTCCCATATCCAGTTTTTGTTTTTTCAGGTTTATTGGCATGGAACTTATTTTCGAGTGCAGTTAGTTCGGCTAGTGTGTCTTTGTTGGGCGCATCAAACATGATAAGTAAAGTTTATTTTCCCCGCTTGATTATTCCTATTGCCTCGATTGGCGTAAGCGTCATTGATTTTTTAATTTCTTTCGTTATTTTATTATCACTGATGCTAATTTTTTCAGTTTCATTAAGTTGGCAAATTGTTTTTTTTCCAATTTTTATTATCGGACTTATTGCTTCAGCCATAGGCTTAAGTGCTTGGTTAACTGCGATTACAGTAGTCTATCGAGATTTTCGTTTTGTATTGCCATTTATGATTCAAATTTGGATGTATGTCACACCAGTGATTTATCCATTATCTTTTATTCCCAAAAATTGGCAGTGGGTTATTTATTTGAACCCAATTGCTGGTTGGGTTGGTGGTGTAAGAGCCTCTATTCTTGGTACTGATATTGACTGGCTTTCAGTATTTTGTTCGTTTGGGTTTACCTTAGCAATTTTGTATTTTGGATTAAGATATTTTAAACAAGCAGAGCAACGATTTGCGGATGTGATTTAGGTTAATGAAATGAGTAATTTATCAATCAAATCTACCGGGCTTGGAAAAGAATATATTATTGGTGGAGTAGAAGAACAGTATGATAACTTCCGCGAAATGCTGACAGGCGCTATTAATAGCCCATTGAGAAAATTTAAAAAATTAAGTGGTGATGCTACTGAAGATAATCGTTTTTGGGCCTTGCAAGATATCAATTTTGAAATTAATCAAGGGGATATAGTCGGTGTAGTTGGTCACAATGGCGCTGGTAAAAGCACACTTTTAAAAATATTAACTCGTATTACTACGCCAACAAAAGGACGAGTTGAAATTCATGGGCGAGTTGCCAGCTTATTAGAAGTAGGGACTGGTTTTCACCCTGAGTTAACAGGGAGAGAAAATATTTATCTTAACGGTGCCATTCTTGGTATGGAACGCGCTCAGATAAATAAACAATTTGATGAAATTATTGATTTTGCTGGAGTAGAAAAATTTCTCGATACACCAGTCAAAAGATATTCGAGTGGCATGTATGTTCGACTAGCTTTTTCAGTAGCCGCGCACCTTGATACAGATGTTTTATTAGTCGATGAGGTATTAGCTGTTGGTGATCAGAAGTTCCAAGAAAAATGTTTAGGTAAACTTGGTGATGTTAGTTCAAAAGGCCGTACTGTAATTTTTGTAAGTCATAACTTATCAGCAGTATCGACTTTGTGTAAAAGAGGAATATTACTTGATAAAGGTCGTATAGTTATAGATGATTCGATTGACCGAGTGCTCATTAAATATGAAGATCAATCGACTTTAAATAGACAGATAGCTAATGACCTTTCAAATGGTGAGCAACATATTACACTTCGACGTGTGTATTTTGAAAACGATGACCCAGCAACTGAATCAGTTTTTGAAACCTTTCAAGAATGCCGAATTAATTTCCAGATTGAATCATTAGATAATATTAATCAAGCGGCAATAGAAGTTGGCTTTTATGATGAGCGTGAACAAAGGTTAGCATTAATAAGCAGTGAATTTGGTTCGAAAAAAATAAATTTAAAGAAAGGGAGTAATTCAATTAGTTTGAGTGTTAGTAGTCTCCCGCTTATTAATGGTCGTTATTACCTAAATGTTGCTGTTATAAATAACAACGAGCTTGTTCATGTTTCTCAACGAGCAATTTATTTTTCGATGAAAAATTCTTCGCAGTATATAGTGCAAGGCAAAAAGTATGGTTTTATTGCATTGGATTATGATTGGACTACTTCTTAAATCACATACGATTAGTGAAAGATAGAGTATGTGTGAGAAAAAAATTCGTCTTTTAATCATCACAGATAATTTTTTAGTAGGGGGACGAGAAACATATCTTGATTGTTATACTAGGTCTCTACGATCAAGGGCCGATATGCAAACTGCTCTAGTCGCGCAAAGAGTCGAGAATATAACTGTTGATAAAATATTTGATGAGGTCTATCAAGTTTCACTAAAAGAGTCAGAGAATGATTTAGAGGGTTTTTTAAATACTATCAATGAAGCCGTCGCTGACTTTATTCCAGATGTTTTATGGGTTCAGCATTATAATTTATTACCGGCGTGGTTAGTGTCTGTGCATTGTAATATTCCATTGTTGTATACCATGCATGGACCTCTACTAAGTGCAGGTCGATTAAATCGGATAAACGACCAGCTAGGTTTGGCGTGCATGATGCACTATGAGGGGAATATCAGCGGCGTTAGTATCGAAATTGCAGATCAAATTGCAAGCATTAGTGGCGAACTAATGAAAAAGCACAAAACCTCGCTAATAGTAAATGCGGTAGACATTTTTGAACTGAATGATTCCGAGTTGTTGAGAGGTAAGGCGTCAAATAATTTTCGTGTAGTGCTACTTGCGAGGCGCCAAAAACTTGAACATATCAGAGCTGCAACAAAGTTATTTGTTGATTTCTTAAAGAAATTTCCTAACTCAAGCATGGTTATTCATACTGGTATTAAATCAGAAGAAAATTTTCTCTCAAATAATAATAAAGAAAATATTTTGAAATTATTAGGTAAAAAATGGATGTTGCTAAATCCGTCTGTTTATAAGGTGCTTGAGAGAATAAAAGTAGAGCCACTTACACAAGAAGTACAAAAAGTTATCAAAAATTCAGATATCGTATTTGGAATGGGAAGGGTTGTTTTAGAAGGCATAGCACTACGTAAGCCAACTGTATTAGTCGGTTATGATAAAGTTATTTCAGCAGTTAATGATGAAAACTTCAGTCAACTTCAGAGCAGCAATTTCAGTGGTAGAGATCAAATAAGTTTGCCGAGCAAAGAAATTATTAAACAGTTAACTAACATGTTAAGTGCCAATGAAATTTATTCTAATGAACTCATCTCCAAGATTGATGTTAATAAACAATCTGAAAAACTAGAAGAATTGTTATTTGCCATTAAAAATAAAAGCGTTAATAACGACAAAATTCCTGAAGATATTAGAGCTGAAATATCAGAAGTTTTTGAAAACCTAAAAAAATCAAAATGGGGTGATGAAGAGTTAAATTTAAATTATTTACGAGATTCAGTTAGTACGGCATTTAAACGACTGAACAACATAAGTTGAATTAAATGAAAATCAGTCTTTGTATTTGTACGTTCAATCGCTGTGGCGAATTACGTAAAACTTTACATTCGCTGAATGAGATCTCTTCTGATTTTATTGAAGGTGATGAAATAATCATTGTTGATAATAATTCAATTGATCAAACTGTTAGTGTTATAAACGAATTTATTGATAAATTGCCTATAAAGTATTTTTTTGAAGCAACACAAGGATTATCTGCGGCAAGAAATAAAGGATTAGTAGAATTTAATGGTGATTTTATTGTATTTATCGACGATGACATTACGGTTGAAAATAACTTTATTGCAAAGTATCGAAAAGCTATGCAAATGACTCCTAACAATTTCTTTTTTGGTGGTCGCATTCATGTCGATTGGGGACAAGAACCTCCTTGGTGGATGAAATCGGCTAATCTACCAATGTTGAATGGTTTGATCGGCCATTTTGACCTAGGTGCAGTAGATAAAGTTATAGAGAAAAATGATCCGTTGCCTTTTGGTGCGAATTTCGCTTTGGGTAGAGAATTAATTGATAAAGTAGGGTTATTTAATCAAAGTCTTGGTGTGACTGGTGAGCAGATAGGTCGCGGTGAAGAAACAGAATATTTTTATCGAGCTCAGGACTTAGGTTTTAAAGGCTATTATCTTGCTGGTGTAAAAGTACGCCATCGTTTTCAAAGACAACGAATTTCTATTCCATATTTGTATTGCTATGGAATCCAAAAAGGTGTTGCAGCAGTTAATTTAGATGGTGCTAAAGTTAGAAACCCTTTTCGTAGAATTGCCTATCAATGCTGCGGAGGCTTTTATCAATTAGTTAAATTCCGTATTGATCGATTTTATCAATGTGTTATTAATATTGGTATGTTGCGAGGAATTAGTTTGGGTGTTGCGTCGACTGACAATAATGTCGATCAAAATTAATACAAATATCGTATGACTCAAATGCATACATTATCAGTTGTCATTCCTACCTATAATCGGGGGGAAATATTATTAGATGCAATTAATCTTTTGCTTAATCAAGACCATCTAGCCGATGAAATTCTAGTAATAGATCAAACAAGTTATCAAAAGAATGATGCTGTGGTTGCTGCTTTGACTGCTTTAGTTAATAAAAATAAAATTATTTGGATTAGATTAGATGCTCCATCTATCCCGATCGCTATGAATAAAGGCTTACAAGCGGCAAAGTCGAGCTATGTTCTTTTCATTGACGATGATGTTGAATTTAAATCTGATTTTATTCATCAGCACAGAAAAGCTATTAACAGTGAAAAAGCCAGTGCTTATATCGGGCAGATATTACAACCTGATGAAGCGGTTACCATCCGAGATGATAATTACTATTCTAAATTTCAACTGGTGTGTGATCTGAGTTTTCCCTTTAGTTCAAATAAACCCGCTGAAATATATAATTGTATGGCAGGTAATTTAGTTGTTGATAGACAAGCAGCTATACAGTGCGGTGGATTTGATCAACAATTTTCTGGAGCGGCTTATCGATTTGAAACTGAATTTTGTCGACGTATGATTGCATACACAAATAAGCCTTTTCATTTTAACCCTCAAGCGAGTTTAAACCATCTTAAAATAGCGACTGGTGGAACCCGAGCAGTGGTAAACAGTTTTTTAACTTCTATGTCACCAGTACATAGTCAAGGAGATTATTACTTTGCGATGCGTTGTGGGAAGAAAAAATATGAAATTATGTCGTATGTTTTACGTCGTTTTTTTGGTTGTTTAAAAAAACGATTTTATTTACATAAACCTTGGTGGATTCCGATTCGCTTAGTCGGCGAAATAAGAGGCTTGTACAAAGCTTGCGTTATGTTTAAACAAGGCCCACGACTAATTAATGAGGTTGAATAGAACGCAATGCTGATTGAATTCCTGCAATGTCTTCAACAAAACTCCATTGATTGATTTTATCTAAACTATGTTTTCCCATAGCACTAAGTGACTCTCTGTTAATAACAGCTTCTGCTAGAGCTTCTGTTAAAGCGTGCACATCTCTAGCTGGAATAATCCAACCATTTTGTTTGTGTTCAACTAAATCACGAGCAGCACCAACTTCGTCGGTTGTGATAATCGGTTTAGCTAAATTCATGACTTCATTAATAATTAAACCGTAAGGTTCTTTTTCTGAAGGCAAGATAAATGCGTCACATTGGGATATAACTGAAGGCAATTCGGATTGATTCAAAAACCCGTTTAAAAAAACTTGATTTGCTAATTGTAATTCATTAATTCGTTGTTCAAGAATTATACGTTCTGGTCCATCACCAACAAACCATAACTCTGTTTGATCACGAAGGGGTTTTGCGAGTTGTGCAAAAGCCTCGAGCAAAAGTGGTGCTTGTTTTCGTTTTATGAACTTAGATGCAAACAATAAAACACACTTCCTTTCGTCGGTATTCGGCTTAATACTTTTCAAACCATGATCTTGAAAAAAAACATTATCAACCGCATAAGGTGTGAAAAATAATTTTTTTTCAGCTGCACCATAATGACGATAATAATCTCGATTATCTTGTCCAATCCAAAGCAATCCAGAGCAATTTTTAACTAACCACTTTATAAATATATTTTTCTTAATGTTTTGTGGACTACAAAGAAGATTAGATTCAGCACGAAATAACAACGGTGTTTTTGTTTTGACGCATCTCCAGATAATATAAAGCAAAGCGATATTGTTATATCCATGTACCCACACGGCGTCCCATGGTTCTTTTTCAAGTGCATTTTTAACGGAGCGTAATTTTACAGAAGGGTTAGTTAGTGAGTAGTCTTGATTCTTTAATTTAGAATTTAAGAAAGTGTATTGATAACCGTCTAATAAAGGCGTATCCCATTTTATTTTTGTATTGAAGCCCTTGTCTGTATGATTTTGAGTTGCCGGATTCGTCAAAAAAAACACATGTAAATCGATATTTTTTTCAGCTGAAATTTTTTTTAATAATGGCGCTTGATATTGAATAGGGTGCGAAACAAAATAAGCAAGTTTGTATTGTTTAGACATAATCTATAATTTTTTTACAACCCTCTAGCTAAATCTGGTAGGCTAGATTTTTAAGAATTTTCTTCGAGTTTAGCACTTTACTAACAGTTTTATTTTCTCTATTTATTTTTCTTTATTTATAGATCAGTCATGGATATTCTTTTTTTTGCGATATTGCTAATTTGTTGTTTTTTAGTATACGTTGACGTCCAAAATAGTTTGAAATACTTATTGCTAATTGGTTTTTTGCAGGATCCTTTTCGTAAAACTGTAACTGGGGAACCTGCCTATTTTATCGTCATGGTGGGATTGTTATTTGCAGTAATTTTATATTCTGTTTGGCGTAAAAAAGGTTTCTATTATAGTTTTGAGCCATTTTCTCGTTGGAATCAAAATATACAGTCCGTAATGCTAATTTTTTTACTTATCTTAGCCTTACAATTAGTTCACTCTATTGTGCGTTACGGAAATCCGATCGTTGGCGCTATTGGATTAATGAGCTATTTATCTCCATTTTTAGCAGTCGTTGTTGGTTATTTCTTTGCAAGCAATATAGAAAACATTCGGCGTTTTTTATTGTTATACATATCAGTCGGGTTAGTCGTTTCTGTTTCTGTTTGTTTATCATTTCTTGGTTCTGATTGGAGAATTTTACAAGAAGTCGGTACAGGACTTTTAATTTATGACCAAGGAACAATTCTAAAATCATATACTGGCCTAATGAGAACCGGTGAATTGGCTGCTTGGCATGTATCTACTACTGCTTGTCTGATATTCACCTTAGCTGTTAGTTCAACAAAAAAAACAAATTATTTTTTAGTTGCGACTATTGTAGTAGCGCTAATGCTGGTGGTGGCATTAACGGGACGAAGAAAAATGTTAATGCTGATTTCGTTATTTATTTTATTATATTATTTTGCTTTTGCTTTTTATAAAAATACGATCGATTCAAAATATTTTCTAGGTATATTTTATTCACTCTTAGTCGTTTGGGGGAGCTATGAAATTTTGAACTTAGGCGCTTATAGTGAATCGTTAAGGGATTATCTAGCGCGCGGAACCTCTGTATTTGGTGATGCTGGAGAGCGTTTTATTTCGCTGGGTTTGAACCCTATTCAATGGGCTTATAATCGCGTTGGTCTACTAGGGGGAGGCTTAGGTATCGCGTCTCAAGGTAGCAATTTGTTTGGAAGCAGCGGCATTGCTGGTGGTGCAGGTGAGGGCGGATTAGGTAAGATAATGGTGGAGTTAGGCTTGCCTGGTCTTATCTGCGTAATATGGTTATTTTTTGTTATGGCAAAATATATAAATCGTATTTTAAAACTAACATGCCAACAATTTGTTGATAAAAGATTATTGTCCTTGATGCTGAGTTTGTCGGTATTCATTACCGTGAACGGCTTAACCTTTTCAGTTGCAACTCAGTTATATGGTGATATTTTTGTTTTAGTATTGCTAGGGATATTGGGCGGGTTTGTGCTGGCAATTCCTAAGCTTGTAATTCGTGATGTGCAAATCACTTCATTGAACCAAAAACTGCAAGAGCACCAATTATTGCAAATTTTAAATAGAGCATGAAAGTAATTGGTATTAATGCTTTTCATGGAGATTCTTCAGCCTGTCTTTTTGTAGACGGTGAAATGTTAGCGGCAGCAGAAGAGGAGCGATTCACTCGAATCAAACATTGGGCAGGGTTTCCAAAAAGCTCAATCGAATATTGTTTAAATAGCCAAAAAATCAAACTAAGCGACATTGACGTTTTTGCAATCAATACGGACCCGAATGCAGCGCGCTTTAAAAAAATTCGTTATGTGTTATCAGGTCAATCATCGATTAAGCTCATAACAGAAAAATTAGCGACACGAAAAAAAAGGACGAGTCTTGAAGAACATATACAAGCCGCTTTTCCAGAACAAAATTTTGTCGGCAAAGTTGAATACATTGAGCATCATTTAGCTCACCTTGCTTCAGCGTATTTTGTTGCACCGTTCGAAGAAGCAGCAGTTGTTTCTGTCGATGGTTTTGGAGATTTTGCTAGTGCTGCTTGGGGAGCAGGTGAAAAGCAAAACCTTGATTTACAAAACCGTGTTTATTTCCCACACTCATTAGGAATATTTTATCAAGCGCTCACTCAGTTTCTTGGGTTCCCTCATTACGGTGATGAATATAAAGTAATGGGGTTAGCGCCGTATGGTAAGCCAGTTTTTCGAGACGAAATGGATCAAATCTTGAAAAAGAAAACGGCAGGATTCTTTGAGTTGAATTTAAAGTATTTTCAACATCACAAAAAACCAATTGGTTATGAATGGGATGGTGATTCTCCTAAAACTAGTCAGTTATTTAGTGAAGAGTTAAACGACCTTTTAGGAGCTGCTCGGCAAAGTGATGCAAAACTAGAACAGCGTCACTACGACATTGCTTCTTCAATTCAAGATGTTTACGAACGAACTTTTTTTCATATTTTAAATCATTTGCATCAAGTCACGCAGACTGAAAATCTTTGTATTGCTGGTGGTTGTGGTATGAATTCTGTTGCTAACGGAAAAGTACATTTACAAACACCATTCAAAAATATTTATGTGCAATCTGCTGCAGGTGATGCGGGAGGTGCAATAGGTGCAGCGTTAGTCGCTAATCAGCGCGCCGAGCAAACGAATTTATTTAGCATGAATCATGCTTATTGGGGGCCAAGGTTTACTGATGCAGAGTTAAAATCGGTTTTAGAAAAACATGATTCTAAATTGCAAGAGTTAGGCTGCGTTGTTTCGTTTGATCAAGAGCTGACTAATTTAGTTGATATTGTCAGCGATAAAATCATTCAGGGTAATGTTATTGGTTGGTTCCAAGGTGCGATGGAATGGGGGCCAAGAGCATTAGGTAATCGATCTATTTTAGGAGACCCACGCCGTAAGGATATGAAAGATATTTTGAATTTAAAAATAAAACGTCGAGAATCCTTTAGACCTTTTGCGCCATCTGTATTACGTGACCATGTAGCAACATGGTTTGAATCAGATGCTGATGTGCCTTTTATGATGAAGGTATTTCAGATTAAGAAAGAGCAAAGAGATAAAATTCCAGCGGTCACGCATGTCGATGGTTCAGGCCGCTTACAAACGGTAACGAATAAAAGTAATAAAGCATATTATGAATTGATTAATGCTTTTTATCAAAAAACCCAAGTGCCGATGCTTTTAAATACATCGTTTAACGAGAATGAACCAGTTGTTTGCCAGCCACATGAAGCGATTGATTGTTTTTTTCGAACTGATATGGATGTTTTAGTATTAGGGTCGCATATTGTTTTTAGAAAAGAGAGCTAGAGTCTAAGGCATGTTAATCATTGTTTTTTTAATTACATGTGTTTCTGCTTATGGCTTATCAATGATTGCAAAGTCTGTTGGCTTGGTCGCGCAGCCAGATAAATATCGCCAGCATGAAAAAGACACTGCATTGCTAG
>CAZFEM010000011.1:33866-49108 GCA_964517515.1 uncultured Gammaproteobacteria bacterium | reverse complement strand
AATAATGATACCCCGCCAATGATACGACTAATCACAGTGACATCATTACCATCTAGAATTGTTTGGAATTTGCTATGAAAGATTATTGCGTTAAGACCTAAAATAAACATCAGTATTAATTTTAAATCGAAAGCCATATTGCCTTGCGCATACTTCCACGTATTACCAGCCAAAAAACAAATTCCCGTCAGAAAGTTAATTAAGAAACCGAATAAGGTTATGCGAATATAGCGCTTAGCCATATCTAAACTGAGTGTTTTAAAAAAACCCATTAGGCGCAAATCAACAACTAATAAACCGCTCAACAACAGGCACAAACCAATAAAGTGTAAGGTTTCTAGAACTGGCCAAAAATACCACTCACTGTGTATCCAGTTATTTAAAAAGCTGCCATTCAACCAATAAGCAATTGCTAACTTCATCAATAAATTCTCGACAAATAAGCGATCCATCTACCCGCAATGATAGCGCCAAACCACAACAAGACTGTAAGAACAGCAATCTTTTTACGGCTTACTGATGGGATTACTTTAATACCTAATAAATCAAGATGTAATATCCGCAAACCAACTGCAGCGGAAAATACCAAACCTAGCTTTATCAAAAAAGTCGGATCTATTATGTATTCTGATATTTTTGAAGCCAGTAATGCGACTCCTGTAATCAGGTTTATGAAAAAACCATACCAAGCAACCTTGGCAAGGAACAAGTAAGTGTTTAATTGCAGACTCATTGCTAAATTAAAATAGCGCAAGGCTAAAACTAAGCTTAAGCCAACAACAATCGCCATTCCCACAGAATGTAAGGCAATAAAAGTTGGAAAGCCCCACATAGAAATCAAAAACCATTCGATAAACGCAGTTCCTTCTATGGTTTGAAAAAATGCCTGGATCATCTTGGATAATTTATTGGTAAGACATATTAATTAAATTTTAAGTATCTTAGTTATCATCACATTCTACGTATTACACTGGAAGAATTGGTAGTGAGTAAGGTCTAATATTTTTAGTTTTATGAAAACACAACAGACCATAACAAAGACAAATGAATAAGGTAATATAAATACTCACTTAATATAATTATATATTCAGTAATCAGACCAGGAACTAGTTATGTATTCACAAGAAAAACTTACTTACGCTTATCACCATTACTTTAGAAAAAGTTATAAAAAAATAATTGCGGTATTTGTGTTAATTATTTTTACAACTATCGCTATCGCTCAGTCTGATCAATCTATAGCCCCACAAGCAGCTCCACAAGCAATGACTCAACAAAGAATGGCAGAAATCATTGAGGACTTTGCTGATCAATACAATGACGATTTCGGCGCCATCCAATTTACCTATAATGACGTTGAACTCGCTTTGATATCAGACAATAGAGCTAACCGCATGCGTATTGTGGCTCCTATTATCGAAGTCAACGAACTATCGGAAGATATGATTATTGCCACGCTCGTATCAAACTATCATTTGGCACTCGATGCACGTTATGCCATTGGTGATGGTTTAATGTACGCTGCGTACATGCACCCAATGCGAGAACTTACTCGCAACCAATTAGAATCAGCAATTAGACAAGTTGCAAGCTTGCACAATACTTTTGGTACCAGCTTCAGTAGTGGAGAACTTAGTTTTGGTGTTGGCAATCCTGAATTAGAAGAAATTTAACAGCGTTATAAATTTCTCAGTTTCGACTAATTTCAAACTAATAGCCTCAACAAATTCTGAATACTCTCTGCATACCAACTCAACCATGATCGGTTATGTTAAAAATCGAAATATTAGTAAATCCTTATTTCTAAACTTAACTAACTTAGACAAATTTAAAGGTAATCATTATGTCAAAACTCAATATCTATAAAAAATCAGTATTGCTGATCAGCGCATTAGTCGTAACTATGGTATTTACAACTACGAGTATTGCCCGTGACGGATTTAAAAATGATGGCGCACGACAATTCAACAATGATCGTGTCATTGGTCTACGCACACTAAGACAATTAGAATTAACTGAAGAACAATCAGCTCTAGTAAGAGAATTGCTTACTGCACAACGTGAAACGGCACAAGACCTTAGAGAAAGAAGCCGTGAAGTTAGCGAACTAATCGAGGCAGGAAATGTCGATCAGGCTGCTGAAATCGCTGCATCAATTGCCCGCGAAAGAGTAACCAACACGGTAACAAATAAACAAAACTTTCAAGCCCTATTGACCTCTGAGCAGTTAACAGCACTAGAATCAATGAAAGACGAGGCAAGTGAACGCGGCGGCAGACGCCAAGGCAACAATCGATCACGTAACTAAATCTAATTTAGCTCTTATTTATTCGTGCTTAATAATGCAAATCTAAGATCGTCGATCTGCATATTTTATATTACACCCCGATAACCAAGCCAAACCAAATCAACCCACCTAGCCAACCGTTATTTAAAAATGCTTGAAAACAAGGTTGGCTCTGCCTATCTCGAATTAACCATTGTTGGTATACAAACAAACCTGCAACCAATACCAGTGGCACAATAAATGTTACTGACATGTTTAATGATTGCATCAAGAACAACCAAATTATAATCATGACGATTTGCAAGATACCTATAATCAGTTTGTCTTTATCAGCAAACAAAATAGCAGTGGAGTTGACACCAATTTGTAAATCATCTTCACGATCTGACATCGCGTATTGCGTGTCATAAATCAAAACCCATAAAAAATTTGCCAGCATCAATAAAATAAATTTCACATCGAATGGCTGATCTAATGCGACATAAGCCATTGGGATACTAAAAGAAAAAGCCAGACCAAGCACTAACTGTGGCGCTTGGATAAAGCGTTTCATAAATGGATAAGCTATGGTGATGATTGCTCCAGGAATTGCCCAAGGCCAAACAGACATTGGCAAGAATAAAAACATAATTAGTAATGCAATAACGCCAAGAATTATAAATAAACTTAGCGCTTGATTTGCCTTTAAAGCGCCAGAAGCTAATGGCCTAGTTCGCGTCCGTTCTACTTTGCCATCAATATCTCGATCTGCATAATCATTAATCACGCAGCCTGCTGAGCGCATAATAAATACTTCAATCACAAACACCCAGACATAAACTGGATTTGGCTCACCCTCTCCTGCAATCCACAATGCCCATAAAGTCGGCCACAGCAACAACAACCAACCGATCGGTTTATCGACACGCATAAGTTGTAAATAGGCAGGTATATTATTAAGCATTCACGTAATTTTCTTTACTGCCAACCCAACGTTCGATTAGCGGTTCAATATTTTGTGGCGTCTGTGCAATGACTTTATGCGCGCAGCCTTCAATCTCTTTAAGTAAATAATGATCACGTATTATATCCGCTACTTTAAAACTAATGCTGCCAGTTTGACGAGTACCTAATAATTCACCAGCACCACGAATTTCTAAATCTTTTTCCGCGATTATAAAACCATCATTCGTTTCACGTAATGTTTGTAAACGCATTTTAGCATGCTGACTCAGGCTCCCCTGATACAACAAAATACAATAGGATTGCTCTGAACCTCGACCAACTCGCCCGCGTAATTGATGTAATTGCGCCAACCCCATACGTTCTGCATTCTCAACAATCATTAAGCTTGCATTTGGCACGTCGACACCGACTTCGATGACCGTTGTTGCAACTAACAAGTCCAACTCTCCATCACGAAACTTGGTCATCACTGCTTCTTTTTCTTTTGACTTTAAGCGCCCGTGCACTAAGCCAATTCGTACTTGATCTAGAATCGCAACTAACTCTTGCTCAGTGTCTGTTGCAGCTTGCGCTTCGAGTATTTCTGATTCATCAATTAATGGACAAACCCAATAGACTTGTCGGCCTTGCCCACAGGCAACACGAACTCGCTCTATCACTTCATTACGTCGTGAGTCAGAATGAATAACAACAGTTTCTACTGGTGTTCGCCCAGGAGGTAATTCATCAATACTAGAAATATCCAAGTCTGCATAAAAACTCATTGCTAAAGTGCGCGGAATCGGTGTCGCCGTCATGAGTATTTGATGAGGCACAATATTTTCTGGTGTTTTACCGCGCAACGCTAAACGCTGTTCAACACCAAACCGATGTTGCTCATCAATCACTACTAAAGCCAGATCATGATACGTCACCGCATCTTGAATTAACGCATGCGTACCAACAGCAACTAATAGCTTACCATTCGCAAGTTTCGCTAAGGTTTCACGCTTTAATTTAGCAGGAGTTTTACTAGCCAACCAACCTACTTCAATACCAAGCGGCGTAAACCAATCTGTTAATGTTTTAAAATGTTGTTCAGCCAACAACTCTGTTGGTGCCATAAGCACAGTTTGTTTTTTTGCACTGACCGATGCCAACATAGCAATTGCTGCTACCACTGTTTTGCCTGAACCAACATCCCCTTGCACCAAACGCATTGTCGGTGCTGACTTAGCTAAATCTGCAGCTAATTCTTTACCGACACGATTCTGTGCATCGGTTAAAGAAAAAGGCAAAACATCCAACAGTTTCTTTTGTGACTTTGGATCGCTTTTTAATATCGGCGCTGTTTCATTTTGACGCAGGTCTCGTGATTTACGCAAGCTAAGATGATGTGCCAATAACTCTTCAATAATTAAGCGTAAATGCGCAGGGCTATTCGCTTCATGCATCGCAGTTAGATCAGTACCTGCTTTAGGTCGATGCAAATCAATCAATGCTTGCTCAAGACTGGCATTGGCATAAACATTGTGTAAATTTTCTGGCAAGCAATCACTCGTGATTAATTCACTTACATTAGGCAATGCTTGCTTTAAAGCTTGATCAGTAATATTTCGCCATAACTTTTGACTAATACCTTCTGTAGTCGGGTAAACAGGAGTTAGAGTTTTATCTAAACCACCTTCCGGCTCTTCAGTGGTAATACGATACTCCGGATGAATCATCTCCAACCCTTTTGCACCACGTCGCGCCTCCCCAAAACAACGAACCCAGTGACCACGGCGGAAGTTCTTTTCCTGCGCACGAGAAAAATAAAACATACGAATAATCAAACTACCTGTTCCATCACTAATACTGACTAACAAGCTACGCCGGCGACCAAATACCACCTGCGCCAATTCAATTTGCCCAACAACTACTGCAGAAGCGCTATGTAATAATGAACCAATCGCAGTCACCGAAGTACGGTCTTCATAGCGATGAGGCAAGTGAAATAAGACATCTTGAACCGAATGCACATGCAGGCGCGCAAGCTTTTCAGCCATTTGCGGACCAACGCCTTTTAAAGAAAGAACTGATTGATCATGCTTTGCTTTAGCACCTTTAGACATTATCTACTCTTCCTTTTAATAGCTCATTAATAGTAGTTAGTTAACTCAATCAAGTTAAACACAAAACGGCATCTATCTCTATTTGTGCACCTTTAGGCAATGCTGACACTTCTACCGCCGCCCGTGCAGGAAAAGGTTGCTGCATGCACTTGCTCATTACGTCATTAAGCAGTGTAAAATTATTTAAATCAATTAAATAAACTGTTAGCTTAACTGCATCATTTAAACTACCACCGGCCGCCTGTGCAACCGCTGACAGATTCGCAAAAACTTGCTCGGCTTGCATAATGAAATCAGTTGACACAAGTTCGCTTGACTCTGGTGATAGTGGAATCTGCCCAGAAATATAAACAGTGCCACCTACTTTTACTGCTTGAGAATATGCACCTATAGCCGCTGGCGCTTTATCTGTATTTATTATTATTTTATTCATAGCAGCATTTTGTCATTGACCATTATTGAAAACAACCTAATGCGTTTTTACACAGCGCTCTTTTAGAGAGGAAGACGCAGTCATTGTTAATAAATTAACTCTCTCTATATTTATTTAAGATTTTTAATCCAATCGGCAATATTGCAATAAGCAACATTGAAACGACTAATCTTGGACTGTATAGACTTCCACCAACTGCATTCAAATTTGCTAAAGAGCTCCCTGCATTCACATAGATCACAACAGTTAGCAATAGACCTAATTGTGTAGACAAATAAAACTTAAATGCCGAAATTTGCGTCATGCTCATAACAAGACTAGGCAAAAAAAATGGCAACCCAGGGATGAATCGAATACTTGTCGCCACCCATATATCATCCGCTTGTAATATCGGTTTAATACTTGGGAAGCGTGCCAGCAAACGTGCGCCCATTGCTGCACTTAAAAAGCGTCGGGCTAATAAAAACATAATCAAGCCACCAATAGCACTACCAAAAGAGACTAAAATAATTCCATATGCAAAACCAAACAAATACCCGACAGCTAACGTGACAACGCTAACAAATGGAAATGGCACAGCACACAGTAAAATATAAAATAAAAAAACTAGGACAAAAGAAGTCAACGGCGCCTGTGCAACAAAACCAGAAAAGTCACTGATATAACTGAGCAATATCTCAGTAACTGAATCCAGATGTGGCAGTAGATATAGCGCTACTAAGCATATAGCTAGCAGCGCTGCCAACATAACCAATACATTAAATAAATACTTGTGCCTATTAGAAATCCAAGTGGTCAATTTACACAACCAAAAAATTGTTTAGATAACAGTAACTGACCGAGTTAATCAATATTAACTAACAGCTAATAACGACAAACTAATTTAAAACTAATTAAGGCGTGCTGGATTCCTCTTCCTATATAAAAACGAATGTAAGTGCCAGTAAGATACTTACATTCGACTCTGCTCTATTTTCCTAAGCCATTAATATAAGTAACAACATCTAACAAAGCTTGCTCATCAGGTAAGTTCTTAGCAAATGGCACCATTTGAGCACCAAGTACATCATCTTCATGCGCGCCACGATAGCCATTGCGGAAGTTTTGTAATTGCTTGACCATATACCAATCTGACATACCAGCAACACGTGGGGAGTTTAGTTCCTTATTACCCATGCCATCTACACCATGACATGCGATGCAAGCCTGTGAATATAAAGTTTTACCACGCTCGGCATCACCAGAGATTGTCGATGCTGCGGGTATATCTTCAAAGGTCTGAATATGTTCAGCAAATGCTACTATTTGCTCTGCAGAAAAATCTTTGGCATGAGTATTCATTTGTTTTGCCCAACGCTCACCATCTTGAGCACCACGCAAATCATTTTTGAAATTTTCCATCTGCCGAGTTATATACCAATCTTGGTAACCAGCTAACTTAGGACCAAATTCAGATTGATGACCTTCACCAGCTGGCGCATGACAAGGTGCGCAAGCACCATTAAAAATATTGCCGCCACCAGCCATTCCGCCACCCATAGCCATACCACCGCCCATACCGCCACCAGCCATGCCAGTAGGCGCTGGTGGTGTATTGTCAAGGCTAGCTACATAGTTAATAGGTGGGTAAACAGTGTCTTCACGTGGCACAATCCAGCGCGTATATATTTCTTCGGTATTGTCACACTCAACCATGCGCATTTGTCGACGTAAGTTAGAACCCGTTGGACGACTTGTTGTTGCTACAGCAAGACAAAATGTTTGTTCAGCATCTGACTTAACTTGTACTCGCTCGTCGTCACGAAAGACAAAACGCTGTAATGATGAGTCTGAACAGGTTTCTAAAAACACTTCAGCATCTTGTTTTAGTTCGCCAGCCGCGACACATAAATCAAAATCAGGCGAATAAATCTGTCCTAAATTTGGGGTATCAATTTTCCATGTGCCATCTTTCCAAAACCCTACTTTACATGAGTGCACAATAACTGGTGCACTCGTATCAGTAGTGAATGCGTAACCTTCAAGATCAAGACAATAACCTCGCGGTGAGTCAATCGCATTTCGCAGCATAAAATTGCCACCAATATAACCTTCATAATCTTGCGCTTGTAACGCGCCAATAGGAGATAAAACGACAACAATTAGAAATAATTTTATTAGTATTTTCATTAGTATTATTTTCTCTATGTAATTAACTTAAGTAATTTACCCTTATTGTTAGTCTAACTTAGATTGTTTCGATAATAAAAATTTAGACTCTAGCCTTTTTGTCGAACTACTTTAACAACATCGGCTTGTTTACGGATAGCTTTAATAATGGTCGCTAATTGGATTCGATCTTTAACATCAATATTAAAATAAATCTGCTGAACATCACCAACACCTTCTTGCGTATCAACGTTATTAATATTAGAACCATTTTCGGCAATTGCTGTGGCTACTTTAGCAAAAGCACCCGATACATGTTTAACCCTAACTTGTAACTTTACATGAAAATCCTTATTTAGGTTTTCATCCCAATCGACCATCAAGCATCGATCTGGTTGTTTTCTTAATTCATTAATATTGGGGCAATCAGATGTATGCACTACCAAACCATGTCCAGCAGTAAAAGTTCCTAAGATAGCGTCACCAGGAATTGGATAACAGCAACGCGAATAGGTCACCAGCAAACCTTCAGAGCCTTTAATAACCAACGCTTCTTGTTGAAAATCTTCTCCTTGTCCTTCTATTTCACCTTTAAGTTGCGCAATTTGTCGAGCAACCATATCTGGCAAACGCGTACCTAGGCCAATTTGGATTAATAAATCTGACCAAGTAGCAAGTTCGAGTTCTTCAAGCAACTGAGTTTGAATTGGTTTAGTGATTCGACGCCGCCCAAACATGCGTTGTTTTACTGCTCCCGCGAGCAAGCGTTTGCCAAACTTTAAGGCATCTTCATCGGTCTGTTTTTTTAAGTAATGGCGAATATGCGTGCGAGCTCGAGCGGTAACTGCGTAATTTAGCCAAGCGGTATTCGGTCTAGCTTGGCGTGAAGTAATAATATCAACACGATCGCCATTCTTTAATACGGTAGGCAGACTAGCAAGCACACGATTAATACGAGCGCCTGTACAACTTAAGCCGATATCAGAGTGCACCGCAAAAGCAAAATCCAGAGCGGTTGAACCTCGCGGCATTTTTTTAATATCTCCCTTAGGAGTAAAAACATAGACCTCGTCGGGGAAAAGGTCTGATTTTAAATGCTCTAAAAATTCAACAGGGTTACCGCTTTGGTGCTCTGGATCCAATAGTTCAAGCAACCATTGCCTCGCTAAATGGCTTGTTTGAACGACTTCTTCATCGTCTGATTTATAAACCCAATGCGCAGCAACACCAGCTTCAGCAACTTTATCCATCTCTTGAGTACGTATTTGCACTTCAATATTGTCACCGTAAGGACCGAAAACAACAGTATGCAAAGACTGATATCCATTTGTTTTAGGAATAGCAATATAATCGACAAAACGACCAGGGATTGGTTTATAACTATTGTGAATAATGCCAAGAGTACGATAACAATCACCTGGTTTTTCTACAATAATTCGAAAACCATAAATATCATGTAGCTCCTTAAATGAACGTCGTTTAGTTGCCATTTTCTTATAGATACTAAACACTGTTTTACGCCGTCCTTGTACTTCAAAATTTTCGATGTTGGCATTGGTCATCGTTTCATGAAGAGACTTACGTAAATTTTCGATAATGAGCTTACGATTACCTTCGCGATCACGCAAAGCTTTATTGATTGCATGATGTCTTTTCGGATATAGATAACGGAAACATAAATCCTGTAACTCACGCGCCCATTGATAGAGCCCCAATCGTTCGGCGATAGGGGCATATATATCAAGAGTTTGTTGGGAGATGCGTTGTTGTTTCTTACGTTCAAACGCACTGAGGGTACGCATATTATGCAACCGATCCGCGAGCTTGATAATCATCACGCGCACATCTTTCGACATTGCCATAAGCATTTTACGAAAATTTTCTGCTTCAGCATGTTCATGACTATCAAACTTAATCAAGCCAATTTTACTTACCCCGTCGACCAATAAAGCAACATCCTCACCAAAACGATTTTTAATATCTTCTTTTGTAACAGGGGTGTCTTCGATCAAGTCATGTAAGAGTGCAGCCATAATTGAGCAATTATCCATTTGCAACGCAGCCAAAGTATCCGCGACTTCAATCGGGTGAAATATATAGTTTTCACCAGTACGACGAACCTGTCCACGATGCGCTTTTTCGGCAAAAACATAAGCGCTATAAATTTCCTCTATAGCTGCCTCAGACAAATATGACGCTAAGCGCTTTTTACATACCGAGCGCATCGCTTTATCCGGCGATTGGGAAAATATTTTTTTGGCGACAGTATTAGCCACCATAATTAGCTACACAATACCTTGGTCGACTCCTTTGACCGTCCGTTATTTCTCATTTATTTAACTAAGCTTTTTACCCCAAATCCATTTAGGGTAATTCTATTGATTATTTTGCAGATGAAGAATCATCAGTCGAAGCGGCTGCGTCGCCAGCTAATTCAGCTTGCAAAGCCGCAGTCAATGCATCTAGTTCAGCAGGTTCTGTTTCAATTTTCTCACCACCTTCTTCAACTAATTCAAGCACTTCTTCTTCAATAGTTTCATCAAGAATGTCACGAGTGATATGACCTTCAGCAATTTCACGTAACGCTAGCACAGTCGGCTTATCGTTTTCTTCTTCAACGTGTGGCAACCAGCCAAGTGATAATTGACGTGCACGTTTAGTCGCGACCAAAACTAATTGGAAACGGTTATCAACATTACTCAAACAATCTTCAACGGTTACTCGTGCCATTTTTATTACCTATCTCTATTTAACTTTTCGTTTAATTTTCTTAAAATTGTTTCGTACTAGATTTGATGTTAGTGATGATGTTATTTAATTAAGAGCTACTTGAAGTTTCTAATAATTCATCAAGATCTATATTTAGGGCGCGTATATTAGCACTTTGTCCATCAAGTATCATGGTTAAATCGTCTAAAGCTTCATTAAATTCGTCATTAATGACAATATAATCAGCTTCGTGACAATGTTGCATTTCATCCTTTGCCTGACTCATACGGCTACTAATAACATCATCAGTATCACTGCCACGGCAACGCAAACGGCGCTCTAACTCTGTAACGTTTGGTGGCAAAATCGACACACTAATTGCTTCTGGCATCTCTTCACGTACTTTTCTTGCGCCCTGCCAGTCAATATCAAGCAAAACATTTATACCATCAGCTAACATTTTTTCTACAGCAAGCTTAGAGGTTCCGTAATAATTACCATAAACTTGGGCGTATTCTAAGAACACTCCCTCGCCGACCATTTTGACAAACTCCGCCTGATCAACAAAAAAATAATCAACGCCGTTTTCTTCACCTGCACGCTTTTGACGAGTGGTGTGCGATATCGACATCATTGCATTTGAATTATTAGCAATTAACGCATGCGCTAAACTGGTTTTACCCGTACCCGAGGGCGCTGAAATAATAAATAGTTTACCGGTCACGTTATTCTAATTTGGTTATTAAGAAATTTGCCTGCGCGTATTCTACTTGAAATTAGCTCAATTTAAATAACTTCACAAAAGATTAAATATTGGCCAAAAAAATATTATGTCTTGACCAAAAGGTGGTTATCCCAACTTTGTTGTCCCTGAAAACTGCTAATCAAACTCTGTTGTAGAGTTAATTGTCCAGCGTCATCTAATTTACATTGAATTCGGTAAATACTACCAGTGCCACTAGTCACTATAAACTCACCTTCTATTGATGATTTACTGATGGCACAAACATCTATTATTTCCTCACTCAACACTTGCTCATCATTTAACGATTTAACGATCAATGTGTTCCCATAAGGTGAAGATGCTGCCAAAAATTGCTGCGAAATATCTAACGCCATATCACCAACGTAATCGTCTAGTTTGTCTTCGACGCTTGTTGGCAAAGTGATTTTTTCAATCATATTACTACCCTGCTTTATCTTAGCTAGTAATACTTTTGCTTGGTTTTTATTTTGATTCTGCATAGCAAGATAAACAACATTATCGTCACTAACATCAATATGACGAATACTGTTAGCGTGCTGATGCGCTGGCAATGGTGTTGCAGAAAGCAATTCACCATCCCTACGATTAAGAAACGCAATAGAAGGACGCATGGAATCTAAATTAAGTTTCTTGCGGCCTGTCTCAGGGTGAGTTTCAATCCCACCATTTGCGACAATCAATTGTTCACCACTCGTGCTCAACATTATTTCATGCGGACCCAAACCGCCAGAGCTAAATTCACCCACTCGTTGATAATTTTTTGCTACGTCGTAAACACCAACAACGCCACGTTTTTCAACAAAATCATTTTCGGTTAAATATAAAAATTGACTGTTAAGATCATAAATACCATGACCATAAAAATGTCTATTATCGATAGCGGTCATTTCAGTAATTAAGTTTCCTTGCGCATCTAGAATCAGACAAAAATTAGCGGGTCGACGAGCAATTACGGCTGTATGACCGCTCTTGCTCATAGCAAAGGAGTGACCACGCGAAGGAATAGCATGTTCAACTAATACTTCACCTAAGGCATTTAAACCAATAATGGAATGCTCTCCTAACCGAGACTGCGCAGCGCTAAGAAAAGTTAACTGAGAAGCACTGTCGCTGCTAACGAGTCCAGCTTGGCTAGACGCTGGTAATAAAATAGGCGCTGTTAGGCAAGCACCTAAAAAAACTCGTCTACGCATTAATCGCCATCCAAAGAATTAAAGCGTGTTGCAAAACCAAGCGTGGGAAATAACTGCGAACGAATAACCGTCTCAAGCTCCATTACCTCAGCTTGCAAATCAATAACAGCAGGTAATTTTTCTTCATCGACAACTGTTGCTATTAGCGGTTGTTCAAATTCATCAATGCTCGTCATGACCGCTAAAAAAGAGGTCAAAATTTCTTCGTGCAAATCAACGTTTAATTGTTTCGTGCGTTCCGAGAATGCTAATAGATAAAGCTCTCGCAAACTGATTAATGACTGCTCAATTATTTCTAAGGACGTCTCACTTAACCATGCCTCGAGCTGTCGTTGATACACACGCCCACCAGCTTCTTTTGGTAAGGCTCGACCTAATTTATATTCGGCAATTAGTAACAATTGCGTTGCCAGTGTGTTTGCCAACATCGTCGAGACATCAAGGCTAGAACCATAAGTGCCCTGTTCACGCCCAGCCAATTCAAACTCTTTGGCAAATTCAACAGGGGCAAGGCGCCAACTGCTATCAATTTGTTCAGCTATATCTTGTAAATTGACGGCAATCTGTTCAGCCATAAAACAACGGCTCTCATCCAATGTCGCCTCTGGAGCAAAAAGTAATCGCTCCATCGCACTCAAGCCTTGTACTGAAACACTTTTTTTGGCTAAGGTTAATGACGTGACGTCAACCGTGCCTTCTGCAACTTCAGTGAGTAATTGCTGTAACTGCCGCGCACCGACGTTATGTTTATCCGGCCAATAGTGAAAGCGCTCATAGCGTTGTAAAAAAGTAACTGGACCAAACTGAAAGTGTTGCGCTTGCGCCCAAGCTAAATACACTTCTTGAAAAGAGGCTTTAGTGGCAACAGGTATAGTAACTTCTTTAAGCTCATTAACCGCTGCACAGGTTTTGCCGACTTGAATTTGTAACTCATCAGTAGCTACCGCCAAATCAGCGTATTTAGGCACAATATGTTGGTTTGCGACAATAACGTTCGTTGCTGTCCAATCATATTCTTGTGCAACACTTGGTAATGAGTTAACCGCTAAAATTAATAGCAAAAGACTCATTGGTATTTTTAAACCTTGTTTCATAAAGATTCGATAAACTTAATTAATTGTTGTCGTTCGGTTGGCAACATCTCAACAACAGTTTGTTTTGATGCCTCAGCCTCTCCGCCATGCCAGAGAATGGCTTCTAATAAATCACGCGCACGGCCATCGTGTAAGTATTCACTGTGCTCATTAACTAATGGCGTGAGGCCAATACCCCACAACGGTGGAGTTCGCCACTCCCGACCATTCGCAAGACCTTCACTCGCACCGTCAGCAAGCCCATCACCCATATCGTGCAACAGCATATCAGTATAGGGCCAAATTAATTGTCGTGACTGCTCGGGCGCAGCCGACTCTCGCGGCGTAATATATTTGGGAGTATGACAAGCAATGCAGTTACTATTATAAAACAACTCTTTGCCCGCCAACACATCAGCATCACTGACATTACGGCGCGCAGGCACGGCTAGATTACGAGTGTAATGAAGAACCTGCTCGACAATTTCAGCACTAACTTCAAGCGCCGGCGCATTTTTATCTGCTTGCACATCACTACCATTCGGCATTTGCAAACAGGCTGTTTGCGCAGTAGTACAATCTCCGTAGGCATTTGTAAAAGCGGGTGTTGATAAACCCATGTCACCGCTAAACGCGGCTTGGTTTTGATCAGTCAATAATGGTTGCCCGGCTTTTAAACCAAAGCGACCTAGCATCATTTTTTGTTCAGAGACACTCCAAGTAATATTCGCTTTGCCAGAAATTCCATCTTTATTAGCGTCATCTATATCTTGTTGGCTAAGAATATCTTGCTCAGCAATCGCTTCGAGTAAGCCAAGACCAATCATTTGCGGCGCAACTCTTGGTGACAACATAATGCCTTCATGTAGATCACCATACTTAAGGTTCTGAATAGAATACTCCGGCTTGCGCAGACTAACGACTTCACCACCATTCAGTTCAACAGGAATTTCTACATAACGGATAGATATTTGACCCTCAGCATGCACACCCGATACTGAAAAATCTTGCAACTGCCCGCCATAAACTGGGTCGCCGACTGTTAATGATTTTGTGTCGGCATCGTTAGCTTCAGGAATACTCAAACGCAGCAACATAGATACCGCATTATCATCATTCGAGCTAGGAGCATGACCACGACCATCTTTGATATGACAACGCTGACAAGCGCGGGCATTAAAAAAAGGACCTAGACCATCGCTAGCAGAAGTAGACGACGGTGAGGAAACCCAAATACGTCGAAAAAAACCGTTACCTACTTTAAAATCCAGCTCCCGCTCAAAACTCATATTCGCCGATGCATGTGAGAAGGCATTAGCATTAAGATTTTTTTGATGGGTTGCCGCACCAGCAGGCAAAGCCTCATAGGCTTCCGCTTTAGAGAAATCACTTGTTGGCTTAAGGATCGCCTCATCACCCTCATCCGACCAACTAGTCGAGCTCAATAAAAGCCCTGTTACCAACAAGGGTAAAAATACAATAATCCTGCGCATTAATGCTATTCAAAAAAGGATAAACAATAGCGTGTAAATATACACCGCAGCCCACTACAGAGTAAACGTAAATGCGAACGATTATTATTAACTATTAGATAA
>CAZFEM010000011.1:32017-33766 GCA_964517515.1 uncultured Gammaproteobacteria bacterium | reverse complement strand
CAATTAATTAACAAACAGTTAACTAGACACATTAGGGGCGCTCTACCTATACTTTGACACTGAATTTATCGTCAATATATATACTCACAGAATTTATTAGCCCATTTTTCAGCCATAACAATTAAAAATATAACCAATGAGGGATTCTCAATGATTACTCGACGCGACCTATTTAAAAAATCTGCATTAGTCGGTTCCGCATTAACAGTTTTGCCACAATTGCTTCACGCTCAAACTAATGGCGGTCTTATTAAAAGAGCAATTCCAAAAACTGGTGAGGAGATCCCTATTATTGGTCTGGGCAGTTCGGCGACATTTTCATCTTTGGCAACCAGTGAAGACGCTACGCAACTGCGCGAAGTGCTAGCCGCATTGATTGAAAATAATGGCACAGTTTTTGATACCGCACCCGGCTATGGGCGTGGTACTTCTGAGGGTGTTGCTGGTGATTTTGTTAATGAATTGGGTGTAGCCGAAAAAATCTTTTGGGCGACCAAGCTCAATGTCGTTAGTCGCGGCTCATCATCTGGCGCTGACCCTAAAGCAGCCTGGGAGCAAATAGAAAACTCTTTCAATATTATCCAGAAGCCTGAAATCGATTTAATTCAAGTACATAACTTGGCGGATTTACCGACTCAAATGGGCATTCTAAATGAACTTAAACAAGAAGGTCGTATTCGTTATCTGGGCACTACATCGACTAATGCAGGGAGATATCAAGATTTGATCAGCGCGATGAAAGATTATGATCTAGACTTTATTGGTGTTGATTATGCTGTTGATAATCGCACTGCCGCCGAGGAAATTTTACCTTTAGCCCAAGACCGAGGTATCGCAACGCTTATTTATATGCCGTTTGGTCGTGATCGTCTCTGGAGTCGTGTGAGCGGCCAAGAATTACCTGAATGGGCCAGCGAAATTGGCGCCAGCACTTGGGCACAATTTTTCTTGAAATATATTGCCGCTAACCCAGCAGTCACTGCTATTACACCGGCAACAAGCAAACCTAAGAATATGATTGATAATTTAGGTGGCGGTGTGGGAGAACTACCCGATGCTGAAATGCTCACTCGAATGGCTGCTCATGTCGATGCTTTGCCACAAGCTTAGACTCAATTAAGTAGTATTAGCATTACCATGTGCAATTTTAAATTGCCTTAAAAGCTCGATGGTGATTTAATTGCTAAGTAACTAAGTTCAATTACAACTAAACGACCCACTTGGGCAACAAAAAATAAGAAAGGAAGAAAAAATGAAAATAAAATATTTTATCGTCGCTAGTTTTATCGCAATAATCGGATTATCTAGTGCTTCAGCTCAAGAAGAGGAAAGTATCAGCAACGCATATGAACAGTGTGGTATTGGCGCTATTTTATTCCCTAACAATAAAAGTGGCGCAATGATATCCAATATAATTTGGGATTTTGGTACAACTGCATACAGTTCACAAACTTCTTCGCCTGGAACATGTAACGGTGCTAGTGTAACGGCAGCTGTTTTTATTGACGAAACATACCCTGTTTTAGAAGAGCAGTTTGTCAAAGGTGGTGGCGCTAATGTTGCAGCATTAATGAGCATTCTTAATTGTAGTGAAAATTCTCATCAACAAATAATAGAACATGTTCAAGCGGGCTTATCTACGTCATTCTCCGATAGTGATTTCGCTACACAATCACAATTAGATAAAGCAAAAAACTTAGGCGTGTTAATTGATCAATCAACAGCATCTTGCAACGCATAAACTGAGAG
>CAZFEM010000011.1:0-31917 GCA_964517515.1 uncultured Gammaproteobacteria bacterium | reverse complement strand
TTCTATTGTTTGATGATTATTCGGATTTTGAAATCTTGATGATTTAAAACACTATTTATTCTTTAGTGCTAAAAAGTGCTAAAAATAAAAAGCTCGAACCAATATTGGTCGAGCTTTTTGTTTTTAATGTCACCGAAAAGACATAGTGGCAAAAGGTATGACAATTTATATAAAAACAATCAAACAATTATTAACTCTCTGGTTGTTTATAACTACTGGCAATGTCTTCGCTAACGAGCTTGTCTCCACTCAATTACAAAACGCTTTAAAGATTGCACAAGATCAACAATTACATAAAGACCCTGATTGGCAACATTTAATTCAGTATATCGACCAAACTTTTAGTAACACTAGTCAGATTAAATCAGGTGATTCCTTCTTAGCTAGCGACGGCAAGCGCAACCCAGAAAGTGAATTATCAGCGACTATCTCCGCGTTCTTTAAACCTGTTAGCGAGTTTGACAATGCTGACGAACACCCGCGCTGCAAATTCATTGCCCGATATCATTTTCTTAGCAACTTCCTACCCTTTCCTGAGTCGATACAAACACTTGAATGCATTAAGTTTAATGAGTGGGTAAACCTAGACGAACTCGAATCAGTAAGTCTAGTTTTCGCATCGGGGTATTTTAAAAACCCAGCATCATTTTATGGTCACCCACTACTTAAATTTAATTCTAATGAAAATGATTCATCAGCTGGCTTATTAGATATCGCGATAACAAATGGCGCGATTGTGCCACCTAATGAGAACTCAATTCTTTATCTCTTTAAAGGCGTTTTTGGTGGTTACGACGCAGGGTTTTCTGATGCTAAATTTTTTCAACTCAATCATGATTATTCTGAAGAAGACTTACGCGACCTCTGGGTGTATGAGCTGAATTTAACGCATGAGCAAAAACTCCGTATCGCTTATTACAGTTGGGAGCTATTAACACAACGCTTCACTTACCGTTTCCTGCAACAAAATTGTGGCTATTTCTTAGAAGACTTATTGCAGTACGCTCTTAAACAACGCATCTCACCAAGACGTAAACTTTATACTCTGCCGGCAACTACTTTTTTTAATTTAGTTGAAACAACAATTGATGGTCGCCCCCTCGTTAAAAATATAACTCGTGTTGCCTCTAGGCAAAATCGACTATACGAAAAATATATTGACTTAAACGATTTAGAAAAATCCATGGTGACCGATTTTGTCGATACATCTGAATTCATTAAAAAAGGCACAGAAACCGAACAACTTAGAGCAATCGACACACTCATTGACTACTACACATTTTTAATTTCAAAAGAAGATGACCCTAACCACGAGAATAGCCAACCTTATACGATAAATAGAACAGAGCTCTATCGTTTGCGCTTATCGCTGGCAAAAAATGAAATTGAATGGCCTGAAAAAATTAGTTCAACACCACCACACGCAGGTTCAAGACCAAGCTTAGTGCAACTGGGGGTGATTCATAATTCCGAATTTGGTGAAGGGTTTAGAATTCGTATAAGACCAGCAAGCTATGACCTTATTGATTTAGATGAAGGGCATATCCCTAATTCAACACTCAATATGTTCAATATTGAAGCAGTTAGTATTAATGGTAAACAAAGGCTCACCCGCTTCGATCTAGTCAATATCCAAACTTTGAATATCTCAAGAACTGGCCTACCTGGTGACGGGGGGCTTGGTTGGGGTCTAAGAGTTGGGTTTGAAAGAGCAGAAAACTCGTGTTTGAATTGTTTGGTTGGGCAAGTGTCTGGCAGCGCCATTAAAGGCACAAAAATCAGTGATCGCTGGACATTATATGGCGAGTTAGAAGGCACCTACCATTCAAATTATGAAGACCGTTCCCTAAGATTAACAGCACAGGCAGGGCTAGTTGGCAACATAACACCCTCCTGGAAATCACAACTTATCTTAGGGCAACGCGCTTACGTAGATGGCAACAATCAAACAGATACTCTAGCAGTATGGCGCAATCGTTTTGGCAACAACCCAAAATCGAATTTTATTTTAGATATCAGTCACGACGGCACGACCGAAGCTCATTTTAATTATGGGATTTATTGGTAATAACAAATATATCGTCATTCGATATTCTGCACCTGCTCGCGCATCTGCTCAATCAGCACTTTTAAGTCAACTGAGGCTTTGGTTAACCGCTGATCTTGTGATTTAGAACCTAGCGTATTCACTTCACGGTTAAGTTCTTGCATTAAAAAATCTAATCTACGACCTGCTGGTTCAGGTTTATTTAGTACTGAGGCAACTTCAGCAATATGTACTTTAAGTCGGTCAAGCTCTTCGGCAACATCCGTTTTTTGTAGAAAAATAACCATTTCTTGTTCAAGCCGATTGGGTTCAAGTTGATCCCGAATATCGACCAGCTTTTCTTCCAAACGATTGCGATGACTTTGTACGATTTCTGGCAAAAAATTAACCACTGAGACAAGAATTTCATCCATTTCGTCAAGTCGATTCTGAATCAGCTCTGCCATTTTCTGGCCTTCTTTTTCTCTTGCCACAATCAATTCTGCAAGTGCATCGTTAAGCACCGTCACTAACGACTGTTGCATGACTTCTGGATTAGCTTGTTTGGACTGCAAAACCCCTGGCCAGCGTAAAACATCAATTGCACGAATTGCCTGCATTGATGGAATTTGTTTTTGCATATCCTCTAATAAAGATTGTAATTCAGCAGCTACCGTAGGATTGGGTTCGAGAGATTTATCGTCATTTTCTTTAAGTCGAATAAAACAATCGACACGACTACGGTTGAGCTTGGCGCTAATGGTTTCTCTAAGCAGTGGCTCATGCACTCTCAGCTCTTCGGGCATCCGCGGCGCTATGTCTAAATAACGATGGTTAACTGTGCGTAACTCGCAACTAAGTTCACCTAATTCTGTTTGTGTCGTGGCCTGCGAGTAGGCGGTCATGCTTTTAGTCATTAATTTCCTCGATAACTCATTGATGTTCTATGAAAAACATTGCTGCTTATAACTTAGAGAGACTATAATACCTTTATGAGCATTCTCAAGCCTAAAACCAAAGCAATTCCAGCATTACCATTGCGGCCCAATACCATGATTGAGCACTATAAAATTGGTAAGGTTATTGGTGTAGGCGGCTTTAGTGTTGTTTATAACGCTTTAGACACAAAAAATAATGTCATTGTGGCAATCAAAGAGTTTTACGCAACAAATTGTATGCGCCGCAAACGCGATGGCTCTTTAAGTGCATACCCTAAGGAAGAAGAACATAAATACCATATTGGGCTAAAACGTTTCTTTGATGAAGGCTTAACACTCTCGCAAATCGTTCACCCTAATATTGTTAATGTTTCTAACTTCTTTCGCCTTAACAATACAGCATATATAGTCATGCGGTTTGAGCAAGGTAAAGATTTGCGTTGGTTTATTAAAAATACTGACTATGTGCCTGATGAAGAATTTATTTTAAGTATGTTTAGTATGGTGCTTGCTGGTTTAAAAGAAGTACATAAAAATAATTTTCTACATTTGGATATCAAGCCTAGTAATATTTTACTGCGTTCTTCGGGAGCGCCATTGATTCTAGATTTGGGTGCTGCGTATAAGTTTCCATCTAAACAAAAACCTAAAGTTCATACTTTAACGCACGGCTATTCCGCTCCAGAACAACATGAAAAAAGTGATTTGAGTTTTGCATCGGATATTTATGCAATGGCGATGACAATGCGAGCTTGTATTACTCATAAATCACCTCCATCTGCTCTTAAACGATTAAAAAAAGACACTTTAAGGCCGCTTGCGGAAACACACTCTAAATATTACCGTGAGAATGTGATTAAAGCTATTGATCTCGCTAGTAATATAAACCCTCTTGATCGTCCACAAAATGTAAACGATTTAGTTGAAATGATGACGGCTCGCTAATGACAATGGAATATTCAGTAGCGCAAAAAAGTAATCAAGGTGGTCGTGATTATAATGAGGACTCCACTGCCATTTTTGAACGAGATGGTGCAGTCCTACTCATTGTTGCTGACGGATTAGGTGGCCATGCTGGCGGCGAAATAGCCTCTCAGACATTGGTAGAAGCGATTAGCGAATCATTTAAAAAAGCCACTGATTCTCAACTAGATAATGCAGAAACTTTCTTAACGTTATCAATTAATTTTGCGCACCATATGATTCATCGCCGCGCAGTGAATCGTGGTTTTAAAGTTGATTCGCCAAAAACAACCTGTGTCGTTTGTTTAATCATCGATGGGGTCGCACAATGGGCGCATTCCGGAGACAGTCGTTTGTATGTGCTAAATAAGCGCGAAATCATTTCAGTGACAGAGGATCATGTCTCTAACAAAAACCCACAAAGTGAAAACAACCCTATAAATCGCTGTGTTGGCGGTCTAGAATTACCTAGGCCTGAAATAAGTGAACCTTATAAACTTGGTGTTGGCGACACGTTGATGCTCGCGTCTGATGGCGCCTGGCATTCTTTTACTCCAGCAGATCTATTAGAATACGTTAACCCTGAGCATCCAACCTTAGGGTTAGGTAATTTGTTACAAAAGTTAGAAGGCCGAAACAGGTCACCAAGTGATAACTTATCAATGGTGATTTTTTTCTGGGGTGTACTACAGAAAGATACCGCTACTTTTAACGAATTTATCGAGAGCAATACAGTTACGCTACTTGGCAGCCATCGCTTTGACGACGACAGCAAAAGCGCTGGGCCTAAGTTTGATATGGCCTCACTGGATAAGACCATCACAGAAATTGAAAGTTTTATCGTCGATATAGAAGATAAGATTTAACCTCATTGATAGCACTCAGTGTTATAAACTTTTTCACACACTCGCATAGCAATTAAACACCATGTCAAATAGACCTAGCGGCCGTCAAGTCGATGAACTTCGGGCAATATCAATAGAACGTAACTACACTATTCATGCTGAAGGTTCGGTATTAATTAGCTGCGGTAATACTAAAGTACTTTGCACTGCTTCGGTTGAAGAACGCATACCGCATTTTCTCAAAGGCAAAGGTAGTGGCTGGATAACCGCGGAATATGGTATGTTGCCACGCTCAACAGGCTCACGCATGAACCGTGAAGCTGCTAGAGGCAAACAATCAGGCCGCACTCAAGAAATCCAACGTTTAATCGGTCGTTCGCTACGCGCTGCAATCGATTTAGAAGCACTCGGTGAACGCTCTATAACTCTTGATTGCGATGTGATTCAAGCGGATGGTGGAACACGCACAGCCTCTATTACCGGGGCTTATGTAGCCTTAGCTGACGCCATACAAACTCTACTTGATCAGGGTAAAATTACTGAAAACCCTATTATTCGCCAAATCGCCTCTGTTTCAGTTGGTATTTATGAAGGTCAAGCGGTTTTAGATTTAGACTACCCTGAAGACAGCACAGCTGAAACCGATATGAATGTTATCATGGATGTTAATGGTGACTTTATCGAGATTCAAGGTACTGCTGAAGGCGCGCCCTTTAAACCAGAAGAATTGCATGCGATGCTCGAACTTGCCAACAAAGGGATTGTTGAATTAATACAATTTCAAACAAACGCATTGACTGCGTAATCTAGAACTATGGCTAAAGTTGTGCTCGCCACGGGTAACCAAGGCAAAGTTAATGAGATGCAACAAGTTCTGCAAAACTTTGGTTTGCAAGTCATTCCACAAAGTGATTTTAATATTCCAGATGCCACCGAAGACGGCCTGAGTTTTGTTGAAAATGCTATAAAAAAAGCACGTCACGCCTGTAAGCTAACAAAATTACCCGCTATTGCAGACGACTCAGGTCTAGAAGTTGCTGCTTTAAATGGTCAGCCAGGTATTCATTCCGCACGTTATGCAAGCGGTGAAGATGGTACTGGAGATGCTGCGAATAATAAAAAATTATTACATGCTATGACTAATGTAACGGAGCGACATGCGCAGTTTCAGTGCGTAATTGTGTATATGCAAAATGAACTCGACCCAACACCGATAATCTGTCAGGGTACTTGGCAAGGCTTTATTACCGAACAAGAAAAAGGCGAATATGGTTTCGGTTATGACCCGCTCTTTTATGTCCCTGAATTAGATTGCCATTCAGCTGAACTCGATCCAAAAATCAAAAAAACTATTAGTCATCGAGCTCAAGCATTAATTAAGCTACAAGAACAATTAGCCTTAAGAGACAAAAACTAATAAGAACCTGCCATGAATCTTGAACTGAAAAAACATCCTACATTTAAGGGCCGTTCTGGCCCAGTGGTAATCCTAGTTGCTGATGGTGTCGGTGTTGCCGCACCAAGCCCTAGCAACGCAGTAACTGAAGCGAATACGCCTACCTTAGATCGACTAGCAGAAGGCGCTTTATATACTGATCTTGCTGCGCATGGTATTGCCGTCGGTCTACCATCCGATGGCGACATGGGTAATAGCGAAGTTGGTCACAATGCTTTAGGTGCTGGACGAATTTTTGCCCAAGGAGCCAAACTAGTAAATCAGGCTCTCAATAGCGGCGAAGCTTTCCAAACAGATGTTTGGCAACAAGCTGTTAATCATGGCAAAACAGGTACTCTGCATTTATTAGGTTTACACTCCGACGGCAATGTCCACTCTCACATAGAACACCTCTATCAACTAATGCGGCAAGCAGCGGCTGAAGGGGTTAATCGTTGTCGCTTACACATTCTTCTTGATGGTCGTGATGTCGCAGCTCGATCTGCACTTACCTATATAGAACAAACCGAACAAGTTTTAAGCGAAATCAATCAAAAGCACCAAGCCGATTTTAAAATTGCCAGTGGTGGTGGTCGCATGCTTATTACTATGGATCGCTATGAAGCTGATTGGAAAATGGTTCAACGTGGTTATGAATGTCACACTCATGGTGTTGGTCAACAATTTACTTCGGCCACTGAAGCGGTTACTGCTCTTTATGAAAGCAGCGGCAAAGACGACCAATACTTACCTTCTTTTGTAATTGCAGAAAACGATGAGCCTATTGGCATCATGCATGATGGTGATGCGGTTATTTTTTATAATTTTCGCGGCGATCGCTCAATTGAAATATCACTTGCTTACGAAAGTGAGGACTTTGATAAGTTCGACCGTAATACAGTGCGTCCTCACCCTAAAACCTTCTATGCAGGAATGCTGCAATACGATGGCGATGAGTTAATACCTAATAATTATCTCGTCAACCCACCCGAAATAGATCACCCAATGGGCGAATATTTATGTGCAGAAGGAGTTAAGTCTTTTGCGATCAGTGAAACGCAAAAGTACGGACACGTGACTTTCTTTTGGAATGGCAACCGCTCAGGTTATATTGATGAAACGCTTGAGAAATATATTGAAATTCCATCGGATAATATCGAGTTTAATCAAAAACCAGCAATGAAAGCACGTGAAATCACCGATGCCACGATTGAACTGATTGCCAGTGGTGAATTTCGTTTTGGCCGTCTTAATTTAGCAAATGGCGATATGGTCGGTCATACTGGTGATCTAGCTGCTGCGATTGAAGCAATGGAAGTCGTTGATGAATGCGTTGAAAAATTGTTAAAAGCAATTGAATCTCACAATGGCATTTTGCTTTACACGGCTGACCACGGTAATGCCGATATTATGTATACCGAAAAACAAGGTAAACGTAGCCCGAAGACGTCGCATACACTGAATCCTGTGCCATTTGCAATTTATGACCCTAATTATCAAGGCGAATACCAACTAACACCACCTGATGATGCAGGCTTAACACATATTGCTGCTACGGCTCTTAATTTAATGGGCTTTAACGCACCTGCTGATTACCAACCTAGTTTAATTACTTTTGAAAAATAATGGCGGCTAAAATAAATGGTCGCTAAAAAGTTACTACATAAAGGTAATCTAATCAGTTTGTATAAAGAGCAAGTCGATTTACCAAATAACCAACACACCTATTTCGATATTGTCAAACACCCAGGCGGATCAGTAATTGCCGCAATAAATGATAAGGATGAAATTTGTATGTTGCGGCAATGGCGTCACGCAATACAACAAACAATTTGGGAGTTACCGGCAGGATGTTTAGAACCAGGTGAGCCCGCGGTACAGACAGCAGCTAGAGAACTACAAGAAGAAGCTGGAGTAATCGCTGCAACATGGCGTGACTTAGGACACATCACCACAACTCCAGGTTTTAGTAACGAGATACTCTATCTATTTGAAGCTCGTGACCTACGAGCTGGCACTATGAGCCTTGATGACGCTGAACAAATTGAAGTACATTGGATTGCAATTTCAGAAGTAAAGAACATGGCTAACAAAGGCGAAATTATTGATGCTAAAAGCTTGGCGTTATTGTATCGGCTATTGCTCTAGTTGCTAATTAATCATCAAATCAAAAGGACCGTACTCTTCTAAGTCACCATCTGCTTCTAACTCTATCAGACGATATTGAATAACTTGATCAATCGCTTCTGACTCAAGCGCGCTTGGATCAAACAACAAATATTCACCACCTAATGGCGCAGCAATTAAGCCAGGTAACAATTGCTGGTTAATACGATGCCAAGTGCCATCAGCTAAAAGGCGCTCAGCATAAAAACCAATGGTATTTTGTTCTTGCGATGTTACCCAACGAAAGACTGGCACGGCGCCATTAGAATCTGGGTCAAAATGTTCAATTAGAGCAGTTTCTATCGCGGCAACATCTGCAAGGTCAACGGCACCAATTAGTTCAGGTGCTAAACTTGAAATTAGTTCAGCGCGTTCAGCCTGGGTGAGCTCATCTAGATTTAGACTGTCTATCAACGATAATATCGGCACATTGCTCACTGAAACATCAGAGATCGTAACGGCTGTTGGGTTAAAATTGAAAGAAACTTGATAATCTTCAACTTCACCATCCATTACAGCACCAGTAGGATCATTTACGGTAAGGGTTTCAGGGGTCACTCGAACACGCACAAAAGTAGTGAGCACTCCGGTATTTGCTAAGCCTGGCCAATCGAATGTAAGGGTTGGATTCACCGCACTAGTAACCTGGCATATGCCATCGGCAGGATCAAAAGTGCCATCAATGTCCATATCAAGCCAAGCACAAACATTCACTGTTTCGCCTTTGGGGTTATTAATCTCGACATCGGCAGAAACGGTATCGCCACCGGCTAAAGAATTAAAAACCACGCCGTTTTCATCATCGAGATTGTCATTATCATCGCCCATTGCATCAGCAGAAAAGAATGAGTTTTCTTCGGCATCAGCATCATCAACATCACCAAAAGCATTAGAACCGATTGAAAGAGTACCATTTATCGTATGCGAGGCGTCGCCATAAGAAGCTGGTGCGTCACCGTGATCAGTCCCTGAAAAAATCCAATAAGAAACTTGTTCTGTTGTATGCGCTCGATTATTTCCGCCAATGGTTTCTTCATCAATCGCTAAATCTAAATTATTGCCATCAAAAGGGTCACTGCCATAAAAAACGGCCCAACCGCCATCACTACCATCTTCATTCGCTTGAGTCGCCGCACCAAGATCATAATCAAATCCGACTGCATAAGTAATTGGTGCGCCATTATCTACACCTACGACTGTATCCGGGCCAAGTTCAGAACGGTAATTTATGCCACCAAAACTCCCTATCGCTTGTTCAACAACAATATAACCAAGTTCCTCAGTTTCTCTAACAGCGGCAGGGAGTTGTAAACGTCCAACATGTTTACCCACACAGATCCCATCGGCAATATTAGTCTGTCCACCATTACCAGTAAATGGCGGGCTCACTCTATTTTCACAATCACTACTCGTAAACAAACTAAATTCAGGGTCATTAAAAGAAATAACTTGACCGAGTACAGCTGGCTGTTCATTGGCATTATAAGCACCCGTAACAGCGGCAGAGACATTAACCATATTACTTTGTAACCAATTTGGATTATTGACATTACCAACTACATCAGGCGCATCGACTTTACGAGCATCATAAATAGTTCCGTCAGGTAATGTACTAGTGCCTTCATCGGCGACAATGCAGTAAACATGGGCGGGAGTGAAATCTGTTCCATTAGGCGGGCTTTGAAGTCGAAGATCAAAACTCGAGCCTGTTATATTATCTATTCTAACAATTGCTTCTTCATCTGCTATAGAAGGTAACGCATAAGTACAAACCACGACCATATCAGCGTAACTCTGTTGAGTATTAACTGTTTGAAAAGCACTGCCAACATTAGGGATGAGTATCGCCTCAATATCATCCGTTATAACAAGGGCATGACTTGATTGGCTGACACTCAATATTAGCAAACCAAAGAATAACGTTATTTTCCTAAAACAATTCACGACTCTAAAGTCCTCTAATAAGTTCTGAATATAAGATAAAAGCTTTTCCTTCGAAATTAAGCACATCGCACTCAATATTGACATAATTACTATAAATCAAAAAGTCTTGACCGTGAAATTTTAAAGGTCGAAACCTGTGAACTAATGTCAATTAGGATCGCTCTCTTAGAACTTTACTCGGTTAAACATCAATTTACAAATTTAGTACGGATCAAATCAAAATTTTTCAAAACTGCTCCATTGTGTGCCTGCATAAAATCAATACCATTACTGCCCATTTCATCGCGTATCGAAGGGTTTGCTAGTAATTCGCGCAGCACTTGTTTAAGCTCACTTGAATTATTGACCATTTTACCGGCCCCTTCTTTAATTGCCCAACGACTAATATCTGGAAAATTAAACATATGTGGGCCAAAAACTACTGGCACGCCTAAGGCACAAGGCTCTAAGATATTTTGCCCGCCTAATGGCTCCAAACTACCACCAACAAAAGCAACATCTGAGCTCGCATACATTAATGATAACTCACCCATTGTGTCGCCTAGATAAATATCAATCTCTGGGACAACCTCATTGATACCTTGAGTTCGACGTACATATTCCAAACCGCGACGTTGAATTTTTCTAGCAACAACATCGAATCGCTCAGGATGACGCGGTACTAATACTAACAGCAGCGAAGAAAATTCTTTTTTAAGTTCTTTATAAACCGATAGTATTCGACCCTCTTCACCTTCTCGAGTACTACCCGCAATCCATATGAGCCGGTCAGATCCTAGCTGACGACGCAATACCTCAGCAGATTCTCGTAAGCTTGCTTGAATAGTGATATCAAATTTAATAGAGCCGGTCTCTGATATTTTTTCACTCGGCACGCCTAGCAATTCTAAATGCTTACGATCCATTGCACCTTGTACTGCAAAATGATCAATATTCGCCAACACCTCACGTGTAAAAGAACTAAAGCGTGCATAACCTTGGTACGAACGTTCAGAAAGTCTGACGTTGGTATACATGAGTTGACCACCGCTTTTTTTAAATGCGCTGATCATATTTGGCCAAATTTCAGTCTCCATGATAAGTGCAGTACGTGCACTTACAGCCTGTACAAAACGCTTCATTGCCCAAGCAAGATCATAAGGGAAATAACAATGACTGACTCGCCCAGTAAGTAACATTTTGACCGTCGCTGATCCAGTTGGGGTCGTCGTTGTGACTAATATTTTTTCATCTGGACGATTCTCTAAGATCAAATTAATCAGCGGTACTGCGGCGCGTACTTCACCAACGGAAACAGCATGTATCCAAAGATCAAAAGGTGCAGCATTTTTAATATCATCCGGAACAACACCAAAACGTTCCGACCAGCGCGACCAATAATCTGGATTTTTAAATCCACGGAAAGATAAATTAATTAGGCCGAACGGGATCGCAAGATTTAATAAGACTCGGTAAAGAAAGATCATTCTAACCAGTCTCGGGCAATGAGAAATTCATTTAATAAGGAATATTCTGGGGTTCCTTCCACAGGCTCCACTCGATACTGCCATGCAACCAAAGGTGGCATCGACATTAATATTGACTCCGTTCTACCTTTAGATTGCAAACCAAACAAGGTTCCTCGATCTTGTACCAAATTAAATTCCACATAACGCCCTCTACGCAAACATTGCCAATCACGTTGCGCTTGATTAAAAGCAGTGTCTTTACGTTTTTCGAGAATCGGTACATAAGCAGGCAAAAAATGATCTCCTACGCTTTGCATAAAAGCAAAACTTTGATCAAAACCAGATTCATTTAAATCATCAAAAAACAAACCACCGATCCCTCTCGGTTCACCTCGATGTGGTAAGAAAAAATAATCATCACACCACTTTTTATATTTTTCATACACGCCGTCACCAAAATCCATGCAAGCTTGCCGAGCAGTTTCATGCCAATGAATAGCATCATTTTCAAATCCATAATAAGGGGTTAAATCAAAACCACCACCAAACCACCATACTGGATTTTTAGTTTCAGAGCCTGCTATAAAAAATCGCACATTCATATGTGTTGTCGGGGCAAACGGATTATTAGGATGAATAACTAAGGAAACCCCCATCGCATCAAACCCTTTACCAACTAATTCAGGACGTTTTGTTGTTGCTGCGGCAGGCAACTGGTCACCTTTTATATGCGAAAAATTAACTCCGCCTTTTTCGATGACATCGCCTCCAGCTAAAACACGTGTGCACCCACCACCTGAACCATTTTTATGCTGCCAAATATCTTCCGTAAATACAGCTCCATCGATATCACTTAGCTTTGAGCAAATACTGTTCTGCAATTGCTGTAAATACGTTGTAACCTGATCAATCATTATTTTATCGTTTTAATTGGGCTATATGTTTGATCATTTATCTTAGAGTTGCGCCGGTCATCCCATCGCGAATCGTTGAGGCCTGTTGAGCGTTGCCAACATTAGACCGTAAAATGAAATCAATCTCTGAGCCCATTTCCATTTCAACATCTTGCGCTGTTAACAAGGCTGGTTGAGAATGTCGATTGGCGCTAGTGGATACAATTGCTTGGCCAAATTCTTGGCACACTTTTACACTACTTTGGTGCGCAGTTATTCGCATCGCAATTGAAGAATGCTTGCCCGTGAGCCATTTCGGCGCACTATCACGAGCAGGCAATGTCCATGTTACTGGGCCTGGCCAAGAAAGAACAATTTGATCTTGGATTGGTGAAATATTTAAATCAGCGTATTGAAAAACTTGCGTTAAATCAGCGGCTATTAATAACAAACCTTGATCTGAGGAGCGGCCTTTAATTTTAAGCACCCTTGACACAGCATCTTGATTGAGAGGATCACAGCCGAGGCCAAAACAATATTCGGTAGGGTAGGCAATAACTCCACCTTGATTAAGCACCTTTACAGCTTGTGAAATAATTGTTGTCATTAAGACTCAGCGCATTAAAGACAAGTTAATGCGCCGACTATAACAAGCAACAATAAGCAGCGACTAAGCTTTACCAAGCTTTTCCTGTAATGCTTTATCTTTTGCAATAACTGCTTCAGCGTTAGCTTTACGATCTTGCGCTACTTTTTCAGCTAAAGAATCATCGGCAACGCCTAAAATTTGTGCGGCTAAGTAAGCTGCATTTTTGGCGCCCGCTTTACCAATAGCTACTGTTGCAACAGGTACTCCACCAGGCATCATGACCGTTGATAATAAAGAATCTTGCCCAGACAAAGGACCACCATCAATTGGTACACCCACTACAGGGCGCGTCGTTAATCCAGCTACCGCTCCTGCTAAATGTGCCGCTAAGCCAGCAGCACAAATAAATACTTTACAGCCTCGTTGTTCAGCATCAGTCACATACGCATGTGTTGCCGCTGGTGTTCGATGAGCCGAAGTGACTTTCGCCTCCCAAGGCACCTCTAAAGAATCAAGTACATCTAGTGTGCTTTGCATAACTGGTAGATCAGAATCGGAGCCCATCAGGACCGCAACAAAATTATCACTCATAAGATTTAGTCTTTTATATTGTTATAACTATGTTTTAACAATAATGTAGTTAGTTTTAATGGATCTCTATTTTAATAGGATGCCTCATTTAATACCATTAAAATCAAACCAACAATTAATTATTTAATGACCAATCATAATCATAATCTGCATCGCTAAACGTCTCTAAACGAGATGCCAATTCAGGATTTGCATATTGCTTTAAATGCGTCACTAATTCTTGAAAATTATTACCAAAATCTTCACCATACCAATTAAAAATGCTCGACATCACGAGGTCATTGCCGTTAATACTTACACCGCGTTTATGATTAATATAAGCCCGCGCGCCTTCCTCAAAAAGCGCCTCAGTATTCTCAGCAGTAAATGCGCTCTTTAATAAATTGGGGCAACTGAAACTTGCACAATTAACCGCATAATGAATACGGCTATCACGCCATATGGGGCGTAAAATTCCATGTTCAACATGATTTAAACTAAGGTCTTGGCCGGCAATATTAAGCAACTCTAAATCCCAAGGCCCCGCACTAAAAATACCAGAACGAATATCTCGAATACTATCAATCTCATCAATCTGTTCCGTCACGATTTGAACTGTTGTAGAGTTGTAAATATTGATCCAAAAAGCTAACTGTTCATTTTTATTAAGTTGTCGAGGATCAATACTTTGCAAGTATTCAAGATAGGAATCTAATTTCCCTTTGTCCTGCTCTGAAACGCCAGCATAATCAAAAAGATTAACACCACTTGGATCTTGATCATTCAAATACTCATTCAATATCTCTTGCCAGAGAGTATGGTCAACTTTAACAGTACTGCTTTCTTCATAGTCATCCCAAAATGTTAGTAATTCACCAAATGGTTCAGCACTTGCCGTTGTCATTACAGCAATACTTAACAAACAAAATGCTAAAAAAGTGTTGTAACTGCGTCGTAGTATTTTCATTTTGAATTTTTTAACTAGCTCTTTTTAAATGACTTTAATTGATTAACTGTATCTGCTTAACTTAACCAAGTCGCCAAGCATGAAATTTCTCTACCCACTTCAACAATCCATGCGGTTGGTTAGCGCGTTTCCAGTTACCAGCAACAAACTTATTTGATTCAGCAAGACTTGGGTATAAATGAATCGTACCTAAAATTTTATTTAAGCCGAGATTATATTTCATCGCTAACACGAATTCGGCAATAAGATCACCAGCATGATGACCAACAATAGTTACCCCAAGTACTTTATCTTTTCCCCGACGGGTTATGACTTTCACAAAACCATGCCCTTCACCATCAGCAATAGCTCGATCTAAATCATCAATTCCATAACGCGTGACTTCATAATCGATCCCTTGGTCTTTTGCGTCAGTCTCATTCAAACCAACTCGTGCCACCTCAGGCATAGTAAACGTTGCCCATGGAATTACTCGATAATCAACTTTAAATTTTTTCACAACCCCAAATAATGCATTCACAGTGACATACCACGCCTGATGTGCAGCCGTATGCGTAAACTGATATGGACCAGCAATATCACCACAAGCAAAAATATTAGGTACTGCTGTACGCAAATATTCATCCGTCTCAATCGTGCCATTAGCTCTTAACTTGATGCCAAGCTTTTCTAAATTCATGCCGTCGGAGTTCGCCTTGCGGCCTACTGCAACCAAAATATCATCGAACGGTACTTCAATGACACCACCTTCAGATTCGCAATGAATCACCTTCTGACCGCCTTCATTGGTGACCTTTATTGCTTTATGGTTGGTTAGCACCTCAATCCCATCACCTTTAAAGCGCTCGGTTATAACATCGGCAACATCGCTGTCTTCGCGCCCCATTAGTTGACCCATCATCTCGATCATTGTTACTTTTGAGCCTAATTTCGCAAAAGCCTGACTAAGCTCACATCCAATCGGTCCACCGCCTAAAACGACTAATCGTTTGGGTTGATGGTCAAGCTCCCAAATATTATCTGAGGTAAGGTAAGGTATTTCGTCTAAGCCCGGAATCGGCGGCACAAATGGACGAGCACCTGCAGCAATAATAATATTTTTTGTTTTAATACTTCGGTCACCAACCTTAACCGTATGCTCATCGATAATTTCGCCTTCACCTTGTACACATTCGACACCTAAGCCAGTAAAGCGTTCTACCGAATCGTGCGGTTCGATAGTTTCAATAACTTTATGAACCCGCTTCAAAACCTTTGCAAAGACTGGTTTAACATTAACAGATTCAATTCCAAACTCTTCAGCACGATGCATATAATTAGCAATCTTAGCAGAACGTAAAATTGCTTTACTGGGAACACACCCGGTATTCAAACAGTCTCCACCCATTTTATGACGTTCAATTAAAATCACTTTGGCTTTAACCGCGGCCGCAATTAAAGAGGCAACTAACCCGCCTGATCCTGCACCGATAACAACAATATTCGCTTCGAATTTACTCATATTTTTATATTAGCCTTTTATTAATAATTAACTTTTTGGAGATTCAGGTTGCGCTTTCGCGCGTTTTAACCAAGCCAATGCATATTTTGCAATAATTGGGAAAACTCCCAACAAAACAAACGAGATTATTAATCCTGGAGATAAAATATCCGATGTGCTAGAAATTTGTGCGAGTTGTGTACCAGCATTAACAAAAACAGCTGTCCCTACCAACATTCCAAGCTGACTTGCCCAATAAAAAGTAGTCGTTTTGATTTTTGTCAGTGCGAGCAAAGAGTTGATCATGAAAAATGGGAATATCGGTACCAAGCGTAAACCAAAGACATAAAATGCGCCTTCTTTTTCAATACCTTTATTGATTGTTTCAAGTTTGGTACCAAATTTCTTTTGAATAGCATCTTGAAACAAATAGCGCGTTAACAAAAAAGCCACTGTCGCGCCAATCGTACTCGCAAATGAAACCAGCAAAACACCTTTCCAAAGCCCAAAAATAGCGCCAGCGGCCAAAGTCAATATTGCCGCAGCTGGTAAAGCTAGAGCCGTAAAAACTACATAAATAAGAAAAAAGAGCACTGATACGCCGATTGGGTTATCGTCATAAAACTGACTTAAAGCGTCTTTTTGTTCTTTTAAGTATTCAAGACTAAAATATTGCCCTAGGTCAAATATGAAAAATGCGGCAATAAGTGCCACAAAAATCACAGCTAGGATAATTTTAACTTTCATAATAGTATTCCAATATTATTAATATTCTGTTAATTGAGACCAAGTCGCTTTTGCAATCATTACTTATAAAAACATAATATTAATACAAACCCATGAAAGAACAGTTAGGATTCTCAGTCAATTGGCAACCTGAAAGCTTGGCGAAACATCCTATTCTTCATAACAACGAATTGCATCTGTGGCGGCTGCCATTAAGGCTTAATTCCAATCAACAAGCCACAGCAATTGAATTGTTAAGCGACATCCAACGTGACAAATATTATCGCCGACAATCCGAGGATTTAAAACAAGCCTATTTGGCAGGACGCTACTATTTACTTAACCTGCTAGGTAAATACACCAAAACTTTACCAAATGAAGTATTGCTCAGTTATAGCGAACTGAACAAGCCATACTTAAGCAACAAAGAACATGATAGTAATAAGCAATATAATTTGCAATTCAATTTCACCGACACTTGTATTGATGGTGATTTTTACGGTGTATTCGCGTTTTGCAAGCAACGACAAGTTGGTGTTGATATCGAATGGCTAGGTCGTGATGCGAACTTTGCTGCTATTGCGGCAAGTCGCTACTGTCAGCAAGAGCAAGAATATGTTGCCGACAATGACAACACCGCTAATGGCGGTCGCTGTTTAGCGATTTGGACTCGTAAAGAAGCTTTCGGAAAAGCGTTGGGCAAAGGCATTAATTTCAAAATGAATGCACTTAATTTGGCAAGCCCAGGTGAATTTGAACTGAATTTTTCTAGTCACGAAGAAAACTGGCGCCTAGAACAAATTCAACTAACTGAGGACACCATTAGCTGCGTCGCTTACCAAGGGCATCAACCATTAAATATTAGGGCTTTTAAATCGGCAAACCATTTACCGTAATATTCATGCAGCGCGGCTTTACTTAATGCCATCGCATTCGAAGAAGGCATCCACGAAAACACTCCAGGAGCTTCGCGTTCGAGAATCAATACATCAGCGCTCGCTGGAGTCACCTTAATAGGCAAACTCGAGAACAATTGGTATGCGCGCGGCATATGCAACGCTGAAGTGACCAACAAAGCTGATGAATAACCTTTCTCTTGGATAAGGCGCGCTGTGTTATCTCGATTTTGTTCTGTGGTACGGCTTTGATCTTCAATGATAATTGCTGCCGAAGGTACAATCCATTCTCTCATCAGTTGCCCAGCATAATACGCTTCCCCTTTAAGGCCTAATTGCTCGTAAACATTACCGCCAGTAACAATAATTTCTTTTGCTTTGCCTGCTCTAAACAAACGAGTAGCATACCAATACCGATCAGAACCAGATGTTAATTGAGGATGTTTGGCGGGATAAATTGGGACCCTTAATCCCCCACCTAGCACAATAACAACATCATGCCGTTCAATTTCATTCAATTCAAGTTGTGGATATTGCTCTTCTAAAGATTGTGCTAGTGAGCTTGCTACCATCGGATTGGAAAACAAAACCAACGTACCAACGCTCAAAAAGCAACTGATGTTTGCAAACAGGCGCAGCCATCCATATTGAAACACTAAACGCCCAAATATTCCTAAAACAGCAAACACAAAAACCAACCCCATTGGGTATAGTAAAGCGGAAATTAATTTGATAGTAGTAACGCTGTCCATTGATAAACTTATTAAAATTTAATTGTATGCACAATCACAGACTATCATATTGATCCTCTCTATAGCCTCCATATTGCTATATTTAGTCAGAACACCTCTATTCAACATTAGTTGCCAATGTTAGGATACACAATCAATTTTTGTCTCCAAAAAAAGCTCTTAAAAGACGATGGATTTATTCAATTTCAAAGATGGTCGAGAAGGCTACTATGGTAGTTATGGCGGCACTTTTTTACCTGAAATTTTGCATAGCACTATCGAAGAACTAAAAACAGAATTTCGCAAAGCAAAAGAAGATCCTTCTTTCTGGGAAGAATTCGTAGCCTTAATGCAATCTTATTCTGGTCGCCCTACACCAGTCACTCACTTAGCCAATCTTTCTAAGCATCTTGGTGGTGCACAGATCTATGTTAAGCGAGAAGATCTCAATCATACTGGCTCACACAAAATCAATAATGTGATGGGGCAAGGCTTGCTCGTAAAACGCATGGGGAAAAAACGAGTTATTGCTGAAACTGGTGCAGGTCAACATGGTTATGCAACAGCAACGATGGCAGCTCGTTTTGGTTTTGAAAGTAAGATCTACATGGGAGCTGTAGATGTTGCGCGGCAACGTCCTAACGTTTTTTGGATGGAAAACATGGGGTCTGAGGTAATTGCAGTTACCGATGGCCAACAAACACTCAAAGACGCAATCAATGAATGTCTGCGTGATTGGGTAACCAATATGGATGACACACATTATGTTTTAGGTACTGCTTGTGGCCCTCACCCTTTTCCAGAGATGGTTAGTTGGTTTCAATCTATTATTGGCCAAGAAACGCGTCAGCAAATCCTTGCCCAAACTGGCAAATTACCTGATCGAATTTTTGCTTGCGTTGGCGGAGGTTCGAATGCAATCGGACTATTTCAAGGCTTTATGGACGACGACCAAGTGCAATTAATTGGTTGTGAGGCTGGTGGTTTAGGGCCAATTAAAGGTAATCACGCAGCAAGACTTGCCTATAAAGATGCATCTGTCGGTGTTGCTCAAGGAATGAAAACATATTTTCTACAAAACGATGATGGCAATATGCTAGAAACTCACTCTGTTGCCGCTGGACTTGACTATATTGGCGTTAACCCTGTTCTGGTGCACCTTTGGGAAAAAGATCGTGTACGCTTTGAAGCGGTTACTGATGATGAAGTCACAGAGGCTCTTAAAACTTGTATGCTAAGGGAGGGCTTAATACCTGCATTAGAGAGCGCACATGGTTTTGCGCAAGCTATAAAAGAAGCAAAGGACATGAGCACTAATGAGACCATTATGATTAATATGTCTGGTCGCGGCGACAAAGATATTTTTACAATCGCTGATGCGCTTGGCGATGAGCACTGGAAAAAATTCATTCAAAATAAAGCAGACCAATACGCTGAGTGAGCGACTAAAATGGCATTAAATACGTATTTGGCTGAGCGTAAACAAGCCCGTGAAAATTCCGATCAAAAAGCGATGATCATGACCCATGTTGTCTGTGGTTATCCTTCTTTTGAGGCAAATTGGAAAGCCTTAGAGATAATGCAAGACGCGGGAGTGGATCTAGTCGAACTGCAATTTCCTTTTTCCGAACCATCCGCCGACGGCCCTTTATTTGTGAAAGCCAATCAAGCTGCTATAGAAAATGGTGTTCACGTAGATGACTGTTTTACTTTCATGCAAAAAGTAACTAAAAAATTTTCCTTTAAAGTAGTCATGATGGGTTATTACAATACAGTTTTTAAAACGGGGCATCATGATTTTTTGCAGCGTTTGAAAACCTCGGGCGGTGAAGGTTTTATTTTACCAGACTTGCCAATTGAAGAAGCAAGCGAACTACATGCCGCTGCGAAAGAGCTTGATCTATCTCCGATAATTTTAATGACTCCAACTAGTAGCGATGCAAGACTAAGTGATTTAGCTGCTTGCGCTGATGGCTTTATTTATGCAGTCGCGCGCAAAGGCGTAACTGGCTCATCGACAAATATGAATCAAGAGGTTGCAGATTTTATTGAACGCTGCCAACAATACACCAATCTGCCTCTAGCAATTGGTTTTGGTGTTAACAACAAGGAAGATATTGATTTTATTAGCAAGCATGCTGATATTGCAGTAATCGGTACAGCAGCATTAAAAGCGTGGGAGGCCAATCAAGATAAAGGCTTAAGTGATTTTTTCGACAACCTTTTAAATTAATTCCAAACTAGAGCTTACTTTGCAAACACTGGTTGATAACTTATTACGTTACGGCCATTTACAACCAATCAATGACTTTTAGTAAAGGATTACTAATTGGTAAGAAATAATATAACGAGTCACCCTTTCTTTATTAATGGAAATTATAAAAGTAATGCTTAAATAATTTTCAAATTTTCTTGAGTTTTTTTCTTTTACTTAAGAAAACCTAGGATCCGGCATCCTTTTTAAAAGCCGAAAAGTTGTACCTCTAGTTAGTTAGCTTTTGACCAAACCATACTAAAATGTTTTTTTATTATGGTTTGGTCTTTTTTTTGTTAACCAATCCGGCTTTATCTACAAAGAATATTTATCAATTGACTAATTCATTTTCAGCAAGACAATTGCAGAAATTAGCTCGCCCTACTCAACAATCAAGAATTTAAAGAATCGTTAAAAACTCCACTTTGTATTGACCTTTGAGAAATCTAGTGTACTGTGAGCGAAAATAATATTAAAAATAGCTGGGGAAATATAAAGTGAAAAATTGTAGTCTATTTTGTGCTGGTTGGTGGCCATTCTTAGTCCTTCCTTTGCTAGTCCTTTTTCTATTTTCTATTTTTCAATGGCGTTCTGTTGAAGATGATATACAAGGTCAAGCACAGCAAGTTGTCGGCGCCCAAGGTTGGGCACAAGCAGAGACATATAATCGCGGTCGCGAATTATTAATAACTGGAGCGGCACCTAGCCAAGCAGTTCGTGACTCTCTCGAAGAAGAACTTAAACTTCAAACAAATGCGCGCACCATAGAGTTTGTCGGTGGTATTGCAGAAGCTAAACCACTTCGCAACTCGTCTATTTCAGCTGACTGGACTAGAGACTCAGTGATTTTAAATGGCGAAGTGGCTAATCAAACTATTAAAAGTAAAATAGTGACTGACGCTAATGCTGCTTATGGCGCGGATAGAGTTGTTGACCAATTACAGATAAGTAACGATGTACAGGGTTTTAGCATTAATGAAAATATTTTCGAAATAACTAGAAACTTAAATAATGGGGCAAAGCTTACGATAAGTGATGCTCAGCTTGCATTAAGTGGAGTAGTGGCTAGCGATCAAATTAAAACTCAAATAGGGTCTGCTGTTTCGCAATCATTTACAGGCAGAGTACTTAACAATCTTACAGTAAATGTTCCTGAACCAGTTATAGTTGCTGAAGAAGTGAATAATCAATGTGTTTCGCAAGTAGCTGAAATGCTAACGAGCTCAAAGATCGTTTTTGCTAGTGGTAAAGCTGAAATCGATTCCCAAAGCGATGAACTACTTCAAAATATTTCCCAAACTATGAGTGCATGCCCAGAAGCTAATTTTGAAGTTTCTGGCCACACTGACTCTTCTGGAAATTATGATTACAATGTAGGACTAAGTGAGCAAAGAGCTCAAGCCGTTGTAGATCGCTTAGTACAATTACAAATGGAACGTGACCGCTTCACAGTACGTGGCTATGGTCCTGATCAACCAATTGCCGACAACGACACCGATGCTGGAATGGCACAGAATCGTCGTATCGAATTTAATCTCAGTAACTAATCTCGAGGGTATATAAGCTATGTTGTATTTATTTGGACAAGTATGGATTTTATTTCTAATTGCATTTATCTTAGGGTGGATTGCACATTGGTTACTTTGTTGCAGGAATAAAGAGTCAGACACAACGCATGTTGCAACAAGTACTCTTTCTGCTGAAACTCAGTCTCCACAAGCAACAGCAGTAGCTCCCCAACCAGAAAAAGTTGTCGTCAACGATGCATGGAAACCACAAGGTTTTAGTAGCCGACCAGATAGTGTTGATGATTTAAAACGCATTAAAGGTGTTGGTAATGTAATCGAACAAACTTTAAATGAACTTGGCATCTATCAATTTCAACAAATAGCTGAATGGGATAATGATAATGTTAGCTGGGTTGAAAACTTTCTTTCCTTTCCAGGCCGAGTTAAGCGCGAAGGTTGGATTGATCAAGCCAAAACATTAACAGTTGGCGGTACTACTGAGTTTTCAAAACGCGTAGATAAAGGCGAAATGGACTATTAAATGCCCATTTAGATATATCGATCTTAAAGAAAAAGGCTCTTCTATAGAGCCTTTTTTGTGCTCTTAGTAATCTAACCCTCGTTATTTAAACGGCTGTTAAACAAATATCTATAAATATTCTTACAATGACGATCTCTGGTTTAATATCCTTCTGGATTGTTGTATTGCCAGTTCCATTGATCTCTCATCATTTCTTGCAGGCCAAATTCAGCTTGCCAATTCAATTCTTTTCGACTTAAAGATGGGTCTGCATAACATTCTGCAATGTCACCTGGACGCCGATCCACAATGCGATAAGAAATTTTTTTATCAGCTGCCATTTCAAAAGCCTTTATCATTTCAATGACAGAATAGCCCTGCCCAGTTCCAATGTTATGCGCCCGACAACCAAAACTTGTTGATAGAGCCTGTAATGCTTTAAGATGCGCTTTAGCCAAATCAACAACATGAATGTAATCTCTTACTCCTGTACCATCTTGCGTTGGATAATCATCCCCATAAACGGAAAGCTGTTGTAATTTACCTACAGCAACCTGTGCAATATACGGCATTAAATTATTTGGAATACCATTTGGGTGCTCCCCAATCAAGCCACTAGGATGAGCAGCAATAGGGTTAAAATAACGTAAAATAGAAATTTGCCATTGCAGATCAGATGAAGCTAAATCCCTTAAGATGTTTTCATTCATTAGCTTAGACTGCCCGTAAGGGTTTGTCGCTGAGAGTGGAGACGTTTCAGTAATCGGGACTGAATCTGGGTCACCATAGACTGTTGCTGATGAACTAAATACTAACTTTCGACATTTCGAATTAGACATCGCTTTGATTAACTCAAGTGTTCCTTCAACATTGTTTTGGTAATACTTTAAAGGTTGTTCTACTGATTCGCCAACGGCTTTTAATCCCGCAAAATGAATTACTGCATCAAAGTCATTATTTAAAAACAAGTTTTCAAGTAGCTTAGCATCAAGAATATTTCCTTCAATAAAATCTGGCTCAGAGCCACAAATTTTTTTAATTCGTGGTAAAACTTCTCTAGAACTGTTACTTAAATTATCTAAAATCACTACCTGATAAGCATTCTCTAACAACTCAACACAAGCATGGCTACCTATATAGCCAGCTCCGCCAGTTACAAGTATTTTGTTCATCGATCTTACTCTTTAGGGGTGATAGTATGATTAAAAGTTATGCTACAATCCGTTAGTTTTCGAAACAAGCTTGGCACTAATATATTAGCTAATTCTAGCAGTTAAACCGAGTTTTACGAAACTATAATATAAGCCTTCAGATCAGAACGGCTAAGTGAATCAGGCAATTTATTTCATACAAAGACATGCGCCCTGCTTTAAATATTAATCGCTAATTATGCCTCAACTATTCCGTAGTCAACCTACCATTATATTCTGCATCGTGATGATGAATATAATCTTGTCTCTATGGTGTATTTATGCAGATCCAATTATTAATAACGATGCTGTAACTTATTTAGCTGTTGCACAAAAATTAGTTGATGGTCAGTGGGCTGAGACTTTTAAATATTACAGCTGGCCTTTTTACTCTATTTTAATCGCAGTAACTGCCAAGTCTTTTTTCATTGAAGTCACTAATGCTGCATATCTATTAAATACTTTTTTTGGAATTCTCATATCACTCGCATTTGTAAGCATTGTTAAAGATTTATCAAAGGGCAACACCGCGATTGTCTTGATATCTCTAGTGATTATCCTTTTTTTTCCTAGTATCAATAAATATCGCTCTTTCATAATTCGTGATTTTGGGTATCTAGCATGCTATTTATGGTCGTTTTATTTTATTGTGCGATTCTGTTCAACTCAGAACAAAAAATACCTCTTCCACTGGTTTATCTGTGCCGCCTTAAGTTGTTTATTTAGGTTTGAAGGAATTATTTTCCTTTTTATTGTTCCCTATTTTTTATTTTTATTTACAGCAACAAAGTTTCCCAACCGACGGAAAATAATTTTCTCTTTATCTGTCGCAATTTTAATTCTATTTGCTGCAATCGGTTTTTGGTATTTAAACAATAAGTACGATGCAGTGATCTCAATTGCCAATGTGATGGGCGATGAGGTATCGGGCTTGCTTGATCTATTTTTTTCCAACATCAATCAAAATTTCGAAGGTGAAAAATTAACTTTTTTTACTTATGTGAAAATTTTCGCAAGCAATACTTTTGACGTTTTTTATCAGCTATTACGTCGCATGTCGATTATTTACTTCTTCTTAGCAATCTATGCCTATCTAGTTAAATTGAGTTTGCAAGACCCTCTTTTAAAACGTATGTGGCTTATTTATATTGCCACTAACCTTATCATTCTAATCAGCTTTAGTTTTTATAATCACTTTTTAGTAAGTCGGTACACTTTGGCTACTAGCTTAACTCTTTTGCTGATCACTCCATTTGCTATACAAAATCTCATTAATAAATCGTTAAATGCTAGAGGGCCCATCAAGGCAGCAACGCTATTAGTTGGTTTATTATTAATCATTGAAGCTATCGACAAACTAAATATTGAAAATAAGAAAGAGTACATTCGAACTAGTGGCGACTGGCTGTCACAAAATACTCTTGATAACGTCAAGCTTTATAGCAACAACCGACTCATAATTCATTATGCCGACAAGGGACCAGATTCTAATCTAGATGACATGTATAGTTATAATATGTTAATTAGAAATCTTGATTTCATGAAACTTCAAGACTATGAATATGTTGTCTATGCAACAATTTCGTCATTCAAACTTGATACTCTTGCTCAACAAAGATTATCTGAAGAATATGGCGATTTAATTAAAGAAATTGATGGATACGCTGAACAAACAGTATCGGTATACCGTCGAAAATAGCAACTTACGTTATGCTTTTTAATAGAACTACTTTCAAGTTATCCCGTCGTAAGTTTTTTATTTACTCTGGTTTGGCTACTGTAGGGACACTGCTCTACAGCTATTTCCGCGGTATTAGGTACCCTGTATTAAGCTGGGAACCTAAAAAATTATCCAATACGTTTTCTTCTGAAAAATTTGATGCAACTTACACAGATTTATTTCATACATCAAATTCTGATACAGAAAAAAAATTTCGTGCCTATGCCCCTGAACCGAAAATTCAACTAAGCTGCAACACTGATACAGACTTCAAGATTTCTATTAACAATATTGCCAAGGACGCAAAGCTTGTTGTTATTGACGGTAACCAAGAAAACATCACTGAACAGATTGTTGGTATCACTCGGCAACTTACATTTTCAGCAAGTTCTCTAGACACTTTTTCTTTGCAGTGGCAACTTCCCGAACTTAATAATTATAGCTTTGCTGCTATTGGCGATACTGGTGGTGATAAAGAACTCGAATGGTGTATTCAAAGAGCACACCAACTTGGAGCACTTTTTTTACTACATCTAGGAGATTTTAATTACCAAGAGAGTGACTATGAAAATGCTATTCAATCTTTCGACGAGGCGCCATTGCCCTGTTACGTCACCATTGGTAATCATGATTTTCATGATTCTGGTTTAGTTTATGAACAATTTTTACAACGAATTGGTCCATTAAACCATGCTTTCTCTATTGGCAAAACTCGATTTATTAATATTGATACTGCCGCTAGTGTTTTGCCGTTTGGCGGTGGGCAACGTGGCAGACTGATGAAAGAGTTAGTCGCTGATAAAACAAAATATAATGACAATGTAGTTTTCACTCATCGACCATTATATGACCCTATGCCTGTCAGCGTTAGCGGTGATACAGGCAGCCATGACATTGGTAATAACGGTGAGCGCGAATGGGTACTAAAATCGTTAAAAAAAATTGGTGCAAAAACCATGCTCTGTGGCCACATTCATATTTTCAATCGATCAAAATATGAAGGCATCGATAGTATTATTGTTGGCCAAGGTCTTGGGCATCAAGATTTAATGGCTAATAGAGATGTTTCTAAAATGGCTCTCGGTAGGGTGAACTCTGATGGGGAGGTTAATTATGAATTTGCTTCCTTAGCAATGCCAATGGAATTGCATTGCCACCCATACTTACAAAAAGTCAAAGATTCAATTATGCATCTAAGTCATGCAGATGAAATAAAAAATATCGACAAGCAGTGTACTTAGAAATAATATCTAACTTAGATATTAAAACTCAAACTTTAACGCTTCATCGAACCAAAAAATTCTGAGTTTGCTTTAGTCGCTTTAAGCTTGTCTAGCAAGAACTCTATTGCTTCAATTTCATTCATAGGGTGCAATAATTTGCGCAAAATCCATACTTTCTGTAATTCTTCAGGATCCATTAATAATTCTTCCCTGCGAGTACTTGATTTATTTACAACAATCGATGGGTACACACGTTTTTCAGCTATGCGTCTATCTAAGTGAACTTCCATATTGCCAGTACCCTTAAACTCTTCATAGATAACTTCATCCATTTTAGAACCTGTTTCAATTAATGCTGTCGCTAGAATAGTTAAACTACCACCTTCTTCAATATTTCGTGCGGCACCAAAAAAACGCTTAGGTCTCTGTAAGGCGTTGGCATCCACACCACCAGTCAAAACCTTACCTGAAGCTGGTGCAACTGTATTATAGGCTCTTGCTAGACGAGTGATCGAGTCTAATAAAATCACTACATCTTTTTTATGCTCAACTAACCGTTTGGCTTTTTCAATAACCATTTCTGCGACTTGTACATGCCGAGCTGCAGGTTCATCAAAGGTTGAAGAAATTACTTCGCCGCGAACAGAGCGCTGCATTTCAGTTACTTCCTCTGGTCGTTCATCAATTAGCAATACCATTAATTCGACATCAGGGTTATTGCTTGTGATTGCTTGAGCAACCTGTTGCAACATAACAGTCTTACCGCTTTTTGGTGAAGACACGATTAAGCCACGTTGCCCTTTCCCTAACGGCGAAATCAAATCAATGACTCGCCCTGTTAGATCTTCAGAGGTACCATTCTCCATTTCAAGTTTCATACGCTTATTGGGATGCAGCGGCGTAAGGTTTTCAAATAATGTTTTATTTCGTGCCTCATCTGGAGATGAGCCATTAATTTCTTCAACTTTTAATAAAGCAAAATAACGTTCCGAATCTTTAGGAGGTCTAACTAAACCAGAAACTGTATCACCAGTACGTAGATTAAATCGCCTTATCTGACTTGGCGAGACATAGATGTCGTCAGGCCCAGCCATATAAGAACTATCCGATGAACGTAAAAAGCCAAATCCATCCTGTAAAATTTCTACCACCCCAGCACCAGAAATATCATCTCCTCGCTTGGCAATCGATTTTAGGATAGTAAAAATTTGATCTTGCTTACGCATACGACCAAGGCCATCAATTTCCATTGATTTACCAATTTCAACAAGTTCGGTAGGAGTTTTTTTCTTTAAATCAGTTAACGATGCAGACATGACTATTTTTGAATTTTAAGTTCGCCAATTTGGCAAAAGATTGGAAGGATTTTTAAAACTATTCAAAAAAAATTCTGAATAGTTTTATATATGATACTTAATTGAATTAGGCTTACTGCAATTGTTTTTATTTTCAATTTAGACAGAGTCTAAATTACTACTTAAGATTGGACTGTGGTGCCCATTCAATTTTTATTCAACAAGATATATTTCTTAAACACAAACGGCTTTAACTAAAAATTATATTGCCCTGTACTGATCTTTAGGTAGTGCTGGTCTTTAGATAGTGTTTGTCTTTAGTCGAGCTTGCCTTTAGATAATTTGGCTTATTTGTCGCAAAGGAAAGTGCCTAGTAAATATAGCATTCTATTCATCTTGAATGAGTTGTTACTCTAGCATGTGTTGAGAGCAACAAGCAAGTAAATTGCACTTGTAAATCTAAGTCGAGCAAGCTCGTATATTATATGTTTACTTCACTCTCGCCTATTTATAGACTAGATATTTTCGTCAACAAACGCGGTTAATTGTGATTTAGACATAGCTCCGACCTTAGTCGCTAGTACATTACCCTCTTTAAATAACATCAAGGTAGGGATACCTCGAATACCAAATTTAGGAGGCGTGTTTGGATTACTATCTATATCGAGTTTTGCAACAACCAGCTTGCCAGCATACTCTGTCGCAACTTCATCAAGAATAGGGGCTAGCATTTTACAAGGACCACACCATTCTGCCCAATAATCAACTAAAACTGGATGATCTGACTGCAACACGTCTGTTTCGAAACTTTTATCAGTGATTTTAACGGTATTTTGAGACATAAGTTAAACGCCTATTTATTATAAATTTAGGTTATAGTGTGCTGATTATTTTGTAATTTGCAAGCCCTAATCTTGTTCCTTTACATTGAGTTTAATTAGAACTCTACATTTGAAAAAATTCAAACTAAATATTATCAAATAGATATGGCTGACACACACTTAAGTGATACGAAATTTGAAGACTTAGATATTCACGCCAAAGTTAAACAGGGAGTTGTCGATAGTGGGTTTAAGTTTTGCACTCCGATTCAAGCTTTATCATTACCACTCGCACTACAGGGCAAAGATATTAGCGGTCAAGCACAAACAGGAACAGGTAAAACTGCTGCTTTCTTGATTGCTACTCTGAATCAGCTCATTAATAAAAAACCGCAAGAGACAAATAGTAAAAACCCAATTCGAAGCTTAGTACTTGCCCCAACCCGTGAACTGGCAATTCAAATCTTTGAAGATGGCAAACCATTGTCAAAACATACTGGGCTCAAATTAGCTATTGCCTACGGCGGCACAGATTATGAAAAACAACGCAAACAAATTGAGCAAGGTGCCGACATACTTATCGGTACCCCTGGCCGAGTTATCGATTACTTCAAACAAAATGTTTTTAGTTTAGACGCCTTAGAAGTAATCGTCTTAGATGAAGCTGATCGAATGTTTGATCTTGGTTTTATTGCTGATATTCGCTATTTATTCCGCCGTATGCCCCCTCCCGAGCAACGTTTAAATTTACTGTTTTCAGCAACTTTATCGCATCGTGTTGCTGAACTTGCTTATGAACATATGAGCGAACCAGAGGTTGTTAAAATTGCTGCAGAAGCAATCACTGCTGACAAGGTTGAAGAAATTGCGTATATGCCGTCAAACGAGGAAAAAATCCCTTTATTACTCGGCTTAATTAAAAAAACGAATGATGAAAAAACGGTGATCTTCATTAATACCAAACATCATGCAGAAATTATAGAAGCTTGGTTACTCGCTAATGATTTCAAGGTCGCGCTCCTATCTGGTGATGTACCGCAAAAAAAGCGTGAAAAATTATTGAATGAATTCAAATCTGGGAAATGCAATATTTTAGTTGCAACGGATGTAGCAGCAAGAGGCTTGCATATTCCCTCAGTCAATTATGTCATCAATTTTGATTTACCTAATGATGCCGAAGATTACGTACATAGAATTGGTCGAACGGCGCGCGCGGGTGAAAGCGGTACAGCAATAAGCCTTATTTGCGAGACTTTCGCCATGAACATTGTTGATATCGAAGAATATATCGAGCATGTTATTCCGGTAGAGCGAGATATAAGCGACCTTTTACTAGACAAACTAAATAAACCTGATTTATCAAAATTACGCTCAAATCGTAAAAAAAAGCGCCCATCAAAACAACCAGCTAAGGGTAAAAGTAAATCGGAGTTTAGTAAAAATAAGGATACTAATAAAAAACCGTCTAAAACAAATCAAAAAACAAAACCCCATGACGATAGCCCTGAGGCAAAAAATGCAGCCAAAGAAGCAAAGTTAAAGGAGCTTAGCTCAGAAGAGTCACTCAAGGTTAGTAACATTCCTTTACGCGGGCGACGTGGTAACGAAATACCAATAATAGGTTAACGATTTGGCGGATAATCAAAAAAAATCTAAATTCAAAACAGCATTAATCTTAAGTGGTGGCGGCGCCCGTGCGGCATATCAAGTCGGCGCTTTAAAAGCAATCTCCGAATTAATTCCCGAAGGTTCAGAAAATCCTTTTCCAATTCTTTGTGGTACATCAGCAGGTTCAATAAATGCTATAGGATTGGCCTCAAATGCATCAAACTTTCATCATGCTGTAGCCAGAGTGCTACAAGTTTGGTCTAATTTTGAACTTAAACATGTATTCCACGTCGATGGCTTACATTTATTCGGTCGTATAGGTCGTTGGATGTGGACACACTTTGCCTTTGGTGATTGGCGAGATGGCCCGGGCTCCATCTTAAATAATAATCCTTTGCGGAAACTATTAAATCAATACATTAATTTTGACAAAATAAACGCAGCAATAGAAAAGGGAGATCTACATGCCTATTGCATTACTGCTTGTAGTTATACCTCAGGTGAATCATCAACTTTTTTTGATGGTCACAAGAGTATTGAAAATTGGTCTCGCACTCACCGTGAAGGGGTACGTGAAAAAATAACCTTAGACCACCTAATGGCTTCATCAGCAATACCTATCATATTTGAATCAGTAAAAATCAGAGAAGAATATTATGGTGACGGTTCTATGCGACAAGCTTCTCCAATTAGTCCAGCCATTCACTTAGGCGCTGATAAAATATTAATCATAGGACTTAAAAAAGAATCTAAAATTGGTTTGCATGAAGCGCCAGAGCACCACCCTTCATTAAGCGAAATATCGGGCTACGTATTAGACACATTATTTCTAAATAGTTTGCGATCAGACGTTGAACGAATGGAGCGAATCAATAAAACGGTTGAAACAAAGACTTGTGAAAGTTCCCTCAAAAAAATTGATCACTTTGTGATTAATCCATCAAAAGATATTGCCAATATCGCAAATAAATATTATAAAAATTTGCCTATATGTTTTCGCATAACATTAACTTTTTTAGGGATCAATAAAGGCAATAGCAGACGTTTTATGAGCTACTTAATGTTTATTAAGCCATTTTGTGAAGAGTTAATCGAACTAGGTTATCAGGATGCCATGCAACAACAAGCGGAATTAAGAAAGTTTCTTGAAATCGCCTAAGC
>CAZFEM010000010.1:42864-53950 GCA_964517515.1 uncultured Gammaproteobacteria bacterium | reverse complement strand
TTAAATGACCTGTTAGCGGTCAAGAATATAACAAAATTTCAAGATTAAATCAGCGTAGCAAATTAACCCAAAGTTCAAATGTGCGAATAAAATTTTAAAGAAGCTATCTTGTCAAAAGTTAGTCCAACTCTCATAAATTTCAATAAGTTTTATATATTTAAAACATATCAACAAAAAATTCGGTTCGTTTTATCTCACTACTATTCGGGCTCTCCTGCCACATCACCTTGCCAGCGCCTCTTTCTAGTTTATCGGTGCGTACAGCAGTCAAACTACTGTTGGACATCAATACATCTTCACCCGTCAACCATAATAAGAAATTACATAAGCTGGATTCATGGCTTACTAACATGATATTACTCTGTTCATTTAAGTGTTGTAGGGTTGGCACAATATCCTCTGCTCGGGTTAACTTAAATAAGCTTTCGTTATCGGTAATCTCGCCTTTAAAACGAAATACCTCACTGGCTATTTCAGCGGTTTGCCGAACTCGTCCCATTGGGCTGGAATGTACTTCTTCGATATCACACAAAGTTGCTTTACGCCGATCAATCACCTTTTTTAAATCGGCAATACCATCTTCAGTCAAACGCCTTAAAGTATCGTCGTCTGCCCTTGCGGTCATGCCGTGCCGTAATAAAAACAGTCTCATTTAGATTTCCAATTTAAATTTAAATTACAATCAAATATTATACGCTGCTAGTGATAAAAATAGAAAATAACAAAGCATAAGGTCAATGCGTATTATATATTTAGCTGGCAACAACTTTTAATTTAACTATCAAATTCACTATTAATTTCACTATGAACTTAAAAGCAAACTTTCAAATAGCGTTAGTCAACTCACTTTGTTTAATTCTGCTCGCTTGTGGGCAAAACCAAGACACAACAAGCTCGGCAGAAAGCACAAATACAGATACTATTGCTACATCTAGTGAAAGCTCTCAAACAGCAGAACCCAAACAGCCAAATATTTTACTGATCCTTGCCGATGACATGGGCCTAACCGACTTGGGCGCATTTGGTAGCGAAATTAATACACCTGTTTTAGATAACCTAGCTAATAATGGAGTGAAATTCACTAATTTTCATGCCAGCCCTCAATGTGCACCAACGCGATCAATACTGCTCAGTGGAACGAGCAATCATACTGCCGGACTGGGATCAATGTTTGGTAGTAACTTCATGGAAGGTGACCTAGGCGATGGCATAGGTTATGAAGGTTACTTGCATCCGCGTGTAGCGACATTGCCAGAACGTTTAAAAGAAGCCGGTTATAACACCTACATGACTGGAAAGTGGCATTTGGGTAACGATGATGAAAAGAAACCAACCGCTAAAGGCTTTGACAATTCCTTTGCCTTAATGAATGGCGCTTCAAATCATATGCTAATGCGTAGCGCAGGAACTCTCGTGCCGACCTATCGGGAGAATGGTGAAGTACTCGAATCTTTACCCGAAGGCTTTTTCTCGGCAAAGACTTATTCCGACAAAATGATCGAATATATCGATGCAAATAAAGAAGATGGCAAACCTTTCTTTGGTTATTTAGCATTAACGTCTCCGCACTGGCCTTTACAAGTACCAGAAGAATATAAAGACCTCTATAAAGGTCGCTACGACGAAGGCTATGATGTATTGCGCGCTGAACGAACTAAATACGCAACAGCGTTTGGCGTAGTGCCTGAAGTTGACCCAGAGTTATTTGAACCAGTCGGTAAAAAGTGGGAAGAATTAACACCCGAAGAACAAGCCTATTCGGCAAGAACAATGGAACTGTATGCTGCCATGGTTGACAATATGGATGACAACATTGGTCGCATAATGCAATACCTCAAAGACATTGGTGAATATGAAAATACATTGGTATTTTTTATGTCCGATAATGGCTCTGAAAGCGATTCGGAACAAAATACTTTTTTTGGTGGCTTACTCCGCAACAATGAATTTTACGATAATAGTCTAGAAAACCTCGGTAATGCCAACTCATGGTCGTTTTACGGACCAGGCTGGGCTCAAGCTGCTATGGCACCTTATCGGATGTATAAAGGTTTCTGGACAGAAGGCGGCACATTAGTCAGCGCCTTCGTCCATCACCCAACGCTAACTAAAAGCGGTTATAAAAGTGATCAATATTTAACCGTAATGGACCTAATGCCTACTTTGTTAGACCTCAGTAAAGCTGAATTCAATCCAACACAATATGCAGGTCGCACCGTGCAAGAAATGCAAGGACGTTCATTCTTAAGCGTATTGCAAGGTAGCAACGAACCAATTTATAGCAGCGAAGATGTTCGCGCTTCGGAGCTGCATGGGCAACGCGCACTATTACGTGGTGATTGGAAAATCACTTGGGAACAAGAACCGATGAATATTGCTTGGTATGGTGATAAGCCTGCTACATGGAACTCATGGAAGTTATTTAATTTGCAAGATGATCCAACAGAACAATTCGATCTTAGTAAAGAGCAACCAGAATTGTTTGCTGAATTAGTCGGCTTATGGGATCAATACGCCGAAAGCAATAGCATTAGACCTGACATTATACCTACCTCTGGTGGGACTTTTGGTGCCATGGGCGCAATGGGTATGGCAGCTCCTGAATAAAGCATAGAATAAGAAAATACCCAGTACTAAGCAAAGGAAAGGTGAAAATTGTAGTTATAATTCCTATATAATATTTCGCAGAGATAAATCATGTTTAATGTTTGATTAATCAAGTACTTATTAGTCACTTTAGTCACTCAAACTTACTTTAACTAACCAAATCATATATTAGCTATGCATAAAATTTTAACAATGACTGGGCTACTGTTGTTAGCCACTACATTCCCTACTGTTAGTTCCGCACAATCGAGTGAGTCCGATAGTTGTATGGAAATAAGCCTTACGGGGACACTTGGTGGTCCAGGCGCTTACAAAAACTTAGCCGGCGCTGGTACTTTAGTAAAAGTTGGTACAACTGCTAATGATTGCGGTGATATTCATTTACAATTCGACACTGGTCGCGCAACGAGCATGAGGCTCTCGCAACTCAATGTGAATTTAACCGATTTAGATGCCGTCTTTATTACTCACTTACATTCTGATCACACAGTAGGCTTTGTTGACATGATGCAAACGCGCTGGCACTACTTTGGCGAGCCACTTGACCTTGTTTGTGCTGCTAATATCACATTAGGTATTGAGTATGGCGGTCGCACTATGAGTTGCGATAACTTTGGTAAAAATATCACTGGCGCTGCACAAGAAGCTGGTGAGATTGCCCAACGTGCGGCAGAAAGCGCGCGTCGTAATCCAGAAGGTCCGGAAGCATTAGTTAACTTCATACCAGTCGAAACACCGTTACCAAGCGAGCCTAAAGTTGTTTGGGAATCAGGTGATGTGAAAGTTAGCGCAATCGCATCGACGCATATTGCTGGCCATTTATCGTATCGTGTTGACTCTCCTGCTGGTTCAGTTGTGATTGGTGGTGACGCCGGCAATGAAAAAGCCGCACCACCACGCAACAGCTCAACCTCAGCAGGTGTTGAACTCATATCAAAAGATGCAGACGTATTAGTTCATTCTACCATTCACCCTGCGTTTGGTCCTGAGCATGAAAGTACTTTTCCTGCTCCAATCTTCTACCGTCAAAGCACCTCAACTGACTTAGGCGCTTTAGCGAAACGCGCTAATGTTAAAAACCTAATGCTGACACACTTAATTCCTGTAGTCGGCGCTGAAAAACACGGTATCTACCCTGTTCCTGGTGGCGCACTGACTGAGCAAAATTATATTAATTCAACACGCGAAAGTGGTTATGAAGGCAATGTCCATGTTGGTCAAGACCTAATGACTATTCGTTTGCCACAGTAATTTAAAAAACTAATAATAAATAATTACTAAATACCAACCGAGAAAATTGTTATGGAAAAAAGTAACCTTATCAACAACAATCGTCGCAAAGCGTTATTAGGCATTTCTGGTGGCGCTGTTGCTATTTGGCACAAACCAATGATTAGCTCTGTGATTTTACCAGCACACGCTATTACTTCCGATGTTCCCGCGCCTACTGGTGGCGCTGACAGCTTTTTCGCGAGACGCATTCAAGGTAGCCTAGTTGCAGCAAATGACTTTAACTTGTTAGATGCAATTATCCCTACAGCTCATGCGCAATTTGTACCAGCAGATGCTTTTTTTGATATTTTAGCTGAGAGATTATCCGACACAACATTTCAAGTTACGTATTTAAGTAATAACGAGCTGAATGTTCGATCCGGCGTATTCAGCACTGATGGTTCTACTGGCGATCTAATCTTTGATACTGTGCTATCTTGCGCCACTGGTAACAGCATCACTGGCAACATAGTTACGGTTAGCGATACTGAAATGGTAGTCTCATTTAATTTTGGCCAAGGCGATGTTTTGGAATTTACTGTTCCAGCAGCAGCTGGTCAGATTGTTACTATGTGCCCTGTAGATTAAATTTAGCTTAAATTCATAAAGCTTATTAAAAGCTACTAGTGATTTTCACTAGTAGCTTTTTTTATGACAACTGAAAAGCCTGACTAACAACAACCCACCGTTCTGGGCGTACTAGGCTCATCATTTACCTCATTAGATAAAGTACCGACACCAGAAATACTAATATCCATCTGATCCTTAATTTGCATAAATCGTTGCAGTTTTGGCTCATCATTAGCAGGAACTCCTATGCAGATTATATCTCCTGGAAATATCGTCACGGCCGATGAAATATAGACGATCGCTTCTTCAATAGTATGGCGCATTTTTGCCAATGAAGTACTTTGTACAACCTCACCATTAATATTTGTTTCAATGGTTTGTTGATATGGGTCACCCACTTCATCGGCTGTTACAATATATGGTCCAAAGGCAGTCGATGTATCGAACATTCTTCCTAGTCCGAATTGAGACGTATGGTCTTCAAATTCTTTTACGCTACCCTCATTGTAAATGGAATAACCAAAAACATAGCGAGACGCATGTTCGAGGCTGATATATCGCCCCGTTCGACCAATCACCACAACTAACTTGGCTTCGCATTCAAGCGTTTTCGTTTTAAGAGGTATATCGATAACAACACCATGCGCAACATGATTGCGTGGCGTGCGTAAATTAATAGTCGGGTTAACAGCATTTTTTAATTTTTCTGCTTCTGCTGGATCAGAGGAATTAGTCGCGATAGAAAAAGTTGCCCAAGGAATAATTGGCGGTAAAAGGTCTATCTCTTTATCATTAATGTTCAAGCGCTCCATTGAGTCTTCAGCTTGTTTAATTTGATGAAGCGCATAGGGACCGCGCTTTATTACGTCTTTAAGAGTTTGCGGCATACCTCTACTTTCACGATCGACCGCTAAGATAGTCTCATCATCGTCAAGCAACCAACCCAATCGCTCAAACCCGAGTAAATTAAAAGATAAGAATTTCAAAACATCCCCTCAGAATGGATAGAAAAAGATAGTAAATAAAATCATAAAAAATATAATAAAAATGAATAGTTATTATTAGCAAGTTAGTCTGATTTTCACTAAAATCCGATCACACAAACGACCTTATATTATCGATTATTTATCGGGCGCTACTTTACCATATAAATGATATGCAATAGCATTCAAACAAAATGAAAGCACTGATTTAACATTCCTTTTTTTGCACTCTATCTAGCAAATTCCTTACTTAAAACTTATTAATTTCAGCAGAACTTATCATGGCACATAAAATCCCCGTCACCGTCCTTACTGGTTTTCTCGGTAGTGGCAAAACCACTCTTTTGAACCGTATACTTTCAGAAGATCATGGTCTACGTATCGCTGTGATTGAAAATGAATTCGGTGAAATAGGTATCGACCAAGACCTTGTAATCAACGCCGACGAAGAAGTATTTGAAATGAATAACGGTTGCATCTGTTGCAATGTGCGCGGTGATCTAATTCGTATTTTAGGTGAATTAGCTGAGCGCAGAGGTCAGTTTGATCGCGTTATATTAGAGACCACAGGTATGGCTGATCCTGGCCCTGTTGCGCAGACATTTTTAGTACAAGAAGACGTGCAAGAGTTTTACCAGCTTGATGGTGTGATTACTCTGGTTGATGGCAAACATGTTAATCAACATTTAGATGACGAGACCGATGAGGTTTTAGCGCAAGTAGCATTTGCTGATCGCATCATTATTAACAAAGGTGATCTAACATCAGATGAAGAAAAGTCAGCACTTAAAAAACGCTTGCAATCGATGAATAATATGGCTGAATTCTATTTTGCCACCATGGCAGATGCACCTATTCCCGAACTTCTTGATATTGGCGGATTTAATGTCGAGCGCGCGGTTGATATCAAGCCTAATTTTCTAGAACCTGAATACCCTTTTGACTCAGGTGCCATTTGGGAGTTACCTGCTGGTGACTACCTATTAAAAATATCCGAAGATCACCATCATCACGATCACGGGCATGATCACGACCACCACCATCATCACGACCACGGTGATGATGATGCTATGTCTATTGTGATAACTAATGTAGAAAGTTCTGACCATGACCTTAATGCCTTAGCAGAAAAAGTATTCGTCGAATTTTCAGCCGAACCTGAAGTGATTACTCATGGAGAATCTTTAGCGAAGTCAGATCATCATTATCAAATGTCACTGCAAGGTAGGGATGAGTATGAGTTTGGAATTTCTTTAACAAACCCTCAGTTCATAGCCCTATTTAATGGACATGCTCCTGATGGACTTGGTCTAAAACTTATCGCACAAGACGGTAGTAAAATAAGTCCTACTGCTAAGGACTCTTTTCACGGCGATCATTCACACGACAGCAAAGTATCTTCTACTTCAATCGAAATGCCTGGCAAATTCAATGGTGAACAACTGAACGCATGGCTCGAAGAGTTTTTGATTGAGAATGGTCCTGATGTTTATCGAATGAAAGGTGTTGTCGCGATTGAAGGCCAAGATTATAAATTTGTCTTCCAAGGCGTACACATGATTTTTGGCAGTCAACCCGCAGGCGAATGGGGCGATGAAACTCCTATCAACCGTCTGGTTTTTATTGGCAAAAACCTGGATGAGTCTTATATTAAAAAGTCATTAAAAGACTGTTTGGCTTAATGCTTATAAAAAAATGCAGAAGCTGGACTTAATTAAGCTTCTGCATTTTTTATTTGTGATTTAAGCTGATTGATTATTAAAAGCGAAAATTAATACCAACTGTAACCGCTTCAAAATCAAAATCAGATTCCTGGGTTGTTTCTGCTAAGCCACCTGGACCTCCACCTAAACGTTCAAACTCAATATCAGAAACATCCGCGAAAGAATATTCTGCAAACAAAGATATAGCATCACTTACTGACCAGTCTGCACCAACGCGAGCTTCAATAGCAAAAGCATTGTCGCTGCCTGTAGCAAATGGTGGAGTCGTTTGCGATGCGCTACCGATAGACCCGCCATAACGCGCATCAACAGATAAATCTGTTATACCGATACCTAAGCCAACATAAGGCTTAACAACACCACCAGTACTAAACTTATAAGCTGCTCTTAGTAGTAATGACTCTACTTCAAGCTCGCCTTCTGCTGCATCGCCAGTAAAAGGGTTGCCTAAGAAATCAATCGCTTCAACATCATGATCACTTTGCGCATAATTTAGCTCAATATCTAACTCACCGGCTGCAGAAGAATGGACTGTTTTACCAATTTTAATTCCAAAACCGGTCTCAGAATCAGTTCCGATATTAAGATTTCGAGTAACACCAGCAACAGGCGATGTACTTTGAGAGTCTATATCATCTAAATCAACCGAGCTTATATTTACCCCGACATACCAAGGGTTTTCTGCTGCCTGTAACGATAATGGACTTGCAAGAACTGCGATTACTGCAATTATAGAGGGAGTGATTTTCATATTTTATACCTTATTGTTTTTAATTTAATGTATCCCTATAGACCTAATCACTATATGAGCAATCCCAATTACATTATTAAACAAATTCCATAAATATGGGTTTAATGTGAAATGTGATCCCTTGAATCATTTATAAACTTGATGCCTATTCCCTTTTATAAGCACGGTTTAAACAACGGATTAGACTGTATTTTAGTTAGCCTAACCCGTTATTTTTATTTTTCTGAAAAAACTGTTATTTAAATTTTAGACTTACTGGCCTCTTTGTCCTTGCATACCGCCGCCATCTCGACCTTCTCCATTTTGCCAGCCTGTACCTGCCTCAGGCATATCTTCTAAAACAGAATCTAGCTCTTCCCCTGCCTCAATTCTGTCAGCTGCTTCATTGGCAAACTGTTGACCTATTCGGTCTAATACAGCATTAAACTCTCCATCTAAAGTAAAGCCGCTCAAAGCCATTTCTGAATGGCCATTTCGTGCAGGCCAGCCAAGTATCACCAGCTCATCACCTTGTTTAAGAGTATCTTGGTCATAACCATTTCGGGTCCAAAATAGAATAGGTATTTCAATTTCCCATTCAACACCTTCATCATCTAAGAAAGTTATCATTGGATGAGGTCGGCGATAGACAAATTCTTCGACAACACCTGAAATTTCAATAGGGTTACGAATATCATAAGGCGCATAAGAGTGGTGTGCAAAAACACTTGGCGAAATTGCTAAAGTGAGGAATACGAGTATTTTGAATTTAGACATAGAAGCAACCTGTTATTTTATAATTTAGTGGTTTATCCAATGAAGGCCACGCACAATCTTTTACCAATTAAAATTAGGCAAAGAACGCCAAAGACTAGAGCATCCATCCTTCTCCAAGACTACCTAATCTTAAACTTTAGGATTTACTGCTTTTCATTGGCTCTTTTACAATAAGAAGATTAAACCCCCTGTTTAGTTCAGTCAATATCTGAATGAACGAACTATAAAGCGGTTTAGAGTGACTTAATTATGACAATTGCTATCAATTCAAACACAAAATACGCTCATAGTAATAATGACATAATCTACACCAACTAATATATATCCTAAATAAAGATCTATCTATATTTGATCCAAACTCAATCAGAAACCCTAGAAAAGTAGTAATGAAACCATGTATCATAAGTTCCAGCGAAATAACTCAAGTAATTGGCGTTATCTCTATTAAATTCAGCACTAAATGTGTGCAAAGTCACGAAACAACCTCAACGAATATATTAAAAAAACTGAAAATCGGAATACAATATGAAAAAGATTAATTTATTACTCGCCGTAGTTATCCTATTTAGCACAAATATAAATGCTGTATTTGCTCAGCAAGACTTGCCGTTAGAAGGCAGTTTAACTGGTGCATTTTCCTCTTGGGGTAAATCTTCTTTACAAGGTGATTGGCAAATTGTGACAGTTGAAGGAAAATCGTATATCGAACTTAATGACAATTTTAGAGCAAAAGACGGGCCTGACGTAAAGATATTTTTATCACCTTTAGCAGCTTCTGAAGTTAATGGTAAGAATGCAACCGATGGTAGTGTTTTTGTAACGCTGATAGACAGTTTTGAAGGCAAAAACCGAATAGAGATTCCTGCAGGCACAAACATCAATGAATATAAAACTTTGGTATTTCACTGCGAAGGCTATAGCAAACTCTGGGGTACTTCGCCGCTTAACTAAGTCAAGCTAGCTTTTAAAACTTTTTATACAAACTGCTCGATTCAACGTGAGACGCACCGATAGAGTTATTCTTCGGTGCCTTTTTTATTTTCTACGCGCTTCTTGTTCTCGGTTAGACACAAATACTCACTAGGTTAAATACAAATGCTAGGCAGACGTTACATTAGCGGTAAAGCGGCCATTTTTCTGTTCAATATGAATAGGTATCTCAAATAAATTAGATATCTTTTTATCTGTTAGTAATTCTTTTCGTTCACCTTGAGCAACTAACTCGCCACTTTTGAGAAAAACAAACCAATCAATTTCTGGTAAAACTTCATGTAAGTGATGCGTGACTAGGACAATTTTTTTGCCCGCCGCAATAAGTTTAGACATCATTTCTAAATATTGGTGAGTGGCTTTAATATCTAGCCCAGATGTAGGTTCATCAAGAATCAAATATTCTGGGTCATGTATTAAAGCTCGCGCCAACAGACAACGCCTTTGTTCTCCAGTAGACACTGTCACAAAACGCGCTGGCGCTAAATGTTCTATCCCCATAAACTCAAGGTGTTTTCTAGCTGTATCAATCTGTTCCTTACTATAGTCCTGATGTGCATAGGTTGCCAGGCTTGAATAATACTGCGAAATCACCACATCAAATACGGTCGAATTTTTATCGACCTTTGACTGCAGCTCGTGTGACACTAAACCCATGCGCATACGTAATTGATCTTTTTCCCGCGGCTTTTGTCCCAAAACACGGAAGCGCGAATGTTCATTCTCGACGGGATAATGATCTCTAAAAATAAGTTTAAGTAAGGTCGATTTACCCGAACCATTGGGGCCAATCACTGCCGAACTTTGATCAGCAGGAAGTGTCAATGACAGACTCGAAAAAACCTCATGCGAGGCATACCTCACCTGCACATTTTGCATCTCAAGCAATGCGTTATTTGTCATTTAAAACCAACCCTTGTATCGTCAAACCACAAAGCAGTTTGATCATAAAATGAATATGTCTTCAACTAGCTATCATACTTGAATCGAATTTGAGCCTTTTAATTTTACCCGTAATAACCAACAGAACCAACCTGTTCAATATTATCTGTCCAGATATAATACCTTGGAAGCCTTTTGACAACTCCTTAACTACTTTTGGATCATCAATTCCATCCGGAAGCCCGTCCTCTATGTTTACTAAAATAACGCTGATATTTACTTTATTCATATGACTAACGAACACCCGTGGCCAACCCCAAACATAGGGTGTATAACCAATAATTGTATTCCTACACACTTTAGGCACATAACCAGCCCAACCGATCATCAGGTATACCTCTTATCCAAGAAGCGTTGTTTAAATAAATAGCCAAGACAATTACGGTCAAAATAGTTATTTTTTTCATATCACATTCCTATCCTAATTCAATCGAGTCTGACCCTTTTGGTAATCATTTTTAGACCAATAGCAACAAGGGATACATTCGAGT
>CAZFEM010000010.1:37634-42764 GCA_964517515.1 uncultured Gammaproteobacteria bacterium | reverse complement strand
CTGACCCTTTTGGTAATCATTTTTAGACCAATAGCAACAAGGGATACATTCGAGTATAGTGCGAAAGTAGTTATTTTTGTCAGCAAATAAAAACAATGAGCGGTCAAGCTCAAAAAGGTATTGATATGAATACTCATTTCATCGCAAAAATTCTAACCCTATTGGCTGTAATCACGGTCACATTTACCGCCTATGCACAAACCTCTACATCGGACACTCTTTCTGAGCTACCCGAAAGTCATGATCAGGCCCAACAAAGTTTTGTTTCTAACAAAGTAGTTACTACAAATTGTGGAGACATTTATCGAGGCTTCCTTATGTTGCCTGGTTTCGCTGAGGTCGATGGTGGGGAATTACGAGATATGCCACCACCAATTGCACAAAGAGTTGCCGTTGGCGCAAACAGAGAGTTAGTGCCTACCGACTATGACCAAGTATCATCAGGCTATGTCTTAATTGAACCCCTTGATACTCAACAATCTTTTCTAATAAACAACGAAAAAGAAATTGTCGCCACCATTGAAGGTGACTACTATCCGATATATACGCAGATCCTCGACAACGGCAATCGTTTAGTAACCAGCTTCAGCCATACTGATGTTTTTCCGTCGGCCGGCGGTGCAGGTGGTTGCGTAGAAGAAGTATCGGCAAAAGGTGATCTGCTCTGGCGAGTAAACTTAAATACTGATAAATATATCCAGCATCATGATGTAATTAAGCTGGAAAATGGCAATATACTCGCCATGATATGGGAATTAGCAACCGCTGAGGAAGCTATCGCTTTGGGACGCGACCCAGACCTTGTTGCTGAAAATGGTACTTTTTGGTGGGATAGTATTATCGAGGTAAATCCTCATACGCTCGAGGTAGTCTGGGAATGGAGCGTAAAAAACCACCTTATTCAAGACCTTGATCCCACCAAACCTAATTATGGTGTGGTTGCTGATCACCCCGAACGCATCAATATTAACAAAGTTCATATGTCTGGAGGGCAAACGAAGATCAATCCGGATTGGTTGCATACTAACGCTTTTGACTATCACCCCGATCTAGACCAAATAATGATTTCATCGAATTTCCTTAGTGAAGTCTGGTTCATCGATCACAGTACGACAACTACCGAATCAATGGCAAGCGAAGGCGGTCGCTACGGCAAAGGTGGCGATTTAATTTACCGTTGGGGTAATCCCGGCAACTATGACAAAGACACTGAGGCTGACCGAATCAGCTACAACCAACACGATATTCAATGGATTCTACCGGGACTACCCGGTGCCGGGAATATACTTATATTTAACAACGGCGATCCACAACTACGTCCCTATACAACAGTCATTGAGTTCACCCCGAACATGAATGCTGATGGCAGCTACAACCTCACAGAGAACGGCAGCTATGATCCAGGCGAAATGATTTGGGAATATGACCCAGCCCCACCAGAACAATTTTTTTCCTGGCTTGTTTCCGGGGCACAACGACTCCCCAACGGCAACACACTGATCAACCATGGAGCAGGAGGACACGTACGTGAAGTTAACCCTAAGGGGCAAATAGTCTGGGACTACTCATTTAAAAATCATGTCGATGCCCCGCATACGGTATTCCGAGTATATCGATACGAAGAAGATCACCCCGGATTAGTACATCTACTATCACAATAACCAGGTTAAAAACGTGGTCTGTTCTGCTTTTCACCGCTTTTCCTTACAATCGAGTCTGACCCTTTTGGTACTTCTTTTCTCCTTACTCAAACTTTAGATATACATCTGGGTCATATATAGATGCGGTAAAAATATTCGAAGATGCGATGACTTTAACAAAATCATTTATGTCTATATCAGTACTTTCATTTTCATCGGATGACCAAATACTTTCGTATATAGACGCATACTCCGTTACGAATACTACCTCTTTTGTACTTGGATCTCTATAACCGCTAATAGTTGGTAATATACGAGTATAAGAATTTTCAACAGACATGCTCTCAGGAGCAGTCTGTATATATCCAACATATATTTTTCCATTTGTGAGAGTTAGTTGAACCTGCAGACTTTCAAGCATTGACCTGTGAATCAACTTTTCTAACTCATTTCCAAATCTATCCAGCGATCTAGCATGCGTTTTTGGCAAGTCAATGAACCTATTTAAACAACTAGGCAATACTAAGCCTAACAGCATTGCAATTGTTGATGTCCCAGTAAACGCTCCTGGAAAAATAATTTCTTGCCAATACTGCCCCACGCCAGGGCAATATTTATTCAAAATTAATACTATTAATTTTGATACAGCTATTAGCACAATCCCCGCTATCGCTGCCCATATAACAAGTCTTTGACCACTGAGTTTAGGCATGGCCATCTTAAAGTAGACAAAGTTGCTTATAAAATAAAACCCGCCAAGAAACGGGAGTATTAACAAATTCGAAGGCATCCTTTTTAAATAAACCTGTCAAGCTCTGTTGAGCGGTGACTCCTATGTATTATTAACTATTTCCTTTGAACCACGCGCTCCTTCACCACGCACTGTGGTTTTTCTTATATTCGTCACTCTAGCGGAAGCTTTTTTTACTCCTTCTTGAATGTTTTTATTGCGAATAAAAGTAGCCGAATCTCTTGAAAGAGCCCCATTACTATGTATTTTTACTTTTAGTCCAATATCCATGTATTCAATATAGAGCTTAATAAGCAAAATATCCAGAAAATACAAACAATTTCCCTAAATAACACCCAAGCTTTACAAGACTAAATTATATTTTCCATCTCCCGTTATGAGCGCCAAACGCGTTTTCATTTGATAAAGGGAATTTTCACAGGAAGTGAAAATTAGTCACACGTGGGCACGACTGCATGGATGCAGGAGATAGAACAACGTATGGAGCAGTTACCGAGGAGTATTAATTAAAAAAGCCGACACAAAGGCCGGCTCTTCCAAAAAAACATAAAAGGCTAAAATAATTAAACCGTCATAAACGCCTTAACAATCGCTTCACCAACATCGGAAGTGCCACTGGTACCACCCATATCTTTGGTGCGAACATTACCATCGGCAATTACTGCTTTAATTGCTGCTTGAACGTGATCTGCTGCTTCACCTTCACCAATATGGTCAAGTAACATACGTGCTGATTCAATAGACGCAATTGGGTTTACAATATTCTTGCCTTCATACTTTGGTGCTGAACCGTGAATTGGCTCAAACATAGACGGGAAGTCTTTTTCTGGATTAACATTACCACCAGCAGCAAAACCCATACCGCCTTGCAGCATTGACGCTAGATCGGTAATGATGTCGCCAAACAAGTTTGAAGCAACAATTACGTCAAAGTATTGCGGGTTTTTAACTAACCACATGGTCATTGCGTCGACCAGTGCCATATCATTACTCACATCTTTATATTCACTGGCGACATCATCAAAGATACCATCCCAAAATACCATTGAGTAATTCAATGCGTTAGCTTTACTACAGTTAGTAACATTACCAACCACATCACCGCTGCCTGCTAACTTGCCCCGTTTGCGAGCCGCCTCAAAGGCATAACGCATGACACGTTCACACCCTTTTTGAGTAAATACCGCCGTTTGCAGTGCAACGCCATCAGGGGTACCAGCTTTAAAAATACCGCCGTTAGTCGAATACTCACCTTCGGTATTCTCGCGAACAACTAGCATGTTGACCGTTTCTGGTGTTGCTGTGCGAATCGGAGTTTCAACACCTGGGTATAAAGTAATCGGACGTAAATTTATGTATTGATCAAAGCCTTTACGGATTTTCATCAATAAACCAAGCGAGACATGGTCGGCCACTTTAGATGCGTCACCAATACAACCCAAGAAAACACCATCCGTACCGGTTAGTTGATCTAACAAGTTTTCTGGGCCCATCTCGCCGTGCTTTAAGTAATAATCACAACCCCAGTCATACTCTTCAATTTTAGTCGTAAAACCAAATTTATCAGCGGCCGCATTAATCACATTCATTGCGACATCTGCAATCTCTTTGCCAACACCATCGCCAGGGATATTGGCAATATCATAACTTTTCATAATTCTTCTCGGTCTACTTCTGTGTCTGGATAATATAAAAAATAAGCATAAAATGGACTAGGTAAAAATGAAAAAGCCAGTATAAAACCGGCTTATTCAAAACTAAATAGTACGTTTCTTAAACTTCAGATGCCCAATTATGAGTCATTAGAATATCGCGTACTCGATTCATAAACGCGGCTGAATAAGCACCATCAATCGCACGGTGATCAAACGACTGCGCTAATATCCCAACAGGGCGAATCGCAATTGTGTCGCCTAGTTCACTCTCTACTACAACTGGACGTTTTTTAATGCCGTCAGTCGACATTATGCCAATCTGAGGTTGATTAATAACTGGTGCGGTAATATGTGTGCCGAATGGTCCAGAATTAGAGATAGTGTAAGTACCACCGGCAAAATCATCTGGCCCTAGCTTACGATCTCGAGCTTTGATTGCTAAGTCACGAATCTCTTGCGCAATTTGCGCGACATTCTTTGCACGACAATCTTTAACTACTGGCACAACTAAACCTTCAAAATTCAGGTCTACCGCAATACCTATATTAATTAAGCTATGAATACGTAATGATTCACCTTCAACGCTAGCATTCATCTTAGGGAATTCAGTAATTGCTAACGCAATCGCACGAGCGATGAACGGTAGATACGTCAATGAATAACCTTTGTCGGCTTTCCACGCTGGACCTACTGACTTGCGTACCAAATCAACGGCTGTGTATTCAACTTCAACCGCTTGTAAAACGTGCGGGCTAGTTTGTTTAGACATTACCATATGATCAGCTGTCATCTTACGAATGCGATCAAATGGAATGACACTGCGTGAATCCATTGCATCTGGCGTTGGTACTGGCGTTGAACGAGTTGAAACAGACGCTTGTACTGAGCCGACTGTCGGCGCTGCACTACTACCACCCGATTCAACAAAGCCAAGTACATCTTGACGTGTTATTCGGCCTTTCTTACCAGTACCTACAACGGCAGACAAATTAAGACTATGTTCAGCAGCTAAGCGTCTTACCGCAGGTGACAAGCGTGCTGAAGCATCCAATTTTGTACCCGTTATTGGAGCTGGAGCTGGAGC
>CAZFEM010000010.1:31953-37534 GCA_964517515.1 uncultured Gammaproteobacteria bacterium | reverse complement strand
ACAAGCGTGCTGAAGCATCCAATTTTGTACCCGTTATTGGAGCTGGAGCTGGAGCTGGAGCTGGAGCTGGAGCAGCCGGTGAAGGCGCAGCAGCAGGAGCTGGTTGAGGCTCAACAGCAGCTTCTTCTTTAGCAGGCGCTTCTTCAGCAGGTGCATCACCTGATTCTTCACCTTCAACATCAAGTACTGCTAAAACAGTACCAACATCAACCTCATCACCTTCTTGAACTTTAATTGCTGAAATAACACCTGCTTCTTGGGCAGGCACTTCTACTGCAGCTTTATCAGTCTCAACATCGAGTAACGGTTGGTTTTTTTCTACGGTGTCACCGACTTTGACATGCCAAACAGCTATTGTGCCTTCATTGACGGTCTCACCCAGTTGGGGCATTAATATATTCACACCAATCCTCTTTTAATTATTTAAATAAAGCAGTCAGTTAAATGGGTTAATCCATTTGACTGACTGTTTCAACAATACGATCAACACTAGGAATCATTAGATCCTCAAGTACATCAACTGACGCCAATGGAATATGTGGCGTAGTAATACGAGTGATCGGCGCATCGAGATTCCAGAATAATTCTTCAGCAGCAATTGAGGCAATTTCAGCACCCCAACCACATAAACGTGGGTTCTCTTCAACGGTTACTAAACGACCCGTCTTAGTCACTGATTTAATGATGCTCTGAGTATCTAGCGGCACCAAAGTTCGTAAGTCGATTACTTCACAAGATAAGCCATGCTTTTCTTCTAAAATCTTCGCTGCCTTAATTGCTTTTGGTACCATTGCTGCTAATGCAACGATAGTAACGTCGTTACCTTCTACCGCAATGTTCGCTTCACCTAATGGAATAACGTATTCGCCATCTGGCACTTCACATTTTGTTCCGTACATTGATTTTTGTTCAAAAAACAAGACAGGATCTGGGTCGCGAATCGAAGCCGCTAATAAGCCTTTTACGTCAGCAGCATTAGATGGTGCAACCACTTTAATACCCGGTACAGCCATCGCCCAGTTTTCAATACTCTGAGAGTGTTGTGCACCAAAACGAGCGCCACCACCATTACCAGAACGAATAACTAGCGGCGTATCAACTTGACCGTTGGTCATATAACGCGCTTTAGCAATTTCATTTACAACAGTATCCCAACAAACAGCAAAGAAATCTGAGAACATGATTTCAGCAACCGGGATTAACCCTGTCATTGCTGCTCCCATTGTTGCACCTAAAATCGCTTGCTCAGAAATCGGCGTATCGCGAACTCGCAACGGACCAAACTCATCGTAAAGACCAACGGTTGCTTTAAAAACACCGCCAGCTTCAGCGACATCTTCACCAAGGAATACAACGCGGTCATCGCGACGCATCTCTTGAGCCATTGCCGCAGCAACTGCATCTCTATAACTTAATTTCGCCATTCTGCACCTCCATCTGCCCAAACATCTGTAAAGGCTATTTCATCTGGTGGCGGAGGGCTATTCTTAGCCGCCTCTGTCGCCTCATCAATCATAATTTCTATATCACCTTCAATAGCAGCTAAATCTGCTTCTTTGATGCCCGCAGCTTTCAATAATTTCGCACGATAGTTAACGACTGGATCTCGTTTCATCCAAGCTTTTACTTCTTCTTCTGGGCGATATTTAGCTGGGTCAGCACGCGAGTGTCCATGATGACGATATGTCGATGCTTCAATCAAAGATGGGCCACCGCCGTTACGTGCTTTTTCAACAGCAGTCATAGCAGTTTGATACATCACATCCGCATCATTACCATCTACCAAAATTGGTTCTAAACCATACGCACATGCGCGGTCTGCCGCTGGATTTGGTACAGCCGTCACATCGGTAATCGCTGTGTACTCCATGTATTGATTGTTCTCACAAACATATACAACCGGTAAATTCCAAATAACAGCAAAGTTTAATGCTTCATGGAAAGTACCAATGTTTGTAGTGCCGTCGCCAAAGAAACAAACTGCAACTTGATCAGTACCGCGATACTGTGCAGACCAGGCTGCGCCAGCGGCAATCGGCATATGTGCGCCAATAATTGCGTAGGAACCCATGGCGCCTTTCTTAACATCAGTTAAGTGCATTGAACCGCCTTTACCACGTAAGAGACCTATGTCACGACCCATCAACTCACCAAGCACATCGGTCATAGTGACACCGCGCATGTGGTTGTGGTTATGGCCACGATAAGTACAGAATGTGTAATCATCTTCTTTCATCGCTTGCCCAAATGCGGCAGCGATTGCTTCTTGGCCTTGACCAAGATGCGTTGTTCCTTTAACTAAATTCTGCATAAACAAGTCATATGCTCGTTGTTGCAACACACGGCATTGAACCATGCGTCTATACAAATCGAGCTTACCTTGTTTATTCAGAGTATATTTTTTAGCTGCTGATTTTTTAGCCACTTTCTTAGCAGCTTTTTTTGTGACTTTTTTCTTTGCTGTTGCCATATCACTTTATCCGTGAGTTAGCACCAAATCGATTAAGAAAAACATGGTTTTCAGGAGGAACTAATTACTGAAATACACTGGAGCTTCACTAACGAAAGGTGCGGTTTTAATGCGGCAGACAATATATCGTAATTTTAAAAAAATTAACAATAATTTCGACAAAAAAATTGATTATCTATGCCGTAAATTTTATTTGTAATTATGACCGTGTTTGAGCTTATCTCTTTTCGATATGCACTGGTCAAATTAAACAAAAAACGCCATCTAAAAAGATGGCGTTTTTGAAGGGTAAAACCTCACTTGATAACAAAAAATTAGCCAAGATAAGGCATACCACAACCAATAACTAAATCATTAGGGAACTTAGTGATTACTTCGATACCTGTGTCGGTAATGATCAACATATCTTCAAGCCTAATGCCATCATTGCCATCTTCAGAACCGGCATAAGTCTCAAGCGCTAAACACATACCAGGCTCTAGTTCGATTGGGTTTTCAATACTGAAAGCTCGAGAAATAATCGGGAATTCCCACAAGCCAACACCAACACCATGGCCATACTGGAGTCCAAATATTTCGTGCTCACTCTTAGCGCCCATTTGACGATAATCAGGCCAGCGAGTAACGATATCAGCCGTAGTTGCACCTGGTTTAACCGCGTCAATACCACCCATTTGGATTTCATGACAACGAACGTGACAGTCTTTTTGACTTTGTGAAGGTTCACCAACTACGAAACAACGGTATACACAAGTGTGATAACCATTATAAAGACAAACAACATCCATAAAGATAACGTCGCCAGGTTGCAGCAAACGATCAGAACTTAAATGTGGATGCGGATTAGTTCGGTTACCTGAAGTTACCTGAACATTGTGTACCCATTGCGCACCTAAACGATGCATTTCGTGTGAGGCAACAGCTTGCAGATCATTCTCTTTTGCACCAGGACGAATTTCCATCGCAATTCTATGGAAAGCAGCATCAACAATCGCACAAGCATGCTTCAATAGCGCAATCTCATCATCATTTTTAACCGCACGTGCATATTGCATAACTTCCATGCCGTCTACAAGTGTGTAGCCATGTGACTGAAGCGCCAACATTGTTTGTGCTTCAATAACATCAACACCAATACGGATCTTGCTTTTGTCCAAACCAAAGTTGTCCAAAACCATATCCAAATCTTTCATAAAACCTTTGGTTGGTTCCCACTCTTTTGGTAAGGCGCCATACATTGTGCCATGCGCAGGGAAAGTATAATCAGCAACCCAAGGGCTATTTAATTTTTCTGCTGCAACTTCTGAACCAAAACCAAAAATATGCGCTGGACCGTTACGAGGAATAATTGCATAGCGACCCATATTGTCGATTTCAGGTGAGCAAACAGCGGTTGAAGTCGAGTAACGTTTGTTATTTACATCAAATAACAACAAGCAGTCTACTTCAAAAACATCCATATATTTCTTAATACGAGACGTTCGATATTCACGCATTCGATCCATATCTATTCGTTGCTCATAATCGACCTGCATCATGCCTTGCGTGCCGCGTCTAAATTGATTAGTCATTCTTCTTTCTCCTAACTGGATTAATTCTCTATATGCTTATTTCAAGCAATAGGTTTGTATATACTAAATTTACTTAAGAAATTTCGTCGAGTTTTATTACCTGGTGAGCCGCTGCAGATTTGACAACAGCTTCTGTTACTGCCGAACCATGTACTATTTCTTCAGGTGACACTAAGTAAGACTTTCCACCTGAGGCGCCATCAGCAAACCCTTCCAACGCTGCTTTTACTACATCAAATTCTGCAGCTTGCCATACTTCAGCAGGGCCTTTAACTGGCTTGAATGTACATTTATCGAACAACTTCATGCGTCGCTCTTCAGAAGGTGCGCCTTTAATATGCGTCATACCTTCTAACTTAACGAAGCCTTTAGATCCATATACCTGAAAGTTAAAGCCACCACCGGTCGCTGTCATAGTACCTAAGTAACCTGAACATCCGTCTTTCATTCGAAATAGAATAGAGGTCGTATCATCGGCTTCAACTTTAATTGCGCGACGGAAACTTTGACAATAAACTTCATCGATTTCGCCGACCATATCGATCATGCCATCGATTGCGTGAACACCCATTGGCGTTAATCCGCCGCACGGTGTTTCAGACGTATCCGCACGCCATGCACCTGGCTCTAAATAAAGCGCATTCGGGAAAGTCATTGTCGCTTCTATGTGCATAATGGTGCCCAAATCACCGTTATTGATTTTTTCTTTAAGAGCAACCATTTCAGGATGAAAGCGTCGGCTATAACCAACACCCAAAGTCAAACCTGCTTTCTCAGCAGCATCGACCGCTTGCTGAGCACCAGCGCCGTCAAGCGAAAATGGTTTTTCACAAAACACATGCTTACCAGCATTTACCGCTGCCAATGTCTGCTCGACGTGTTGTGAATTCGGCGTTACCAACACAACTGCATCGATTTCTGGATCCGCTAGTATTTCTTCGTAGCTTTGTTTGACCTCCATATCATACTGCTTCATAAAGGCAACAGCCTCATCCGATAGGGATCGTGTTGTACCTGCAACAAATTTAATTTTGTCGCTACCCACTACGGCCTCTACCTGGGTTTGACCCCACCATCCGAGACCCACTATTGCTGCTCTTATCATAATTATTGACTCTTTATTTTGTTTAATAAGTTGAAATTTTATTGTTACATTATAACACTTTACTTAGTGCTAAAAAGACAAAACCGATGGCTTGATAGCCATCGGTTTTTGAGATGATTTGATACTTTTGCAAAGATTTATTTTTTCACAAAACTTAAATTTCTTCAATGCACTGTGATCAAACAAATACCAAACTAATTCCTGGGAAGGCGATTAATAGTATTAAGATCAGCAACATAATCACTGCAAACGGAAACGCACCGGCAAAAATATCAAACAATGAGATATTGGGGTCGGCTAACGTTGTCTTAATTACGTAACAGGATATACCCAGCGGCGGGGTTAACAAACCGATCTCCGCACCGAAGATAGTAATGATACCAAACCAGATTAAGCTAATATCATAAGGCAACATTGCTGGCAAAAATAACGGCA
>CAZFEM010000010.1:26268-31853 GCA_964517515.1 uncultured Gammaproteobacteria bacterium | reverse complement strand
CCAAACCAGATTAAGCTAATATCATAAGGCAACATTGCTGGCAAAAATAACGGCACCATGATCAAAATAATGGAAGTCGTATCTAGAATCGTTCCCATTATGATTAACAAAATTACATAGACAACTAGAATACCAGTCAGACCAAAATTTGAACTGGCGATCCAGGCGCCCAGCTCATTTGGCAAACCTGAAATCGCCAACATTTTGCTATACATCGTTGCCGATACAATTAAAAATAATAACGAAGCGACAATGTGACCTGTTTCACCTAAAACATTCCACAAAACCTTACGATTCAACTTGCGCTTGATCATGGTAATGATCAATGCGCCCAAAGCACCTACCGCGCCAGCTTCAGTTGGCGTAAAGAAGCCACCATAAATACCCCCCAGAACCAACAAAATTAATACGATGAATGGCGCAATTTTATTAAGTATCTGCCTGCCAGTTAGATCTTCCTGGGATTCCGCGAAAGCTCTAGATTTTGCGTCCTGACCACCAATATAGTTAGGGAAGAATACAGCCATCGATACAATCGCAACTATATAGGCTGCTGCAAGCATCAAACCAGGCACAATGCCGGCTTTAAACATATCGGCGACTGACAATTCAGTAATAATCGCGTAAATAATTAGCATCACACTTGGCGGGATAAGCATCCCCAGTACCGAACTACCGGCTACTACCCCAACGGCAAACCGCTTGCTGTAACCAAAGCGCAGCATCTCAGGCACCGATACACGAGCAAACACTGACGCAGAGGCAATACTGACACCAGTAATAGCAGCAAACGCGGTATTTGCAGCAACGGTCGCAACGCCTAAGCCGCCTTTGATTCGGCGTAATACGTAGTTAGAAACTTCGTAAATATCCCGACCCAATTCACACTGGCTTACCAGCAACCCCATAAGTACGAATAGCGGGATAACGCCGTATATATAATTTTCTAATCCCGATGATGCCGCAATCGTTAATACATTAATTGGAGCCTCTAAGTCTCCTCTTAAGTACCAAACACTAAAAAAAGATACTAGCCCCAATGCAACTGGCACATACAAACCAGCATAGATTAATACCAGAACACACAAGACCGATATCAGCCCCACTTCTAATCCAGTCATTAGGCGACTCCACTATTTGAATTATTATTAGAAAGTTCTTTTAATGCACTAACGTGTTTTTGTACAAAGCCAATAAAAACAAAGATGACAGTAATACAGCCAATCACCAAAATCAGGCGTAGTGGCCATAATGCGATGGTAAAAATACCATCACTACCCGCATAGAAATCATTTTTCCACGCATCCCAAAGTTTGGGGATACCACCAGCCAAAATAATCGTAAAGAAGAGCGCACCACATGAATCAAAAAATATGCCGAAAATGTGACCCAACTTAGGGCTTTTTTCCTTAAGTTTATTGTACAAGCCATCGGAACGAGTTAAACGACCTGCTCTGACCGCGTCACTGAGCTGCAAAAACACGATACCGCCAATCGACACCTCAACAATTTCCGTTACCCCATCAATCGGGGTACCGAACAAAAAACGCATGAATATATCGATATTCATTAACACCATCACTAAAAATATCCATATGGTGCCGATACCGTTTAATGTAAACACCCACTTATGAAAAGCACGCCCTACACCGCTTTGCGGCCCTAAGGCACTATCATCTGCTTGTTGTTCCATTTATTAATTGCCCCACTCTCGCATAATTGGTTGTTTATTATCGCGCATAACTTGCATATATTCTGCCAATACCTGTTGACCTGGTAAACCTTTTTTATCCATTAGCTCGACCCAGCCACCAGACAAATCATCTAACTTAGACGCCCATTCTTGTCGTTGCTCATCGGTCACGGAAATAATTGTGCCGCCATTCTTAACAAACTCTTCGCGCGCGTGCGCAGCTAAACGGTCGGTAACGACAGCGAGTTCATCACGATAATCATTCGCCGTTTCCTGCAATACTGTTTTTACTTCTTCAGGCAATTCATTCCAAGTCTTTTTATTTACAACGATCGCTTTAGAAGTAGCTCCACCGAACTGCATATCAAGCAAATAGGGCGCTACCTCATACAAACGATAAGCAACGATTGCTTCAGGCCAGGCGATAATACCATCAAGTAAACCGGTCGCCATATTATTGTACCAATCACTTAAACCGCTCGTTACCCCGGCAGCACCAGAGCCCTTCAAAAACAACATATTTGAGCCAACACCGCCAATTTTCTTACCACTCAGGTCATCGAAGGACTCCACATTTTCAGTCATCAATAGACCGTAGCTATCGATGTTGCCAGCAGTTGTCAAATAGTGAATACCATACTCATCCCACGCACCACCAATATTATTATATTTTTCAGCCAAATCGCTCATCGTGCGGGCGATCAAACCAATATCACTGGTAACAAACGGTGTCGAGTAGGGTAAATTATAAAATGGCAGTTTATCAGCGTGATAAGGCGTAGTAATAATACCAATATCGCCAAGATCATATTGAAGCGAGTCTAAAACGCCTTTCGTTTTGGCAATGGTGCCGCCAAAGGCTGCATTCCAATCTATTTCATAGTTGCCAGTCTCAGCTAAGCGCTTATCAACTTCAGGCATGTAGTACTCAATAAAAACCTTAACCCAAAGCGAAGAAGATGAGTAAGAATCGAGCGCGATAAGGCGGATTTGCTCGGCCGCAGAAGCAGAGTGCGTATGAGCTGTCATACTTGCGATGGTTAACAGCACGAATAATTTAATTTTTTTGATCATCAGGCTTCACTTCCTCAGTGCTTAAGTTATTGTATTTAGGCGCCGTAATTATCGATATTTTTTATGATCGACGCATATTAACGAAATATTATGGGCAATGACAGTATTTTTTTTATTCTAAAAATCAATATCGGAGTCATTAAAAACTTTATTTGACCATAATTTAAAAACGTAATTATTAATAGCTATTTTACTAATTATTAATAAGACAACCTCATCGTTATTATAAGATTTCGAATCAATTACATTAATTAATTCTATCAGTCGAATGTTAATCAACCATGAAACCCTAGGAAACAATTTTTAAGTCACCGCAAAAATATTAATCGCCAGCGGCAGTCTTAAGAAAACTACAAACTAACTTCTTATTATTTCAGTTAAGCAATACGTTAAACATCTAGCAGTAGATGTTCTTTGCTATTTAAATTAGTATCGTGTTGAAATTTTTTAATCTAATCAATCAATCTTCTTACATTATTATTATTTATAGGCAGACAACATTATGAAAATTGCATTTCTAGGACTAGGTCGCATGGGTCAAGGCATGGCTCACTTACTTATCAAGGCTGGTTACGACCTCAATGTTTTTGATATCTTTCCTGATCAAGCTAAATCTCTTGTAGAAGCTGGCGCGACTTTTTGCGACACAGTAAAAAAAGCAACGCAAGACAGAGACGTTTGCATAAGCATGTTGCCAAGCGATGGCGCTATGAACGGTCTAGTTTTCTCTGAAGGCGGCTTATTAGAATCAATGTCCGACGGTATGACTCATGTTGTAATGGGCACCCACGGCATTGAAATGATACGCAAGTTAACCAAGGCGCACACAGATGCGGGGCAAATCTTCGTTACCGCACATGTATTAGGTCGGCCGGATCTTGCCGCAGAAGGCTTGCTAACAATCGTCCCTGCTGGACCAGAAGACACCGTTGCTTCATTACAACCTGTTTTCGATGTGCTTGGCAAACAAACCTTTGTTGCTGGTACCGACCCTCAATCAGCGTCTGCGGTTAAAATTGCCAACAACTTTGTTCTAGGTTGCGCAATCGAAACGATGGGCGAAGCATTTTCTTTAGTGCGTAAACTTGGCGTCGATCCAGCCATGTTCCACAAAGTATTGCTGGATGGTTTGTTCGGCGCGCCAGCTTATGAAGTCTATGGCAAAATTATTGTTGACGAAGACTATGATAGCCGCGGTGCCACCGCAGTGATCGGGCTTAAAGATATGAATCTAGCACTCGATGCTGCTGAGTCGGCACAGATGCCATTACCAAGCGCTAATCCTATGCGAGATCGTCTATTAGGCGCTATCGCTCATGGTGACAGCGCATTGGATTGGGCTGTGGTTGCAAAAGAACAAGCTAGATGCAGCGGATTAGAAGATTAAACAAAAAATGAATACAAAACTAAAAACGACAGTACAAGTCAAACTCTCGGCAAGCTCTGAGAGCCATAGTCGCACGCTCCTTAAAACGCGCGACTTAATTGATGTTGCTGATGAACCAGAAGTACGTGGCGGCACTAATGAAGGCTTCGCGCCAACTGAAATGGCATTGGCGTCACTCATGGCCTGCAGCAATGTCATCTCGCATAAGATCGCTCATAAACATGGCATTGAAGTAGTCGACATGGACTTTGAAATGGAAGCCACATTCAATCGGCTTGGCGTAACCCTTCAAGAAGAGGTTGATGTGCCCTTCCCTGAGATCAAAATGACTATCAGCATCACAACGCCTGCAAGCGACAAAGAACTGCAAACATTGAAAGATGAACTTCCACGTTTTTGTCCTGTCGATAAATTGTTTACGGGTGCTGGCACCAAAGTAAATACTAACTGGGTTGTAATACGACCTTAGCTAGCGTTGTTAATTTTAGGCCCTTGTTATTTTTTAACAGGGGTCTAAAAACCAAATCAATTAGCTAGTCGTTAACAACCGAGGCAACGTTAGCGTCCGCACCATAGTCAGCGCCGTCGTAGATTTCTGTCAAGCGTGTCTTTTTATAATAAGTCTTCTTGTAAGCGTCTCTCTCTTGAAGCGCCTTATACCAAGCAACTACATTTTTATGCTCTTCCCATAAATGGGAGTGACCAAGGTCATTCATTCGATCAATCACGGGTGCAACACAATAGTCCGCTAGACTAAGCATCTCACCCATCAACCAAGGGCCACCACTTTTCTCTAAACCTTGCTCCATATTTTCTACTGTCTGATGCATACGATCCATCGCAGCGGCTGTATCCTTATCATTAAAACCGCCATCTTTACTCATTCTTTTATAGAACTGACGACGAATCGGGTGATTGTCAGTAAAATTTTTAAATTGTTCATCGCTTAATTTATCAAAACGCTTACTCAAGTATTGATTAAAAGAAGGCACTCTGACTGAAGGCGTAGGAACCTCTTCAAAATAGCGAAGCCATTTGCGCATTTTTGCCCGTTCAACTGGATCGCTAGGCGTTAAGGAATTCTCGGGGAATACTTCATCTATATATTCAATAATGACTGATGAATCGATAATAATGTCGTCATCATGCAATAAAGTCGGAACTACACCATGCGGATTTAATTTTAAATACCAGTCAGATAAATGCTCTCGTTTGGTTGAATCAATCGGTCGGTCTAAAAACTCTAAGCCTTTTTCCCAAAAAACTAAACGCACCTTTTGACTACAAGTAGATTGCGGGAAGTTATACAGTTTAAGGGTCATTTATCTCTCCAAATATAGAATAATCACAATTAACATCAATTTAAAAATTTTATTCAGAAAAATCAACACATCCTTGTCTAATTAGATTCACTATTATCATTAATCTAAT
>CAZFEM010000010.1:20689-26168 GCA_964517515.1 uncultured Gammaproteobacteria bacterium | reverse complement strand
AAATAAAACAAATAAAAAAATATAATCAACACACTATTTGGAGAGAATATGAAGAAGAGTAAATATTTGAATCCTCAAAAGACTTCACTGTCAATGGCGACAAAATCGCTGATGCTATTAACAGCATCAACGGTTGCAGGACTATCTCAACCAGTCCTTGCTCAGTCATCTGGTGCTGTTTTAGAGGAAATCATTATAACATCTCGTCGTTACGAAGAATCGGTTTCCGATGCACCCGTTGCAGTAAATGTACTGACTCAGGACTTTGTAGAAAATAATCGTATTGACCGTCAAGACGATATTTTCAACTACACGCCTGGTGCGACTTTCGAATCTTTTAGTAAATTACAACCTACTGCTTCATTGCGTGGACTTACTGCACCAACTCCAGGTAACCCATCCAGTGAATCATCAATCCAAACTGTGATTGATAATGTAGTTGTTACAAAAGACTTTATGAAAGGCACACCGCTTTTTGATCTAGCTCGTGTAGAGGTACTTCGTGGCCCTCAAGGTACGGCTTTTGGTCGAAATGCATCAGCAGGCCTACTACACTTTGTGACTAATCGTCCTGATCTTGATGATGACTACGGCAGTGTAACTGGAACGGTTGGTTCTGATGAGCGCTTTGAAGTCGATGGTTTCTATAATACGGTTCTAAGCGATTCTGCAGCTTTCCGTATTTCATTCAACCACGAACAAGAAGACGGTCAAACTGATGGCTTTATTTTCAATGAGTCAACACAAGCCATTGAAAGTATAGGCGGCATTGACGGCGAAGAGAATACTTCTTTACGCCTGCAACTTGCACTACAACCAAGCGATAACTTTAGCGCGAACTTTAAGCTTGAATACAGCGAAGATAGAGACGAGTCTCCTATTCGTGAGCTTTGTGATCCAGGTGGTGCACTTGCAGCTTTTGGTTTATTCGCTACTCCAGAACTAACGGCAACAACTGTTGACGCTTGCGATACTCCATTTGATCAATTCATTTCAGAGAGCAACGATACGGTTCAGCAAAACCCAGATACAGGTCTAGGCTTGCCTGACGACCTCGATTTTGAGTTAAACCGCGACATTTTTACTGCCGTGGCCGAGTTCTCATGGACTTTAAATAGTGGTATTAATATTACTTCTGTCACCGGTTTTCAGGATGGTGAGACAGACAATCTTTCTGATATTGTTGGAACGGCTGCGGATATTAACTTTCAGGCTGTAACTAATGATGGAGACTCTCTAAGTACTGAACTTCGCATCGATAACAGCGGTACAGATTCTGCAGTACGCTGGTTAGGGGGTATTTACCTTCTTACTGACGAAGAGACTCGAACAGAAACATTGAACTTTGCTGCACGTGATCAACGACCCGCTCCATTTGTTCCGACTACCTTATTTAGAGGTGGCACCAATGAGACTGATAGTTATTCAGTGTTTGGCGAAGTTTCTTTTGATTTATCAGAGCGAGCAACGTTGACCTATGGTGGTCGTTTCGTGAATGATGATAAAGATTATGTTGCTAGAGCTTCTGGAGAAGGTTTCAGCGGCCAAATCGCCGGGATTCCGGGTGTTGGGACTGTTTGTGGCGCGGTAGCAGGCCCTCCATCTGCTGACGATGACGTATGCCCACTATTAGTGTTCGATGATTTTGCAATCAGCGAATCATGGGATGACTATATCAACAAGCTTTCTATTGACTATGTTCTTACAGACAGTATAAATGCATACTTCCTCTACTCGGAAGGCTTCAAAAGTGGCGCTTTCCAGCCTGATGCACTTAATGCAGATCAAGCGTCAATCATAACGCAGCCAGAGGAATCAACTAACTTTGAAGTTGGTTTTAAAGGTGAGGGAAGCAATTATCGTTACGCACTTACTATATTCGATATCACTTTGGATGATGTACAAACTGTAAACCAAGTTCCTGTTGGTGATGATGGTTTGTTCACTGGCATAATTAGTAATGTAGGTGAAATCAGCACTACTGGTATCGAGTTTGATGGCGCTTACGCGGTATCCGATAGACTCACTATTAGTGCCGGCTTTGCGGTTCAGGATTCTGAAATTGGCGGTAACACTCCAGACGGAACGGTAATACTTGATGGTGTGAGTCCTCTTATTGATGGACAAAGACCAGGTGGCGCTCCTGATTGGACGTTTAACATAGCGGCTGATTACTCAATACCACTCGCTGGCGGTTCTTTCCTTGACCTACGCGCTGATGTTCGTGGTAGAGACGATGTATTCTTTCAAAATAGAAACCGCTTCGAAATAGTTGATGGAGCGTTTATAGCTTCTGATGCGTTATTACGTCCGACCATCGTTGATTTTGGTGCACAGGCTAAATGGACTAATGCTGACGAGAATCTAAGTGTTACTTTATGGGGTAAAAACCTAGCCGAAGACGAAGATATAACTAACTTCAGTCCATTTATCGCGGCAGGCATTGACGATTTTGCTGTTGGCTTCCGTGGTAAACGTGAATTTGGTTTGACGGTAGATTACGATTTCTAAGCGACTTTATATCCTAAGTCTTTTTACTTAGAAAACTTTTTACTTAAAAAAGTAGTACCTTTAAAAGGGTCAGCCATTAGGCTGGCCCTTTTTTATTTTTCTATAATGTGAGAACAGGTATAATTTAAAAAAGCTTGGCGATTATTATATTTATTCTTTATTTGCCACAAAATGTCCTGATAAGCGGTCTTAGTTTGTTAATCAGGCAACTTAATTGCCAAAATATAATTATCGACTTAGAGACACAAAAGAAACAAAAAATATATTTCACTTTATGAAAAATTTAACAGCTTGTACTTTAAGCGTACTACTTACTTTATTTCTCACTGCTTGCGGTCAGTCGGATGAAACCTCTGTTGATAATGCTTCTTCCGAGAAGGTCATAGCAACTCAGGCCGCGACAACGAATATCGGAACGAATACCGAACAAAACATGAGCCCGTCATTACCAACCGTATTGGTAAATAATGATTGGCTGATTAAATACAGCGACTTAGAAAACCTACATATTTTAGAATTAGGTCGAACTCAAGAAGAATTTAATTCTGGTCATATACCCGGTGCGAAGTTTGTTGATTGGCGCAACGATATTAGCGACCCTGATTTACCTGAACTTTATAATGTCTTGCCTAGAGGACAATTTGAGACTTTGATGAGTGATTTAGGCATTACTCCTGAATCTATTATTGTTCTTTACGACTCAATGCTTAGCCGTGCAGCGACACGCATGTATTGGACTTTGAAATACTATGGCCACAGCAATATCAAAATTCTCGATGGTGGCTTATCAATATGGCAAAACGCTGACCTAGAATTAGCTTCTATAACTGCAGATCAACAAGCACCCGCTATAGTCAAAACTACCTACAAAGTAACCAAGATCGAAACTCTGTTTTTAGAAAAAATTGATTACTTAGTCGCAAACCTTAGTAACGATAATTTAACTGTTGTCGATGGCCGTCCATTTGATCAGTACACTGGTGACAAGCCAGGCAAGGTAGTTACAACAGGCAAAGAACATATCCGTGATGGTCATATTTATGGCGCGCAATCTGTTCCATGGGCAGATAATTTACGTCCTGACGGTACATTCAAATCTCCAGCTGAGTTAACTGAAATCTATGCGCATCATGACATAGTCAATTCAGGCACCGTAGTTACTTATTGCAATGAAGGTCTACATGCAGCAATGCCATGGTTTGTTTTGCATGAATTACTGGGCTTTAGTGACGTACGTCTTTATGACAGTTCTATGGGCGAATGGGCAAACACTTTTGACACGGCAATGATCAAAGGCGAACACTGTATGTAAATAACAAAATGCTATGCAAAGAGGCCTTTCAAACCAGAATAAATACTAAATTACACATTGTTCTAGCTTAGATTTTGTAAACCTGGCACAAATAACTAAAAACCATTCATAAATGATTGGTAATTTTCAATTCCTAGGGCTTAAAATCTCGTAAAATTGGGTCTAATAAGGTATCTTACAAAGGTGAAATTTAAACCGCTATTGTTTATCGATATTTCACCCGAAGTTTGTATTATAACTTTGTGAATTCAACTAAAAATAAAATCAAAAACCTGTGACTATTATGAAAAACTTTTTACGCTTAAATGTTCGCGCGATCATAACAGCTGCATTATTCCTAAACATTGGAATAAGCAATGCTCAAGAGGTAGAAACTCCCTCTGATCGTGAGATAGAAAACTGGATGACCCCATGGGCAGAACAAGCTAATGTTGAACTTGAATACATAGCTGATTCCAGCGGTCCTGACGCATGGGATTCTGAAGCTCACCCTACCGTATTCATTACTACTGAAGGCCCAGGCTACGGCGGCTTGTTGAGTGGCGTATCACTCCCTGGCGTTGCGATTTTTGATGCCGACACACGTGAAGCAGTGACAACCGCGGCTTATGACGTGTTGTCATGGGGCTGGAAGAATGTATTCGAACCTCACGGCGTTGGTACATCACCCGATGGCAAGTGGATTTACCTTGCTACTGGTGAAGGCTCATTCATGACAACAGGTGAGCATGCAGGGCGTTTTCTGATTATCAATGCTCAAACACTGAAACTTGAAAAAGTTCTCAAAATTCCAGGTCAAGCACACCATGCTTCGTCTTACACAACGCCTGAAGGGCAGCAACGTGTCATGCTTTATGGCTGGTCGCAACCTTTATTCGTATTAGACCCTGAAGATGATCATAAAGTGATTGGCAGCGTGTCACACCAAGATCAAGGTAGTGAAGCATATTCTTACTTTGTATCTCCAACAGGTCACGAAATTGTTGCAACGGGTCGCTACCGTTCATTTGAAATGCGTAAATTCTTAAAAGATAACCCACTTATGGTTATTGACCCTGAAACATTTAAGGTTAAGAAATGGGTTGAAGTCCCTGACAGCGCACCGGTTTGGGTTGCTTACACTTCTGACAACAAGCACGCTTACATCACCGGCGCACGTAATAGCATCGTATTGCAATACGATGTAGGTCATCAAGAAATCGTTACTGAGCAACGCTCTGGTGTTGATGGTCCGTATGGCGGTCACTTAGGATGGGATGATCGATTCGTTTATAGTATCGGCAAAGGTGAAGAATCGCACAACCGTGGAAAAATGCTTGGCATGATGGATTCGTCAACCATGCTAACACCTGGCGCACGCGCGATGGATCAATTCTATACAGGTTGTATTCGTGGTGACCACGGTACCTTGCATCCAAACCCAGAAGCAAACGAGCTTTGGATTAGTTGTAACGCTTCGTTCGAAGTTGTGATCTTTGACTTAGATTTGCAAGAAGTAACTGCGCGTTTACCGCTTCCAAATGGTGGCAGCACGCATTCTGGCTCTTTCGTATATTATCCTAATGGTTGGGATGAACCAGGCCAGACGGTATCTGATCATAATGGTCTACATGGCACAGCACTAGAAACTAAAAAACAAATTATTGCTGGTACTTA
>CAZFEM010000010.1:0-20589 GCA_964517515.1 uncultured Gammaproteobacteria bacterium | reverse complement strand
AAGCGATAACTAAAAGCTAATAATTACTAGGTAAATAACATGCTTAATATTTTCAAAAAAACATTAGAAAGAAAACTTACTGTTGCGGCTATTTCTTTAGTTGCACTATCAACCGCTCCGTTGACTGTCTCTGCGGATGATGAATCTATTGCTCGAGGCAAAATTGTATTTGATACAGTCGCAGGCATCGGTTGTAAGACTTGTCACGGTGAATACGGTGAAGGTGATTTAGGTGTAGGCCCTTACCTTCGCGGTGCAACTGAAGGTGCAGTACGTGCAGCTATTGAAGGGATTGACGCAATGGTAGCGATTAAAAACGTTATTAATGAAGAACAAACTATCGACGTCTCAAATTATGTGAACAGCCTTGGGGCTACTCGCGTCGTACGTTCTATGGCTAAACGAGGTCGTTTCTTGCCAGACACTATCACTGTACCGCCAGAATCTAGTTTGCGAATAGTCATCAACAACGCCAGCTTTTCACCAAAGAATTTCGCCAGCGAAGATTTTGATTTAGATGGCGGTCTAGGCATTGATGCTCGTACAACGAACAGCTTCGTATGGACATCACCAGAGTCTGGTGAATTCAAGGTTTATTGTACTGATTGCGACATTGATGGAGAATTCCTAACTGTCACAGTTGATCCAAATGCACCAAAGCCAAAACCATTTGTACCAACTACAGCAGTTGGTCAAGCAGCAGGTACCTAGATAGAATAGGTATCTGCAAAGGTAGTCAATGAACAGTGGCACAAATATCGCAAACACAACGTTACTAGAATCAGAAAATAAAACTCATGATAATAGTAGCGCGAAAAACAATCGTTCCTCAAAAAATACAGGAAAGTATTCGGGAATCACTGTTATTGCGATCATTTGTGTCGGTTTCATTATTTCTGCTAGCTGGCTCATTTTCCCCTACTTCGTTAAGGACAAAAACTTATTAGGTGACGTAGGTAGCGATGTAAAACGCGCCAAACTTCAACAATCTATTACTATCGGTCAATTCCTGACCCGATCAAGCTTTGGCAGTGGCGAAGCTCAAGTAGATGTGTTGTTTGCAACGACAAAATACTTTGAAGTTACCGACCGCGCTCGTGCAGTCGAAGAGTATCGTCCAGACCAACACCTTGTTTTCTTTGTCACGGAAACAACTCATATTGAAGAATTACCAACCGTACTGCCAACGGCTGTTCTAAAAATTGATGGTAAAGTTATTGCCAGTGTCGATATTGATGGCCCCAAAGAAGTATTTCACCATCGCGTCTCAGCACTACGCTTTCCAGCTTTTGATGAAAACAATCAATTAATTATCAATGATCAGACGCAAAATCTTGAATTAGAATTAACTAGTCAGTGGGATTTAGACGACTCACCGAGAAAATTTAGTTGGGATTTACCTATCGATTATCCAGCTGAACTTGAGACAACGACAGCTTGGACACCTTTACTTATTCTGGGGTTGTCCGCTGGTTTATTATCATTTGTTTTAACCCCCTGTTTATTGCAACTGCTAGTCGTTTACATGATGACCTTCACAGGTGTTTCTGCACAGCAGCTACAAAACAACAATACATCACTAGCAGACAAACGCCGTCACATGTTTTCAATTGGCTTGGTGTTTGTCGCCGGATTCGTTACTTTATTTATGCTTACCGGTGGCGCAATTGGTTATGCTGGCAAGGAAATGCAAATTTTCTTTGCTGTGTGGAGTTCTAAAATCAGCGTTTTTGCCGGTATCGCAGTTATTCTTATGGGTATCTGGATTGGCATTCGCGCCCGCGCTCCTATAGTTTGCAAACTTGCTCCCGCTAAACTAACTCAACATATGGACAACGATTCCGTTGGTTACATCCCTGCTGCAGTCATTGGTATATTTTTTACTCTAGGCTGCTTAACTTGTTTTGGTGGTGCAATCATCGCAACTTTATTGGTATATGTTGGTGCCCTTGGTAGTGCATTTATTGGCGCGATGGTGATGTTGGCATTTTCTGTTGGTGTCGTCGTACCTTTTTTACTCGCCGCATTCTTTTTATCAAGAATGACACCACTGCTAAATCAAATCGAAAGACTTGCACCTAAAATCGGTTTCGTCAGCATGATTGTTATCATCGCTTTTGGTTTAGTACTGGTAACTGATAACTTTCATGTTGTTAGTGACTTCATTTATCCTTATCTAGGCTTAAGCTAAAATAAGCCTATGAAGTTATATATAAAATACTTACTGCTAGCTTTATTTATTTTAAGCTCAAATAGCTTTGCGCAATATACTGACGGCGCACGCTATGCTTTTTCTGCCAGTGTCAGCGAATCAAAAATTTTTGTTACTGACCTTGTATCGAAAGAAACGGTTGATCAGTTTTCGCTAACCACCGAACCCGATTACGTTGCCGCATCATTGGATTTAAAAGCGTTAATCGTTGCGCACCGTAACGCCAAAGCACTAACCTTAGTTGATCTTAGTAAAAAAGGTTTCCAACAAATACCCTACCCTTTAACTATTTCTCCAGACATCGTTATCATCAGTCCTCTTGGTGAGACTGCTGCTATTTATGATGAAGAAGCCAAAAGGTTAGAAGTGCATGCCCTAAAAAGAAAAGCCATTTTACTTGAACTAGACAATGTCACAACGAACAAAGACTTTACCTTTAATTTAGATGGCTCAAAATTATACTGGGTTGACTATGCCTCTGGCGAGTTACGTAATGCCGATTTATGGTCAAAACAACAATCCTTGCGCCTAACGCGTAATGGCGATGCGCTCTCTGCTTTAACACGCAGCATTGACGGTCAACTTGGCTTTATTAGCGACTCACAAAGAAATGTTGTTACCGTTGTTGATCTTGCCGCCATGAAGATTCTTAGAGAAATCCCAGTTGGCTCAGCCCCACAGCGCCCTTGGGGAACGTCTGATGGTCAGTATATGCTCATACCGAATAATGCTGACAACTCAGTTACCGCGATTTCAACATTTTCTCTTGAGGTTCTTTACACCGTTCCCGGAGTTGCTAATGCAACCTCAATAAACCCCGGATGGCTTGATTCAAATACTGCCTTAATCGGCAAAAATGGTGAAGTAGAATTCATTGAAACAATCAGCGGAAAAAGCCTAGCCTCATACGATTTAAACTCAACAGTTAGCGAAGGCTTGGTTACTTCGGATTCAAAAACACTAGCAGTATCAACCGCTGGCGGTATTACTTTTTTTGATATGCGCAACTCAGAAATTTTAGCCAGCATATCTGATTTACCCAATGACCTAAGTAAAGCCTCTGCTGCTGTATCAAATAATCTTTGTCATTAGATAGATATGCGCAAACTTTCCAACTCTTTTTTATCAGCTCTGTTATTAAGCATCTGCTTAATAACGCTACCAACTAGCTCAACAGTTGCCGAAGATAGTCAGAACGCCAATTCAGTAATATCTGGAAAATTTAATTTACTGAACCACCTAAACCAAGATGTAACCGAAGCTAGCTACGACGGCTATTATCGCCTGGTTTTTTTTGGCTTTACTGAATGCCCAGATATCTGTCCGACTACGATGTATCACGTTGGGCAGGTATTAGACAAGCTTGGCGATAAAGCACAGTCGATAAAACCACTTTTCATTTCAGTAGATCATGAAACGGATACCACAGAACGACTAGCTTCGTACGTAAAAGCATTTCACCCATCTATCATTGGCTTGACTGGTGACGCCGCTCAAATCAAACAAGCTGCACAAGGATTCAATGCTACATTTGGCAAAAGTAACACAGACAACACTGGTTATTTTCATAGCTCTTATCTTTATCTAATGGGCAAGGATGGTTCGCTACTAGACCTATTTGGCTATGCCACATCCCAAGACATAATTCTGCAACGATTAGAAGAAGTTCTATAGCCTAAAGAATATCAGAGTCGTTTGGTTTGCCGATAGCCTTGCTCGATTACTTACATAGTAGTTTTGCAGAAAATCCAATATTGCAGATATACTAATGTAAAAAATAATAGGCACTAAAATATGCATCTTTTTACTTGGTCGTGGATTTTCCTTGTCTTCTATGTAGGCGCTATGTTGTTATTTGGCATCGTCGCCAGTCGGCGCATTAAAGACGCGGATGACTTTGCTACTGCTCGTAGCAGTTATGGTCCTCTTTTACTATCACTTGCCTTTGCCTCAACCGCAGCCAGTGGCGCAACGTTTTTAGGTATTCCAGGACTCACTTATACCTATGGGATGTCTATCTTATGGATTGCTTTTTTATATCCAATAGGGATTTATCTTGGGGTATTAATTTGTCAACGCACTATTGGCCGTTATGGTAACGCCTCCGGTGCACGTTCTATTCCTGAATACTTAGGTGAACGCTATCAGTCAGAAGCTTTGCGCATCTCAGCTGCGATCATGTCATTACTTTTGCTTTTTTATCTTGGCGGACAATTAGTTGCCGGATTAATTATGTTCGAAATGATGCTTGGCTTATCACAAGAATGGGCATTGGCTATTACCACTCTTGTTTTACTAGGCTATGTCACCATGGGTGGTGCGCATGCAGATATCCTAACCGACGGCGCGCAAGGCTTTCTGATGGTGATACTGGCTATTACTATTGCTGTTTTCTTCTTTACTGGCTTTGGTGCTGATGGCTTTACTAATATGATTGGCAGCATACGCAACCAAGACCCAAAACTACTCGACAATTTCAACCCTTCTGTCGCGATCACTGCATCTACTTGGTCTTATGTATCGCTTGTTATTGCGCATATACCGCTCGGCTTATTACCACATATTGGTAATAAGCTATGGGCACTAAAAGATGAACGTAGCCGCACAAGGTTTTTAATCTTTGCTTTTATTTTCGGCATGATTTTACCGTGCATGGCGCTCGGTGGTGCGCTTGCGCGCGCAGTCTTAGGCGGTGACTTACTTGACGGTGGCGCTAACACAGCATTACCTGCCTTATTTATAGAACTATTACCGGCTTGGCTTGCCGCACTCCTTGGCGTTGGTGTACTCGCAGCGATCATGTCTACTGCTGACGGCCTATTAATATCAACATCACAAGTTTTTGCTAATGATATTTATCGACGTAGTATCGCGCCACGTATTCACGCCAATCACTCTGAAGATCAGCTTGATAAAAATGTATTGAATATCAGCCGCATTGTGACAGCACTGACTCTTATCGGCGCCATCATTCTTGGTTGGTCAATTATGGACATGAACGTTACTTTATTAATCTGGGCCGGCGTAGGAGGCTTTACAGCAGCATTAATGGGTCCATTAGTATTCGGTTCATTATGGAATGGCGTAACACGCCCTGCCGCAATTGCAGGCTTCTGGGGAGGGGTAATCACCTTTCTAGTTATACATGGCGAACTTATTTCTGCTGATTGGCTTGAACACACCTTTTTCTCAGGCACTGCGCTAGCTGGAGCTGGTGATTGGTATGGCTTCTACGCTAAAAGCCCTTACTCGGCTGCCACTATCGGCGGTGCTATCTCCGTCAGCTTATGCTATTTGGTTTCTAAATTTACCAAGCCTTTGAGTGCTAAACATTTACAAGAGGTAATGAACTAAAGCAATCAAACAATGCAGATAATAAAAAAGCGACCCACAGGTCGCTTTTTTATTATCTAGCAAATTAATACTTAATTTTAGCCCGTACCAAGATAAGGAATCATACGCCCTAATCCTAAAACCAAGAACCAAAATATCAACGACAAACTACCAGCAAGTTTGGTCGCAGCCGTTGGTGAAAAATTAACATCGTCAATCACGCTAGGTTGTACCTTCAAGGTGTACCAAATAGCATTAATACCTGCAAGCAACATAAATAACATTTTCAATTGGAAGCCTATATTAATGAAATATCTCCATGGATCGCCAAAGATAAATAATACCCCTGTTATTAAATTAACAATAAAAGAAATGATAACGACTTTTAAAAGAATGTGACTTACCTTTGGTGGAATACCTTTGATTACGCCGATAAGAGCAAGATCAATAATCAATAAACCACCAATTAATAAAATCAAACCAACAAAATGAATCGCTTCCATTGAAGGCCAGATCCAAGCACTGCTCTGTACCCATTCATTAATCGCAGTAGAACCTAACCAATCAGTAAGTGAATTTAGTAATTCGTCCATATCTATATCCTCACACGTAAGCTATTAAGCGGCCGGCGATAACAGCTATCAGCCACAGCAGCAAAGAAGTTATGGCTAATTTTTTAGCCTTGCTTGGAATCGCTAAACCGCCATCCCAATCCGCACTGTTAGCCGTTAACATTTTTTGCAATATCACGGCATTTATTACAGCTAATACTATCGCACCAACTTTCACTAAGAACGCCGTATGTCCTACAAAATAAGATGCTTGAACGGTAAATAATGCAAACCCTGAAATTAGATTAACAATGAATCCAAGCCAAGCAAATTTTAAAGCGGTACGCAGACTACTCAAAGAAATTGAAGAAAAGAACCCTGCAACTCTAAGATCAATGATTGCGACAATGCCAACCATAATTGCCATGCCGATAGAATGAGCGGTTAACGAAATAGGATAACCCCATAACGATATACCAACCCAGGACGCTAACTGCGATGACTCTAACCATGTAAAAATGCCCATAATAATCTAGGATCCTCGTTTTTGTTTTAATTTGTAATTGTGGCGGCATTATATTCGATATAAATATTAAATCATAGAAATTAAACATATCCATAATTTATCTACATTTAACTTATTTCAAATCTAAACGCTGTTAAATCTTAGGCGATGAATAAAGATTTACTTCAATATCTCCTTACTCAGAACTTGCTTATGTCGACAAAATAATTAAACTACTGCGCATCGTTAGCACTACATTTTGCAAGCAAATCATACCACTTCGTTAGTAACAATCTTAGACAGCCTCATTCCATAATTTTTACATAATTGGAGAAAAATCCGTGACTAATTCCATATTCAAATTACTCTTTATATTAGCTTTAGTCACTATAACTGGTTGCAGTTCAGACGATACAAATAGTGTCGCTGACAATATGCCAGCGCAATTGTCTGCGACAGAAATGAGCGCAATTCTGGTAACAGCCGAAGGCAAATCAATTGCTGAATTAATTAGTAGTGAAAACACTGAGCCAGCGGGGCAAACTCTTTTTACGCAAAACTGTGCAAGCTGTCATGGGTTTGATGGTGCTAGTGAACGCGGCGTCCCAGATTTAACTAATAACATATGGAGCTGGGGTGGCAGTGAAGAAGAAATTTACACGAGTATTAAATACGGTCGAGAAGGTGTAATGGCAGCGATGGGGCGTATTTTAGGTGAAGTCGATCAAGGTCAAATAGTCGCTTATGTGCAATCTTTATCTGATCCTGAAAACCGTAGTTCTATGGCAGAATTTGGTGAACCACTCTTTGTAGAGCATTGCACAGTTTGTCACGGCCCAGATGGTAAAGGGCTAATTCCTGGAGCACCAGATTTAACTGATGATTATTGGCAACATGGTGGTTCAATGATGAATATCCGCCTTGCCATAAACCGTGGCATAGAGGCACAATGCCCACCGCATTCTGAAGAGCTTAGCGAAACTGAATTACGATTACTGACCGCTTATGTAATAAACCTTAATGACAAATAAATAAAAAGAGAACGATAAAACTTCTCCGCACAATAAACACTGCCCAGGCAATAATTCTGTCGCTATACTAGATAAAATTAAAAACATTAAGAACTCTCTATTTACGCATCACAAAAAGAGGATAAGTTTTGTCAGAGCTACTCAGCAGCAAACACACTACAACCTTTCCTGACTTGTTACGCCAAGCTAATGCTAGCTTGGTTGTTTCAACCTATCAGGCAGGGAAACTAATTTTATTACGCGCTCAAAAACAAGGACTAAACACACATTTCGTCAATATGCCCAAACCAATGGGTGTTGCATTTAATCAAGGTCGATTGAGTATCGGTTCTGGATTTAATGTCATCGACTACTTCAACATGAGTAATGTTGGTTCTAAAGTTGAGCCAGTCAACACTCATGATGCAGCATTTTTACCTAGGCGCACTCATGTTACAGGTGACATCGATATTCATGAAATGGGTTTTGATAAAGACAATGAGCTATGGCTAGTAAATACTAAGATGTCTTGCCTGTGCACGATGGATATTAATCACAGTATTGTGCCTCGTTGGCGACCACCATTTATTAGCGGCTACGATTTAACCGATCGATGTCATTTAAACGGTTTAGCAATGCGCGATGGCAAACCCTATTATGTTAGCGCCTTAGGCACTACTGATACCCCCGCTGGCTGGCGCGACAATAAAGCCTTTGGTGGCATGATCATGGATATCACCACAAATGAAATGATTATCGATGGTTTATCTATGCCCCACTCACCAAGATGGTATCGCAACAAATTGTGGGTATTAGAATCTGGTGCCGGGCAGTTAATTACGGTTGATGAAAAAACGGGTGAAAAAACAGTTATTGCCGAAGTACCAGGTTTTTGCCGCGGCATTGATTTTATTGAGCGCTATGCATTAATCGGTTTATCTGAAGTACGTGAAACTGCTGTTTTTGCTGGACTACCATTAACTGAGCGAGAACAAGATCGCAAATGCGGGATTTGGATTGTTGATATTGAGTCTGGTGAAACTGCTGGATTTTTAGAGTTTTCTGAAGGCGTGCAAGAAATATTTTCAGTACAACTCTTGCCTTGGAAATACCCTGCGCTACTGGATTTTAATGACCCATTATTGAGTACCTCCTACTCCATTCCCGATGAGGCGATTAAAGACTTTACCGCGCCAGACCCAAAACAAGTTGAAATTGAAACTGCTATTAATCACCACCAACAAAAAAAGTACAGTGAAGCTATTAAAGCTTATCAAGCCATACTCGAAAAAGAGCCAGACAACATCCTCATTCTATATCATATTGGCGTCGCGCTATCCGATACTGAACAATGGGATGAAGCGATTAAGTACTTAAATAAAACTATCGCCTTACAAAATAATCATGCACAAGCACACAATAGTCTAGGGCATGCTTATGCTGGCAAATTTGATTTTGATCAAGCAATTAAGAGCTACGAAGCAGCTATTGCCTGCGATCAAAAATACGCTACTGCACACTTTAATCGTGGCTGTGTGCTACTTAAACAAGGTCTCTTTGCTGAGGGTTGGCCTGAATATGAATGGCGCTGGCAAATGCCAACATTCCAACCATTTGATTGTCCTCAACCGCAATGGACTGGAGAAGATATTTCTGACAAAACGCTCTTAGTGCATACCGAACAAGGTAACGGCGATGCTATTCAGTTTGCGCGATTTTTACCACAAGTTCGCGAGCGTTGTAAAAAACTCATTATTGTTTGCACCGAGCCTTTGAGATTACTATTCAAAGAAATGGAATGCGTTGATGAGGTTCGCTTGCCTGGTAGTTTACCCGCAGATTTATTTGACACATATTGCCCTATCATGTCGATCGCCGGTGTACTTGAAATTAGCTTAGAAAATTTACCTAAAGAGATGCCTTACCTGTCAATCTCTAAACAAGTAGTAGTACCTGAATTAACTAGTAGAAACAAACCTAAAGTCGGCCTGGTTTGGGCTGGCAGCCCAACACAACAGGTTAATCATCATCGATCTTGTCCAATAGAAGCAATGATGCAACTAGCTAACAATGATCAATTTGATTTTTATAGCCTGCAACTGCCTATTTCAGAAGACGACAAAAAAACACTAATTAAAAATACTGTCTCCAATTTAGATGATGAATTAGTCAGTTACTCCCACACTGGCGCTCTCATTCAGCAAATGGATATCGTTGTTAGTGTTTGCACATCGGTTATTCACCTTTCCGGCGCGCTAGATATTCCCTCTATTGTTCTGTTATCTCCTTATGCAGATTGGCGCTGGCTAGAAGATGAAACAACAAGTACTTGGTATCCGAATACCACCATACTGAGACAAAAAGAATCTGGTGACTGGCAGGAATTAATGCAGCGTTGTGCAGAACAACTTAAATTAATGAGTTAGTTGTCGAATTTACAACTATTGTGCTTAATTCAATCGCTCTATTACAGTAGTAATACCTTGGCCCAAACCAATGCACATAGTCGATATACCGACGTTCATATCACGCTGTTCCATTACGGTTAACAGTGAACCTGAAATTCGCGTACCCGAACAACCAAATGGATGGCCTAGCGCTATCGCACCACCATGTACATTAACCTTACTATCCATATCATCAAGTAAAGCTAAGTCCTTCAAGACAGGCAAAGATTGAGCGGCAAACGCTTCATTTAATTCCACGTAACCGATATCGTCCATTTTCATGCCAAGCTGTTTCAGCGCTTTTTTAGTCGACGGTACAGGCCCATACCCCATAATTGATGGATCTACTCCAGCTACCGTCATTGCAGTGATCTTAGCTTTTGCAGTCAACCCTAAGTCTTGTGCTTTCTGAGCCGACAGAATTAACATAGCTGATGCACCATCCGTGATCTGGGAAGAAGATCCTGCCGTTACAGTGCCTCCATTTGGGTTAAAAACAGGTCGCAACCCAGCCAATGACTCTAGTGTCGTATCGGCACGAATCGTCTCATCGTGTTCAACCATAAAAGGAGTACCCTCTTCGTCGTGTCCCATAATAGGAATAATCTCATTAGCAAACTTACCTTCCTCGCGAGCTTTCGCAGCAAGTTGATGGGAGCGCAGAGAAAACTTATCCATATCTTCGCGCTGGATACCGTGAATCTGCGCTAGAAACTCAGCAGTAATACCCATACTACCGGCTGCTTTAGCAACACTAAGCCCCATCTCAGGATTAGGGTCTACCTCTTTATTCATATCAATGTGTCCCATATGCTCAACGCCTCCTACCAAATACGTATCACCTAATCCGGCCATAATATTTGCTGCAGCAGTATGCATCGCTGACATTGATGAACCGCACAAGCGATTAACCGTTTGCGCCGTAACTGAGTGCGGCAATCCGGCTTGCAACATTGCAAAACGCGCGACATTGAAAGCTTGCTCTCCACGTTGCATAACACAACCCCAGATCACATCATCAATGGTCGCAGGGTCGATTGCTGAATTTCGTGCCAGAATGCCCTTCATTAATTCGGCGCTTAACTCATCTGCTCGAGTATTGCGAAAACAGCCTCTTTTAGAACGGCCCATTGGAGTTCGTGCAAAATCAACAATGACAACATCTCTTGGATTAATACTCATAAATTTTTCCTACTTAATTTCTTCAATTGAATAATGTCAAAACGTACTATCAAGCGTAATACTTACCCTTAGAATCTGCTAATTCACGTTGCCCATCTGTCGCTTCATACAATTTACCAAGGCCCTTATACTTATCACACATTTCTATAAATGCTTGGATTCCTATGCTATCAATCCAGCGAAAAACCCCACCCCTGAAAGGCGGAAAACCAAGACCATACACTAACGCCATGTCAGCTTCAGCTGCTGAATCAACAATCTTTTCTTCCAAGCATCGGGCTAACTCAGTTGCCATTGGTATCATCATGCGAGCAATAATTTCTTCTTTATCAAACTCTTTAATGGTCGCAGTTTCTGGCGTAATTAGATCGTAAGACTCTTGGGTAATTACTTTTTTAGGTTTACCGCGTTTATCTATTTCGTAGTTGTAAAAGCCTTTATCATTTTTTTGTCCGTAACGTTCATTTTTATACATTACATCAGCTGCTGTGGTGAACGTTTTAGTCATTCGATCTGGAAAACCTTCTGCCATTACAGCTTCAGCATGCGAACAGGTATCAATACCCACAACATCCAATAAGTACGCAGGGCCCATCGGCCAACCCCAACGCTCCATTATTTTATCTACTTGTTGAAAATCAGCGCCATCTTTTAACAGACTCATAAATCCAGCAAAATAAGGGAATAACACTCGATTCACTAAAAACCCAGGGCAATCATTGACTACAATTGCTTTTTTACCCATCGCATTGGCATAGGCAACGGTACGCGCAATCGCCTTATCAGACGTTTTGTCACCGCGAATCACTTCCACTAGAGGCATAGCATGCACCGGATTAAAAAAGTGCATGCCACAAAAGTTTTCTGGTCGTTCCAGAGCTTCAGCAAGATAACTAATTGAGATCGTTGAAGTATTAGAAGCAAGTACCGCATCTTTATCAATTTGTTTCTCTACTTCAGCTAGCACAGCATGTTTAACCTTGGGATTTTCAACAACCGCCTCTACCACAACATCAACATCACCAAATGCATCGTAAGACAAAGTTGGGTCAATATTTGCTAATACTTTAGCCATTTCATCAACCGTCATGCGACCACGACTAACTCGCTTACTAAGGAGTTTATTTGCCTCACTAATACCAAGATCCAGGCCAGCTTGATTGATATCCTTCATTTTAATAGGCGTACCTTTATAGGCTGACTGATAAGCAATACCGCCACCCATAATTCCTGCGCCAAGCACTGCTGCACGTTCAATATCCTTATCGGCTTGTTTTTGCCAGTCTTTGGCTTTCTTTCCAATCAACTGATCACTCAAAAACAACCCAACTAATGACACAGCGGCTTCGGTTTCAGCCATTTTGGCAAAACCTGCTTGTTCAACTTCCAATGCCGCATCACGTTCCATACCTGCGGCTTTTTGCATACATTCAATTGCCACAACCGGTGCTGGGTAATTCGGCCCCGCTTTACCAGCAACAAATGCTTTTGATACTTCAAACACCATCATTGCTTCAGTTTGATTTAAACGCAGTGGTGATTTCTTTTGTACACGGCGTTGTTCATAATCAAGCTTGCCAGCAATACAATCTTGCAACACGCTAAGCGCAGAATCACGCAGTTGCTCAAGCGCAACAACGCCATCAACGACTCCTGCTTTAAGCGCTGCATCGGGCCTTTGTTCTTGTCCAGATGAAATCCATTCGATAGCGGTATCCGCACCAGCTAACCTTGGTAAGCGGACGGTTCCTCCCCAGCCGGGAATAATACCTAACTTAGTTTCTGGCAAACCAATTTTAGCGACGCTACTCATAAGTCGATAATCACAAGCTAAGGCTAATTCTAAACCTCCGCCCATAGCGTAACCATTAATCGCAATAACGGTTGGCACTGACAAGTCTTCCAAACGATTAAAATTTTCAATGTTTTTTTCCAAATGGGCACTAGATGCAGTACTACTCTTCTTACCAAATAAATCAACAAATTCATTGATGTCAGCACCAACTAAAAAAACTGCCTTGCTACTGGTAAGCAATAAGCCTTTAACATCTTCGTTTTTTTCTATGGCATCCAAGGCCTCGCTCAGCTCTTGTACCGTATCAGAATTAAATTTATTTACGGATTCACCTTGTAAGTCAAAATTTAATTCAGCGATACCTTTATCTTGTATTTGCACCGTTATAGCACTACCTTCAAACATACCTTTATGCCTCTTTAACTTGTTAAACGAATGATCAGCAGCTGATCTTCTAGCATCTTTCTTTAATCTTATATCACAATACCCATAGTTTAATACGAAAACTAACCGCTTTGATGCTTAGCCTCATGGTCAAGTAACCAAGCTTTGTATTTAAGCCCAGAAGCATAGCCGGTTAAGCTGCCATCACGACCAATAACTCGGTGACATGGCACGACAATTGTTAATGGGTTCTTACCATTAGCTGCACCCACAGCCCGTACCGCTTTAGGCTTATTAATACTTTCGGCAATATCGGCATAACAACAGGTTGCTGCATAGTTAACTTTAGACAACGCAGCCCATACTGATTTTTGAAACTTAGTACCTTTAGCACTCAAAGGTAGATCAAACTCTTGCCGCTCTCCAGTATAGTATTCGAGTAATTGCTGTTTAGCTAGCTGTGTTAATTTATTTAACTGTGGTTTAGCTAGCGGTCTAGTAAGTTGATTGGCAAACTGATCTACAAAAAATATACTTGTAACAGCCTCATCATTGGCTGTAATTTCCATCATACCTAACGGTGTATCGAAATAGTCTTTATATAAATCAGTTTTCATCACTGGGGCTTTAACACAATATAATTATAAATTTATTCTCGGTAATTATAATAAGTGAAAAATCAAATAAAAACATAAAATGAGAAACGTTCATTATTTTCAACACGTACCCTTTGAAGGCTTGGGCACAATCGAGGAGTGGTTGACGGGGGAAAATTGTCGTGTCAGTAAAACCCAATTTTATAACGCTGATCAGGAAATACCCTCACTAGACGATTATGATGCATTAATTGTGATGGGTGGACCAATGAGTATTCACGATCAAAAACAATTTCCATGGTTGAAAGACGAAAAAGAACATATCCGTAAGGCTATTACTGCTAATAAACCTGTATTAGGTATCTGTCTTGGCGCGCAACTTATTGCAAGTGCTTTAGGGGCAACAGTAAAAGCTAACCAGCATAAAGAAATTGGTTGGTTCCCTATTGAATTAAACAAAGCGGCATTGGGTCATGAATTAACTAGGGGCTTAGCAAACTCCATGACAGTATTCCATTGGCATGGTGAAACCTTTAGCTTGCCTAATAACGCGATAAATTTAGCTACTAGCCAAGCCTGTCAAAACCAAGGTTTTATTTATAACAATAATGTTATTGGCTTACAGTTTCATTTAGAAATGAATAAAGTATCAATAGAAGCCTTGATTACAGCATGTATTGAAGAACTATCCCCACAAGGTCAATTCATACAAGAGGCAGAAACATTAGTACAACGAGCTGCAACAGAAACCACAAAACCAGCACTGTTTAAACTGCTTGATAACTGGCTATCCATCTAAATCTAAAAACCTTTATACAGGTCTAAATTTATTAATTAAGATCGGTAACATGACTAAGTTAGCCGTCAATGCTGTCACCATTGCTAATGCAGTCAAAATACCAAAATACATGGTCGGTACAAAATTAGAAAACACCATGATTAAAAAACCAGCGGTGATAACCAAGGTTGTATAAAACATGGCTTGCCCAACGTTATCGATCGCAGTTCGAATAGACTTGGCATAGTCATTACTAATTAAATATTCATCTTTAAATCGGTGCACAAGGTGTATTGAGTTATCGACAGCAATGCCAACACTGATAGCAGCGATAGTAATAGTCATCAGGTCTAGAGGGATTTTGAATATCCCCATCACACCAAGCACCACCGCTGCAGAAAACACGTTGGGAATAATTGTAATCAAAGCAAGTTTAGCGTTACGAAATAGCACAATAAACATTAAAAATATTACGATAAAGACTGTGCCTAAAGTCAGTATTTGCGATTCAAATAGAGAGTTAAGCATGTTGTTATACAGCACTAGCATTCCAGAAATATTTATTTGCTCATCATTCACCCCATGCTCGCTAATCAACATCTGCCGCAAATCATCTATAAGCTTATTTCGGTCTAGACCTTTTTGCGATTCAAAAACACGAATACTAATATGAATTTGATTACCGTCAGCCGTCATGAATGGTGTGAATAACGTATCTTTATTATCTTCCGACAGAACACTATACATAAAGGCCAAGTCAAAATTATCCATTGGCTTAGCGTCTTTAAGGTTATCAAATACGCTCATAGATGTAGCGAGAGAGAGGACTTTACCTGTTTCAGGGAATGCTTCCAGAGAAGCTTGAATAGCCTTAATTTTTGTTAGCCCTTCTTCATTAAACCAATAACTCGTTGTGGTTAAATTAGCTTGCGGCGTTTCATCAACAAACTCGTCGGCAAAGTCATCAAAAAAGTCATCTTCAAAACCTGCCAAGTCATCATCAATAGGCTGTTGTTCTAACTGTAATTGGCGCTGGCGAATTTCTTCTTGCTCTACAAAAAAAACAGCTGGCGCATCAATAATAATATCAAGCGGTGTTGTGCCTCCGAGTTTTTCATCAATTTGTAACATGCCCTGATAGATTTCAGTATCTGGTTTGTAGTAATCAATAAAACGATTTTCTACCGTTAAATTCATCAAACCAAAAACAGCGATTAAGGCAACAACAATAAAACTCAAACTAGCAACACTCACCTTAGCAATCGCTTTATGCGCACTAGATAAAATAGTTTTGCTTAACGGATCTCGCCCTTTATCAGAAGTGCCTTTGCGCAGCAATAATTTAGTTAAGGAAGGCAGCAATATAAAAGTAGCGATAAGTGATACTAAAATCCCTAGGCACATGATCCAACCAAAATCGATAACTGGTCGAATGCCACTGACAATTAGCGATGCAAACGCCACCATTGTCGTTAGCGCAGTATAGACACATGGCATGAATTTCGATCGCACTGTTTCTGCCAACAATTCAGCCTGGTTTAATTCTGGCTGTTCTTTATTTAACTCCCTATACCTGACAATCAAATGGATATTCAACGATAAAGTGATAATCAGTAGCAATGATAAAAAATTGGAAGACACTACCGAAACAGGCCAATTTAATAAGCCCAACAAACAAACCGAGACAAAGCCAGTAATCCCACAAGTCAACAAAGGAATGAATACCCAGCCAAACTGACGAAACGCAATAATTAAAATTAAAATAATCACGATTAATGCAGCTGTTCCAAAAACGACCACATCACTTTGAATATATTCCAATGAGTCAACGACTATCATCGGCAAGCCACCCAAAAATATTGTCGCTTTATCTTCATGTTGCGCAGCAATACCGCGCACTTTTTCAATCAGTTGATTCTGCTTTTCTTGAAAGACATCAGATTTAGCTTGATGCTCTGCTGTTATTTGAGCTAATTCTTGAACTTGTTGATTATCCAAGCCCGTGGTGTCGCGCAACTCTCGTAATTGAGTGCGCTGATCAAACAAAGAGGCTATTTCCTCGTCATTACTCAAAGAGACGATGAGGGCTGTTGTCGAATAGTCATTGCTTACTAATAAGTCTCGATATAACTGAGAAGTTCGCAACTCTTCACGCGCCAGAGAGCGATCTGTTTTCTCATCCAACAGGTATTGTGGCCCAGCATTTAATTCCGCCAATGTGACTGGTGGACTTTGCACTAATGGCACGTCAAGAATAGTAATAATAGCGTTCGCGCTATCTAGTGCTTTTAACTTATCTCTTAATGCGCCGATGTCGTTTAACACCTCATCACTAAATAATTCGGTGCCGTTTTTGGGCGAATAAGTCAACACCAAAAAGTCAGAATTGCTATAACCAGCAACAACCTCACGAAAATATTTTAACGACTCATCGTTTTCCAAAACTAAAGAGTCTGACGATGCATCTAAGCGAAAATTAGAGGCCGATGGAGAGATCACTAAAAGCAATAATGCAATTGCAATCAGAACCAAATGGGCGTATTTGAAAACTATTGTTTGGTAGAGTTTAATAAGCGCGTGAGTCATAATATCGAGTGCATTTTCAATGAACTCGCTCATAATAAATTTACTAAATGAATAGTGTGAGAATAACCAAATTCAAACAAAATGTCTTTAAACAAGCTAGATCAAAACTAAAGTAAATCGGTAATTTAAATGTTCTCGCTATTTCAGGTATTACTCAGGCAATGGCCGTTTTTTAATCGAAACCACTTATCAAAAAGCAATATTCGAAAAAGTTGCGTGCAGATCACCGAAGAAACCAATTTATTAGTAAAACCTGAATTATAATTTCACTTTATTAGACCTACTCATGAATGAATTACTTGCCCGCTGGGTAGAAAAAATCCCTAATATTGTCGGCTATGAATCAACAATAACAACTGTTATCTCAAGCGTGTTTGTTATTTTCTTAGCCATAGTGGCTTATGTCATTGCGCATCGTGTGATCGTCCACTTGATTCATAAATTTCTAACGAAAACTGAATCTGATTTAGACGACATATTAGTTAAACGCAAAGTATTCCAGCGTATCGCTTACCTAGCGCCTAGCTACGTTATTTACAAGCTTATGCCCGCTGTTTTAACTAACTACCCTACCTTAGCCTCGGTCGTTAGTACTATCACTGCCGTCTACTTTGTTTTTGTTATCACTTTGGTAATAGATTCAATCCTAGATTCTTTTATGGATATCTATCGCTCCTTTCCAATTTCACGGCGCATCCCGATTAGCAGTTTTGGTCAAGTGGCGAAATTAATTATCTACTTTATTGCAGTCATCACCATTGCCTCTCTCATTATTGGCGAATCGCCGATCAAATTATTTGCCGGTCTGGGGGCAATGACCGCAGTACTAATGCTCGTATTCAAAGACCCAATACTCGGGTTTGTGGCAGGCATTCAATTGAGTTACAACAAGATGGTCGGCCTTGGTGATTGGGTAGAAATCCCACAACATAATGCCGATGGCGACATTCTTGAAATTGGTTTAACCACGGTAAAAGTGCGCAACTTCGACAACACCATTACAACCGTGCCGACTCAATCATTGATCAATGAGTCATTTAAAAACTGGCGCGGCATGCAAGAATCTCGCGGACGCAGGATTAAACGTGCTATCTACATTGATATTAATTCGATCACTTTTTGCAATGAAGAACGATTACTGCGCTACAGCAAAATTGATTATATTAATGACTACATAGAGAGCAAAAAACAAGAGTTAGACGAATACAATGCAGAACATATTGGTAATGAAGAATCTTTAGTAAACGGTCGCCGCATTACCAACATTGGCACCTTTCGTGCCTATATTTTGGCTTATTTAAGAAACAATAAATATATCAACAAAGACCTTACTCTCTTGGTAAGACAACTTGCACCGACTGATGCCGGATTACCATTAGAGATTTATACTTTTAGTTCTGAAAAGAATTGGATCAAATATGAAGCAATTCAAGCAGATATTTTTGATCACCTATTCGCTGTCGCGCGTGAATTCGATTTACGTATTTTCCAACAACCAACAGGCGCAGATTTTAAAAATATAATTGATTAGCTTACTACCGCTTTATATTAATTCAACGAGATTTGCATCGTAGCCACCCAAAAAACTTTCTGTCTTTTTAGATTTTGATTTAACTACTTTAAAAGCCATATTCTGTAGTGTTGGGTTTTGAATATGGTAGAGACTGCCAACTTTTTTAGACATTGCTTGAATTTTTGCCGTACGCTTAATACGGTTAGCTTGATAACTCTGCAGTGCCTTTGCGATGCTGTCTTTTTCATCAAGAGATCGTTGTAAAATACGCGCATCTTCAATTGCCATAGCGGCGCCTGAGGCTAAAAATGGCAGCGTCGCGTGAGCCGCATCACCCAGTAAAGTAACTCTCTCTGAACTCCAATTACTTAACGGTTTATGATCGTAAAGCGCCCAGCGATAACATGGCTGATCCGCCATTGCGTCTACGACAGTTTGCACAGTCGGATGCCAGCCCGCAAAGTCTGACTTTAATTCTTGCCACGGAGCCTCAGTCACCCAGGATTCATCTTGCTGAGAATCTCTTTGCACCACTGCAACAAAATTTACTAACTGCTGTTGGCGTAAATAATAAATAACCATATGCTTTTTTGGACCAACAAAATTAGTCACAACGGCATCCATAAAATCAGCCGGCAATTGATTCGAAGTAACAATTCCTCGCCAAGCAACATTACCCGTAAATTGAGGTTTTATCGCGCTATTATTTATTTCAGAGTCATTTAAAAGCTGTGTTTTAATTTTCGAACGAATGCCATCAGCGCCAATCAGCACGTCGCCCTCAAAACATTGTCCATCGGCTACTTTTAATACAACACTTTCTTTTTTTTCTTGATAAGCAATGACTTTAGCGCCTAACCGTAAATCCTTCGGATCAGCAAGCGCATCTAGTAGTGTTTTATGTAAATCAGCTCTATGCAAATGTAGATAGGGAGCGGCGAATTTTTCTTGGTAACGATCACCAAACTCTGCTGAATAAAGTATTTCACCACTACTGTAATTTCGAAAAAACACACCATACGGTTTGACAGCTAAACTTTCCAACTTTGACAATAAACCTAAATATTGCAAAATTCGCGTAGCATTTGCACCTAATTGAATCCCTGCACCTGTATCGACAAACTCAGTTGACCGCTCAAATACTTTAACCTCATGCCCAGCTTTTTGAAGACAAAGCGCAGCGCATATACCGCCGATTCCGGCACCTACAATCAAGACCTTCATAAAATAGTGAGTTGCATTAAATGAACATTAATAAAAAACCTTATTTAAGCAGCCGCAATAGCTTGAATTTTATCTGCCCATTGAGCACCAGCGGTTCGCATATTTTTAATGGCCTCTACAATAAAAAAATCAGCCATTCCTTTTTCATAACCTCGAGTACTTTGTATCCTTTCATACCATGCTGCGACGTTTGGTTTATCGCTCCACAAAGCCTCCATGCTCAAATGATCTAAGCGCGTAACATAAGGACTATAAACAATATCAGCAATGCTTAACTGTTCACCAACCAAATACTTTGAACTTTGTAAACGATCTTCCATCATCTGCAACATAGCATTAAGACGTATCACAGCAATTTCAAACTCTGGGCACTCTGTACCGTGCACAATAACTTGGCGTTTAGTATAACGACGTCCCGCATCTGGCACATCGGCCAGATAAGCATCTAGCTTTTTATCATCATCATAAGTAGC
>CAZFEM010000009.1:34796-56310 GCA_964517515.1 uncultured Gammaproteobacteria bacterium | reverse complement strand
TAACAGCCCTGAGCGAACTAACAGTCCATCCGCACTAGCTAAAACTCACTGCAACAACTCACTGTAACAATAAAAACAAAGCGTTATTTGCACGAACAACATTTAATAACAATACATCTTGGCGCGTTACTGCCATACGGAAGCTATCTATATTAGGTATGGTTTTACGGTTTGCTGAAACGATAATATCGTCTGGTCGTAAGCCGTGATACCAAGCTGTGCTGTCCTCTTTAACATCACTAACCAACACGCCGCTAGCTAAACCACCACCAATCAGTTGATTGTCATTTAATTCACTAAAAGTGGCACCTTGTAGTCGAGCATTTAAATTTTCACCGATAGAACCATCTACCTCAACATCACCAATAGTCGTCGTGATAAGTGACCGTTTTTCGCCGCGCACAACCTCAAGAGCAAGGCGATCTCCAACTCGCAATAAGCCGATCGTATTGCGCAAATCGGCACTTTTGATCACCTCTTTATCATTCGCTTTAATAATTATATCACCCGGCTTTACTCCTGCTTTATAAGCCATCGAATCTGCTTCGACCCTAGTAACAATGGCACCCTGTGTTTGCTTATAATCAAATGCCTCTGCCAAATCAGGCGTTAAGTTTTGTACTCTCACACCAAGTTGGCCGCGCTGCACTTCGCCATGCTGAACCAGTTGATCTTTAACTTGTAGAGCCATATTGATCGGAATCGAAAATCCTATACCAACATTGCCACCCGCAGGAGCAACTATCGCAGTGTTAATTCCAACTAACTCACCACGTAAATTGACTAATGCACCACCCGAATTACCAATGTTAATCGACGCATCGGTTTGAATAAAATCTTCATAGTTTTCAATACCCAAACCACTACGCCCAAGTGCACTGATAATCCCTGAAGTCACTGTTTGGCTTAAACCAAATGGGTTACCGATAGCAACGACAAAATCACCTACTTCTAGAATATCTGAGTCGCCTAATGGGATTTGGGTTAAACCATCTAATTGAATTTGAATAACCGCTACATCAGAATCTTTATCAACACCCACTAACTGCGCTGACGCTTCGCGGCCATCTTTTAGAGTAACGGTGACTTTATCAGCATCTTCAATAACATGCGCATTGGTTAGGATTAAACCTTCATTAGCATTAAAAATAACACCAGACCCCATACCTTGACGTTTTTTACTGCGTGGTTGTGCAGAGCCTTGGTCAAAAAAGCGACTAAAGAACGGATCATCTAACAAAGGATTAGATTGGCGGCGCACAACGACTTCCGATTCTGTCACAACATTGACAACAGCGCCTTGCACACGTTTTAGCATAGGCGCTAACGACGGAAGCGGTTGTCCTTCAACAGCCACAGGTAAAGCTGCATAAGAATTAGTAACTAGAAAACTTAAAACTAACAAACTACTAGTTAATATTTTTTTAATACCATTAATCATAAAACTCTCTAAAAATTTATTTCTCTCTTGTAAATTAACTCTAATTTAATGCTTAAGAATTTGCTACGCCGTGCGGAACATGGCCTGTTGGCACATGTTGCCGCGCAGAATCACAATGACCCTGTTGGTCATCGAAAAAAATATCTGCACCGAAGGTTCTTAAAAACTCACCTTTATCTAAGCCGCCTAAAAAGACAGCTTCGTCAATGCGGATATTCCAAGCACGTAATGTGCGAATAACCCGTTCATGCGCTGGTGCCGCTCGCGCAGTTACTAATGCCGTTCGAATAGGTGACTGATCGGCAGGAAACTCAGATTGAATACTATGCAAAGCAGCCAACACATTACGAAAAGGTCCACCTGGCAAAGGTTTTTTAGCTGCCTTTACTTCATGCTTGGAAAATTCAATCAAACCTTTATTTTTAAACACTTGCTCCGCTTCATCTGAAAAAACAACAGCATCACCATCAAAAGCAATACACAATTTATCTTGGTTATCATTAGGCATCGCACCCATCGTTGTAACCTTATTAGCAGGTAACATTGTCGCGGCGGCGTAGCCTTTTTCTAAAGTACTCGCGACATCTTGAGGGTCACTAGACAAAAACACATCTGCGCCAAATGGTTCTACATATCGAAATGGGCTATTACCACTAGTAAACGCAGCGCGAGTAATGGGTAAGTTATGTTCCTGAATCGAATTAAACACACGCAAGCCGGTATCCGCGCTATTACGTGACAACAAAATAACTTCAACTCGTTCTCTTGATTTACCTAAATCATTCAACTGCAATAATTTTTGCACCAACGGGAAAGCAACTCCCGGCTCAAGTACTTCGTTCTCATGCTCAATTTGATAATTACAATACGCATCGACGCCTTGTTCAACAAATACGCGATGACTATCCTGCAAATCAAACAGTGCTCGCGACGAAATAGCGACAACCATTTTTTTTGAATCAATCATAAGCATTAAAGTAACCCGACATATTGCTAAGTTTAGCAAAAATAACCCACCCTGATTGAAAGCTAACAAAATTTTTAGGGAAGACTCTATCCCCAACTATCCCTTTTAACGAGCGTAATTACTCTACGTTAAACAAACCCATCTGTTTATATTCTGCTATCTCCTCTTCTACACTATTGTCTTGTGTTGAACTCAATCCCGATAAACTAACGCCAATTAGTCTAATAGGCCTTTTACCTATTTCAGTTTTCTTTAACAGCTCTGGAACAATAGATAATATTTGTTCTTGAGTTTGTATAAATTCGTCACCCGTTGCACTGCGAGTAATTAACTGGAAGTCAGCATAACGCGCTTTTAGTGTCACTGTCTTAGCCTGTAAATCCTTAGCATTTAATATGCTAACAACTCGTTCAGTTAGCCCCTGCAGGATCGTCCAAATTTCGCGTTTATTTGTCAGGTTTTCAGCGAACGTTGTTTCCTTACCAATAGATTTTCTTTTTCTAGAAGTTCGTACTGGCCGTTCATCAATGCCGCGCACGACATTAAAGTAATACTGCCCAGCTTTACCAAATTGAGTTTGTAACTCAACTAAATCCAATTTTTTTAGATCGGCACCTGTATAAATACCCAACGCCTGCATTTTCTTTTCAGTCACTTTACCGATACCAAAAAATTTTCTTATCTCAAGCTGTTCAATTAAGGCTTGCGCTTTTTCTGGTCGGATAACAGTTAAACCATCTGGCTTATCCATATCTGAAGCAATTTTTGCGAGAAATTTATTATAACTAACACCTGCTGAGGCAGTTAATTTAGTACGGCTTTTGATTTCACTTTTTATCGCCTTGGCAACCTCCGTAGCGGAATAACTCTTCGATGCAATTTCTGTGACATCTAGATAAGCTTCATCTAGTGATAATGGTTCAATAAGGCCAGTGAACTCTTTAAAGACCTCATGAATTTCTGCCGAAGCTTGACGGTAAGCATCAAACCTTGGTGGCACAAAAATAGTATCTGCATGTAGTTTAGCCGCCCGCGAGCATGGCATCGCTGAATGGATGCCGAATTTTCTAGCCTCATAACTACAGGCTGCGACAACACCACGGCTATCCGGCTGCCCTCCAACTACTAACGGCTTTCCTCTTAGCTGTGGATTGTCTCGTTGCTCTACCGAGGCAAAAAAAGCATCCATATCAATGTGTAATATCTTCCGCACGCTAAACTAATTAAATAATCTGCCAATTAATTGGCTCACGCTTATGTTTCTCTAGATAGCTGTTGGCTTGCGAAAAATGCTGACATCCCAAAAACCCTCGATAAGCTGATAGCGGTGAAGGATGAACTGTTTGCAAGACAAGATGGCGATCACGATCAATCACGCGTCCCTTTCGTTGAGCGTAAGCGCCCCATAATAAAAAAACAACATGCTGAGTATTTTGATCTAATACTCTAATCACCTGATCTGTAAATTCCTCCCAACCTTTGCCTTTATGACTAGCCGCTTTACTGTGTTCGACAGTAAGCACGCTATTCAATAATAAAACACCTTGCTCTGCCCATTGAGTAAGATTGCCGTGCAGTGGCATTTTACAGTTAAGGTCTTCCTGCAATTCTTTATAGATGTTAATTAGTGAAGGTGGAATTGGCAGTCCTACCGGCACAGAAAAACTTAAACCGTGCGCTTGATTTTCTCCGTGATAAGGGTCTTGACCGAGGATCACTACTTTTACTTTATCTAAAGGGGTAGCGTTCAGCGCGGCAAATATTTGTTCGCCCGCGGGATAAATAATATGACCAGCTTCTTTTTGTTGTCGCAAAAAAGAAGATAGTTCATGCATATAGGGTTTATCAAACTCTGGCTGTAGATGATCCAACCATTGTTTATCCAGCATAATTTTTCGCTGATTCATATTCATAGTATTTATTATTGCCCTTGCTACTTAATGCCATTCTAACTCAGTTTGGATAAATAAATTTACAACCATTACTCACTTAAAAACGGCACATCAATCACTTTATTAATTTATAATCGCTTTTTTGCAATAACTCTATCGGAGAAAAACAATGATTAAAGTAGGTGATAAACTTCCTGCCGAGGAAATTACCGTAATTAATAAAGACGGCAATCAATCAGTCGCTGCAAACAGCTATTTTGCAGGCAAAAAGGTCGTATTAATTGCGGTGCCTGGCGCATTTACACCAACCTGTTCTGAAACACACTTACCTAGCTATGTCGTTAACTATGATGACATCGTAGCTAAAGGTGTAGACGAAGTAGCTTGTTTATCAGTCAACGATGCATTCGTAATGACTTCTTGGCAAAAAGCGCAAAATGCCGAAAACATAACGATGGTTGCCGATGGTGGTGGAGCATTCACAAAAGCCTTAGGTGTTGATTTAGATACTGGTGGTTTTGGTGGCGTTCGCTCTACTCGTTATTCAATGATTATTGAAGACGGCACGGTTACCACAATCAATATGGAAGAAGGTACTGGCTATGACGTCAGTGGTGCGGAAACAGTATTAGAACAACTTTAATTTTAGTTACTCTAAAAAAGCGGCATAGAGATTCTCTATGCCGCTTTTTTGTGACCGACTATTTGTGCAAAAAAACTAAGTGATTTAAAACGGCACAGGATAACGATGAATCACTGCATCAATTTCTTGCAAAACTTCAGCAGATAGTTCAAGTTGATAGGCATCAATATTTTCTTTAAGGTTTGCCATTGATGTTGCGCCAATAATAGTAGAAGTAACACCAGAAAATTGATAAACCCAAGCCAAGCTCAATTGCGCAAGACTAATATCGTGTTTTTGCGCTATTTTATAATAACCTTCAATAGCCTCATGCGATTGAGTCGTATCTCTGAAAATGCCATTGCGCTGCACAATGCTCCAACGAGCATTTTCAGGCCTTACGCCATTACGGTATTTACCTGATAAGGCACCACCAGCCATTGGTGACCAAGGTAGGTACGCGACATCATCTAATACACAAGTCTCGATTAGATAGCCTGAGTCTTTTAAATGTAAAAGATTAAACTCATTTTGGATAGAAACCATCTTAGGCAAATTATGCTCTTTGGCTAAATTTAAGTATTCTTTAATACCCCAAGGAGTTTCATCAGACAGTCCGCAGTGGCGAATTTTGCCTGCATCAACCAACTCACTCAACGCAGTAAGGATGTCTAAAAAACCATCGCGTTGTTGGTTAGCATCAATATCATAATAATTGATGTCGCCAGGCCAATGCTTGCCAAAATGCGGTGATGTTCTATTTGCCCAATGTACTTGGTACAAATCAATATAATCTGTTTGTAGACGTTGCAGTGATCCATCTAATGCTTCTTTAACGCTTTTACCTGTAACCGGTTGACCATCTCTTATCCACGGCAAGCCCGGACCGGCAACCTTGGTCGCTAAAATTATATCTTGACGCTTCTCAGGGTTCGCCGCTAACCAATTGCCGATATATCTTTCAGTATGACCACAAGTCTCAGCACGCGGTGGCACAGCATACATCTCAGCGGTATCAATAAAATTAATCCCGCAACTTAATGCATAATCCATTTGTTGATTAGCATCTTCCTGAGTATTCTGACTACCCCAGGTCATTGTCCCCAAACAAACTTCAGATACTGATAAATCGCTACTACCTAGTTTTACTTTTTTCAAAATCCCAACTCCTCAATTCAGATAACATCGGAAAATATACCGCAAGCTTAATCGGGCGACTATCTATCTGACTCATCAATTCGCCATATTTTTGTAATTGTTCTTGGTGACGCTCAATAATTTGTGCATCAACAAAACTAGCAATATCCTCTGCTTGTGTATAGGTCGTTTTATAATCAACAATCCAACGTATGCCAGAGTCATCAACAAAGGTGCGATCAATACGATATTGATTTACTACCCCGTTCTCATAGACAGAAAGCGCTAATTCATTTTTTTGTACGGCATATTCGGAAAATAAAAACTCTGCATGTGAGTCTTGTTGCATCGCTTGCACACCATTACTGAGTCGACGCACGGCAAATCCCAACCTCTCATTTGGCACGCCCATAAAACTCAATTGTTGACGCCAGCGCTTTTGCATAGTGTCGTCTACTGCAACTTTGAATAAATTTTGATAATTAAATTGCAACCAATCATGCATAACGACACCAACGGTCGTAGCAACTTTAGTCGCCCATTCAAATTCCAATTGTTGTTTTTCTATTTGATCTTCGGAAACAACCTTTGACTGTAATTGATGCTTAGCTTGCCAGTTAATTGATTCTTCAAAACTGACTTCAAAGTTACCAGGCAAACGCGATAACATTTGTGGTAATTCGTCATTTGCTACCGTTTCTTGATCAACTGTTTTTGCAGCATGAGCAAATTCAAAATCTGTTTCTAAGGCTGACCAAAGCGGGAATAACAAACTACTCTTGATAGGCGGTTTAACAGCTTCAGTTTTCTCATCAACCTTTGCACAAGCAGTCAGCACTAATTGCTTTTCGGCACGCGTACAAGCAACATACATTAGGCGAATTGCTTCGTTGGCACCGCGTTGTTTTTCTAGCTCGCGCAGATAGTCATAATGGCTGTTATCACGCTCAGGGCTGTTTATGCGCTCAGGGCTGTTAATTCGCGCAACTGGCTTAGTTGCCTTATTGCTCGGTTTATCGCTATCCATCATTAAACGAATTGGTGCCAATAATAGCTGCGTTTTATTTTCATTAACTCGTTCAGCCCACATCAAAATTTCTTTATCATCAGCTCGTGCTTGACTTGATAAAGAAGGCAGAATAACGGTGTGATACTGCAAGCCTTTAGCGCGATGAATTGTCGAGACAATCACGCGCGCGTCACTGCTTTGTGGTCGGGCGAATAAGCCATCCATTGCTTTATCAAGATCAGTCATGGACGCAATATCACCACCGTACTGACAACTTTCAATAAGGCTAAACAATTCATAGACATCTTCAATGGCAGTACCGAATAAAGTCTCTTCACCACCTAGGGACTGCCAAGCCCAGCGCACAACACTGTGCAAACCGACTTGTTGACGTTGCTCTAATGCCTGTTGCATAACAGCACAAAAGCGTTGTAGGCGAGCTTGAGAATCGGCATCAAAGTCGCTTGCATCATGATTTAACAGCTGTTGCCAAATAATTGATTTACTATTACCAATAATTTGTTTTATCTGCAGCAAACTTAAACCACACCAAGGACCTCGTAATAAACTTAACCAGGCGACGCGGTCGTCCATTCGACACAATGCTTTACACAATGCGGTTATATCAATAATCGCTTGCGCTTCATTAAGAGGCTGAATATCAACACCTGAATAGCTAATGCCAGCTTTATTAATTAACGGAACCAATGTTGCAAGATGAGTCCGTGAACGCACTAAAACTGCTACTTTAGCTTTCTCAGGTATTGTCGCTAATGCATTTTTGAGTGCTTTAACAACCAGTGTTGCTTCATCTTCTTTGTCGTTCGCTAAATGCGTAATAATCTCAGGCGATTGGCTTTTGTTATTATTCCCGCCTAATTGTTTATGACTCGCGCTTGCATAACTTATCGCACCCGTTAGAACTTCATCGCGCTTAGGAAAGCTCTCAGAAAAAACACGGTTAAACCAGCTGACTAATTGACCACTTGATCGAAAATTCTCACTCAACTGCAAAGCTTCAATCTGAATATTATCAAAAAGATGCGTCTTATCATTTCTAGCCGCTTGCAGAAACAAACTAACATCTGCCTCGCGAAAACGATAAATTGATTGCATAGGGTCGCCAACCAAAAATAATGTGCGGTCAGTATCCTCTCTACTCCAACCGGAAGTTAATTTGCGTAATAGCTGCAATTGCCCGTGCGAAGTATCTTGAAACTCATCGACTAAGATATGGTTTATTTGATAATCCATGCGCAACGCTAAATCAGTCGGCTGCTGTAATTCTGTCAAAGCAAGATTAGCGCGCTGTGTTACCTCGCTGTGATCACATTCACCAACGCTACGAAAACGTAATTGTAAAAACGCCGCGAGTGCTTTTAATACATCAACGAGCGCGACTAATTGTTGCCAATCTGTATCGCTGAACTTGTTCTCGGGCAGGTGCTTAACTTGACTTAGTGCATCAAGAAACACTGTATCGCCTTCGAACTCAGTCCATAAGTTTTTTAATTCTTCTTTATGCGCTTTATCGTGAGGGGGAAATCCGCTACTGACATTAATCGATTTACGCAGAGTGTCGCTACCAGTCAAAAATAGGGTTTGGATAGCCTGCCAATGGCGCCACTCTAATTCGTCCACATTGGGTTGCTCTTGCAACGCTAATATTGGCGACTCTCTATTTTCAGCAATTAAATAATCAGCGGCCTTTGCACCAATTCTCAGTACAGTCTGCAAAGTCTCAGTTGGTAGCAATGTCTTTAACAACACAAAGTGCTCACTACTAACACGAGACCACGCTTGCTCTAGTTCCTCACGCATTTGCGTTAAATTATTTTGCAAAATATGCCGCAGCCATTGATCTCGTCTCGCTAACATCGCAGAAAAGAGCTTACGAGCGCGATTGTAATCAAAATCCAACTCAAGCATTACCGTGCGTAGAGATTGCGACAACTCATCAGTATCATTTAGCAGCTCACCTAATAACTGCTCAATCGCGATACCGTAATGCTGCTCAGCGTTTTCAGTTGTGCGAGGTCGATCACCTAAGCGACTTAACCACGGCATATAGCCTGTTAACTTGCCACAAAAAGCATCGATTGTTTGAATTTGCAATTGATGAGGCGCATCTAATAATTGCCAATTATATTTTTCGTCTTGCTTTAAAGCGGCGGTGGCTAAATTAATTCCTTGTTGTTCAAAAGCATCTTCACTGGTTTTACCCTGCTCTGCTAGTTGCAATAGCTCTAAGAGGCGCTGACGCATTTCACTAGTCGCTTTACGCGTAAAAGTAATCGCCAATATTTGTTCAGGACGTTCAACCCGTGCCAGCAATGTCAGTAATCGATACACCAGCAAACCAGTTTTACCTGAACCGGCAGGCGCTTGCACAATAAACGAACGGTCTGCTAAAAGTGCTGTATCACGTGCCGCTTGGTCACTGATCATTGTGACTCACCACTCTCATCACTAGTTATAAATATCTGTCCCGCGTCTGCGGTCAATTGCGAGACCCTACAAACAGGTTTTAATTCACAATAGCCACAAACTTTTTGATCGATCGGATTCACTGATGCTTGCCCTTGTAAAAAGTCATCAGCAAGCTTTGCGAAAATGTCTGGCCAAGATTTACTGTTTTCTAGCCATGCCTGTTCGTTTTTTTCATCATTGCTTTTGCCAGTTTTAAATATGCCGGCCTCGCTTAAAAAATCGTATTTAGAGTCATTCTGTTTTACTTTAGCAAAGGCAATTCCCGAAACATCTTTACGCTTTTCCTTGTTTAGTGTCAGAGCATATAAGGGCAACTGTGGGTCTTTTAATCGCTCACCTTGCCAATCCTTTTTTGCAACCGCACCAGTTTTATAATCAACAATAACCGAACGCCCATCATCTAAAATATCTAAGCGGTCAATAATGTATTTAAAATGGATACCGCCAAGCTCTCCGAGACGCACTTCTTCTTGTTCAATGACTGTAAAAGGCGTTGGTCGTTGTGCATCAATGACTAGCCAAGCCGTTAATAAGTTACTGAGCCTGTTCGTTTCAAGCTTAAGCAATTCAAACTTTTCATAACTCAACTCCGCTTCATAACTCTCAATAACCGCAGCCACATTAGTTTTTATTAAGGTCTCGAATTCGTGGTCCGTTAACTCAAGTAATCGCTGTTGGGTTTGTAATTCAGTCCAAGCTGATTCCAGCAAACGATGCACAATATTGCCTCGGTCTAATGAATCTAAACCAAACTCTGACTCGTCTTCACGATCAAACTCAAGCTGATGAGTGACAAAGGCTTTAAATGCGCAGTTAGATTGATTAGTGAAAATTCTCGCGCCACCACGGACATTTTTACCACTAGATAAACTTGGTCCATGTTGGTCAGTATAGTGATCTAAATCTGCTCTATCTTGTGAAGTAGTTATTAATGGCTGCTGGATAAAATCATCTTCTCGAAAAATAGCTGAAACTGAATTTTTTATTTCACGATTTTGTTGGTTTTCTAGTGCATAACTAACATTAACTTCTGTAACTGAAACCAATAGCGTTTTGATTACTTGTTTAGCTTGCTCGAAACTTTGTAATGCAGAAGCATCGGGATAACCGCTCTCTAGTAGTAAGCGATTGGCAATAAAAGCATCATTTTGTGCCGGAACTGGATAATTTTGATCCATGCCAAGTAAATAACAAACATCGGCACTTTGACCAATTGCTTCATACACACCTGAAATTAAAATAGGTGACGCAGCTGCTTGTGGTTGAAAAATCCCATCGTGCGTCATTTGTTGAAAAACTTCCAAGGCACGACTTAAACCAACTTGACCTTGCACCGCATCAAGTGATGCGTATTCTTTCAATAAAGACAGCCATCGCTCACGCAATTGAAATTGCACGCTGCTCATTTCCTCACCAGCAATACTGGTGTTCCAACCCCACGTGTTGAGCCATGTATCAATGATGTCAGCCCAATCACTAAAACTAAATGCAGCAAAACCAGATTCAGATTTGGCACTAACCAATTTTTCTTTTAGCTGTATAAAACTCTCATTTAAACTTTCAAGAAAAGGCAATAATGTTGAGTCATGATCTAAAGGGTGTTTAAGCAAACATTGTTGATAGAACTCAGATAGTTGATCTATCTTGATATTACTAATACGGCGTTGTCGTAGCCATCGATCAAATAATTGATATTCTTGTTTGTGCACTAAACATGAACGTAGAAAACGATTACGCAGAATAAAACTAAATTCTGATCGCTTGATTCCGTTCCTTAGAAACTTAATCAATAATAATGCCACCTCAACCGCCGGCCACTGCTGCAACGGTTCGCCCAAACTAAAACGATAAACACTACTTTGCTGTTGTAATTGCAATGGTGACAATGAAGGATAAAAAACTTCACGAGCGATTTCACGTACTTGCGCCTGACGATGTTGTAAATCTGGAATAACAATATTAATCAGTAAATTTGGCTGCGCTTCTAAACGTTCTCGTGCCGAAATGAACCCGCTAGTTAACTCATCTTGCGTATTACTAAAACAACGGTACTCAAACCGCTGCTCTGTTTGCTCCTCACTCGTACGATAATCAACATTAACACCACTATCCTCAGCAAGCTGCACAAACGCTCGTTGACTTACGGTAATAAGGTCGTAGGAATACCAAACTAAGTTTTTGAAGGGCTGTTCAGGTGTTATCGCTAACAAGCTTTTTGCCAGCATCGGTTCATCCATAAAACCACGTTTAGTTAATAGCTCTTGATACGCATTTAACCATTCAAGTAATTTTTGCGTATCCGCTACATGGTCTTGTGCAACGGCATCTAAACTTACTTGCCAATCGTGCATTAAACGCCAACTACGCTGCACTGCCTTAGCCGTTTGTTGCACATTTAGTAAAGTTAATTCTTGTTCCTTACGTCGTGACTTCTCAATAACCTGCGTCCATAACAACAAAGACTGTTGAGTCGTAATTAGTGAATGCGCTTGATTATAGTCAGCAATTTGATTCTGATTTAACTGCCACAATAATTTAAGGTAGTCCGACCAAAGTAAAATATTGGGGCTTTCCCACACCGCTATATCGCTAATTAAATGATCCTGCGCAATACGTTCGGAAAGTGTATTTGCCAAACTTCGAGTCGGGACAATTATGGCTGTGTCTGAGGATAAATTTTGCAGCCATGATTCCATTAGGCTAGTTTAAACACTGGTCGATATTAAGTCATCAACTCTCTGGTTCTTTCTTGATAAGATTTTTCCCCTAGAAGTAAAAAAGAGAAACAAAAAAGGCAGCCGAAGCTGCCTTTAAAAAAATGTATAGAATGTAGTTAGTTCAAGCCAGCCATATATGCTGCAAGTTCTTTTATCTGTAGTTCAGATAAACCAAAAGAAATATTATGCATTATTCCTTTGTATCCGACTCTTTCACCTTTTTTGTAAGAAAGTAATTGCGCCTCTAGGTAATCAACTCGTTGCGCCGACACACGTGGGTAATTCTTTGGAATACCATGGCCATTTGGCCCGTGGCAGCTCATGCAAGCCGCTATTTCGCGCTCAGCATAACCGCCACGATAGATTTTTTCTCCAGAAGCTGCCATCTCTTTATTTTCAGCCGTTAATACTGCTTCAGTAGCAGCAGGCAAGGATGCGTAATAGGCATCTAAATTAACCATGTCTTCTTCGGTTAACAGTGCTGTTTGCCCTGCCATAATAACATTGACTCGCTCACCAGACTTGAACGCCTTTAGCTGCGATTCGATATAGCCTGGGACTTGACCTGCTAAATTAGGCTGCAAAGGAATCACACTGACACCAGCAGGGCCATGACAAGCAGCACATATTACTGATTTTGCTTGGCCAGCCGCTACATCACCAGCAGCATGCGCACTTGATGCAAACGTACTTGTAATAAGTAAGTTAGCAAAAACGATAATAATTAAAGATTTTTTTAACATTGAATAGAACTCGTAAAATGGATCTATAATTCGGAGAAGATTTATAACATGACGAGGTTCTTGCCTCAAGTCTAGAGGGCTATTTTCGTGAAATTAAACATTCTGAAATATGAGTTTTTATAGTTAGTTTTGCTACAATCTAGCGTATGTCCGATTTACCTCTTAAAAAACCCAAAAGAGAACAAGGCTTGCCTAAAATTTTGCGTGATACCGAATTTCTATTAGGTGCAGCCGGCGCGGATCAATTTCCTACAGATAATAAAGTTGAAATTGCATTTGCCGGGCGATCAAATGTTGGCAAATCTAGTGCAATTAATGCTATCGCTAATCGCCGTAAACTTGCTCGCACCAGTAAAACACCTGGTCGCACACAAGAAATTAATTTCTTCTCTTTAGGCGATCACGCACGCTTAGTCGACTTGCCAGGTTATGGCTTTGCGCAAGTTCCTTTAGCGGTTAAAAAGAAATGGCAAAAAACAATTCATCAATACCTCGCTGAAAGAGAAAATCTAATAATATTAGTTCTTTTAATGGATATTCGACACCCCCTTACTCCACTCGACCAACAAATGATTGAATGGGCAAGTAAATCAGAACTACCAACACAAGTTTTATTAACTAAGGCCGACAAATTCAAACAAGGAAAAATCAATTCAGCATTACTTCAGACTGAAAAAAAACTAAAGAAAATTCCTGGGAATTTTGCTGTAGAAGCATTTTCTTCATTGAATTACCTAAATGTTGAAAAAGTTCGCGAACAAATGTCAGCCTGGGTAGCGGATAGCGCCATTCAAGAGTAGTTATCGCTTGATATATAAATACAGATAACTTATGTTTAATAAGACAGCTAATTCTTGTCTAAGGACATGAAATAACTGTCAGTTAATCGTAGTAGAGAAGTATAGTGTCTAGGGTAAACAAACTGTCCCCCCAAACGACATCCCTTGAAATACCTTTGGTATTTCGTTTGCCCTAGACATTTTCTAATTTCTTCGTTATTTACATTCCTGTTTATCTTTCATATATATAAACGCACTCAATTACTACACTGATTAGTAAGAGTTAGAAACAACATTCGTTGATCGTATTAAATCTTAAGTTCAACTATAATATCTCACTCTTACGACATTATTACTTTTAGGTCTGAATGCTGTTTTTACTGCGCCCCTTTATTAAAATAACTTGTATATTTTTATTGTTATCCTCTTGTGGTTCGGATCGCGCGCAGACAGAAGATAATTTTGAAGAATTAACTGAATCAACAAGTGAGTTTGAGCTAGAGTTATTTGATAGTAACTCAGAAGGAACTGTAGCTTTTGATGAAGGCGCTGAGGCTCTTGATCAAACACTGGCTGAGGCTCTTGATCAAACACTGTTAGAAAATCCAAAACTAGCTTTAATTGATAATAACGAAATTAACAGTTACCCCTCTAAAAAAAACGACGATCAACAAATCAGTGCCCCAGAAATTGAATTATTAGACGAGGTCATTGTTCCTTCATCAGTAGCAAAAAAATCTTATTGTTTAGAGCATGGAAATAACGATAGTGACGCTGTTGCTTCAGCCTGTTTAGCTATCTCTAATCGCCTAGCCAGTATTAGTAACGAAGGCTGCCTTGAAGCTAAGTTACAACTTAGCCGTTGCTCTTCTGTGGAAGAGTTCCCAATTTTATATTCTGAGTTTGCACCAATTTCTGGCACACCCGCACAAGGGCGAATTTTAATTGTTGGTGGCACTCATGGTGATGAGCTCACATCGGTCAGTATGGTTTTTAGGTTCATTGAAAAACTAAACCAATACCATACTGGCTTATTCCATTGGCATATGGTGCCAATGATGAACCCAGATGGTGTACTTAAACCTGGGGCAACTCGCACCAATGCTAACGGTGTTGACCTAAATCGCAATTTACCCTCTGCGGACTGGCGAGAAAAAGCCCTAAAAGATTGGCAAAATAAAACAGGTGAAAACGAGCGGCGTTATCCAGGCAAATATCCAGCAAGCGAACCTGAAACGCAATGGCTAATCGATGAAATAAATGACTTCCAACCTGATGCAATTATTAGCGTACACGCGCCTTTTGGTCTCGTAGATTTTGATGCTCCTGTACTGAGTACTGCTCCAAAAAGCCTTGGACGATTATTCTTGAACATCCTTGGCACTTATCCGGGATCCCTCGGTAACTATGCCGGTATTAATAAAAATATCCCAGTGATTACTTTGGAATTACCTCATGCTTGGTATATGCCTTCGGATGATGACACAGCGCGAATGTGGGAAGACATTGTAAGTTGGTTACGCAAAAATGTTGACAACCCTGTTGTGCTTGCTGAATCTGAATAATCCGTTAGCCCTGAAAAATATAAACTCTTAATCAAACGGCACTTTTTTATTGAAGTACTCCTCTAGCCCTCGTAAATAATACGCCATTCACCATCTTGTTGTTTTTGCCAGTATTGCTGCTTTCTCGTCTCACTTTCATAGTTGTTACTGATATAACGCTGCATGAACGTGACAACAAACATATCTTTTTCACCTGGATAGACAAACAAACTATCAATCTCTAAATCAACCTTAATAAACTCCTTGCTTTTATTAACAGCCGTCTTTTGTCGAGCAAACTGTTGATAATTGCCACCGGCTAAATTGAATGTGTCTTTTGAATAATGTGATAGGTAAGAAATAGTATCCAAACTTTGCCAATCATCTTTCCAAGTATTAATTAGCTTTATATATTGGGCACCTTCATCAACAAGTGATTGATGGCTCACCCAATTAATCGAATCACTCAATACTACTGGCGTGCGTTCATCAACGTCGATAAATCGGGCAATATCATTAAAGTCAGCATTACTTAATACAAAACAACCTTCACTCGCCCAAGGTGCACGAGCGTAAGTATCACTAGGTGTACCATGTAACCAAATACCATACCCTGTGCGGTTGCGATATCGGTCAATAGTGTTCGGGTAATCAACAGGAAAAGCCCCTGCACCATATAAGTCAGGTAACCTATTAGGGTCTATATATTGATAAATGGAATAAACACCAATAGGTGTTTTATTATCGCCTTCGACTTGTTTGCCATAGCCTTCACTACCAACAGACATATAATAATCTTTTACTAATGTTGGTCCATTATTACTATTTTGATAGAGATACAGCCGACCATTTGTCATATCGGCAACCAGGACATGTTCGTGCTTGCCCATATCAATCAAACTCGAAGGCAACATCTCGCTTATTGCCGGCTTTAACAAAGCTTCATGTCGCCAACGGTTTTTGAGCTGATGTGTTAAGCCTTGCAGAACATCTGATTTGCTACTTGCCTGAGCGCCAATCTCACTTAGTCCAGAATATTTAGAAGACAAAAGGTCAGCTTTAATTAAATAGCCAACTCGACTTTTCGGATATGTTTGCAAATGTTGCTCAGTCAAGTCTAAAGCGATTTCTAATTCCCCAACTTGAATCGATGAAATTATCTCAAGTAATTCTGCTTCATACAGTGCACCATCGGGTTGATTATCAAGTTGTGCAAAAGTAAGTGAACTTATACCAAGAGAGAGCATAACAATGCTCACTTTAAGGTACTTGAACAGCCCTATTACTTTAGTCAATTTTGATTTCATTATTTGTATATATAAACCAATCTAATTGCTAACTATGACTTCGTTGATAATTCTACCACCTTGCCAAGAACCATCTTTTTTAGAAAAAATTAATTTTTTGATGATCGTATCATCCAAAGTATTAGATCGGTAACGTTGTGAGAAGCTAACACTGAATTGTGTCGCACTCTCCTCAAAACTAAAGTTACCAACATAGACTTCGATAAACTGTTTATTCGTTAACCTTTCTCGACGCTGCTCTCGCCATTCAGCATGAGTTATTTCATCACTTGGAGGTCTATAATTTTCTTCATAACTTTGTATATATCCTTGTACGTTTTGCGCTGACCATTGTTCTGCCCAATTGCGTACTAATTCAATACCTATCGATTGCTCGGCTTCAGTTATTTTATCTATTTCAGGAACAGAAACGAGAGCAACTACTGGCTCAGTCTTAATAGGATTAGAAGCAATACTTGCTACTTTTTGCTCAACTTCAATCTCCGTGCTGGATGATTTAGCCCGCTCTAGTGCTAATTGTTCAGATATGTTTGCAGCTTGTAGTTCAGACTGTGACTTTAATGATGCCAAGTCAGATTCAAATTTAACACTCTGTTCGTTAATTCGATTACTTGCCACAAGCAACTCAGCTTCAAGAGAATCAATACGTTCTTGCATTACCAATTGAGAGGATTGAGCGCTTGACTCTTGTGACTCAAAATCTTCTATTTTAGCCAATAATTCTTTTTGCAAACTTAAATCAACAGCTGAAAGGTCTAATGAGCTAACCAATGGCAAATCTAATTCAAGTTCGTCAATCGCTACATTAGCAGCTGTATCTTCGTCAGTAACAAAAGCATTTCGATAGGCTTGCGCAGCCAGAGCGCCATGCACTAACTGTAAATTCTTTAATACCATACTGTAATTGCGATCCGCTTCGACGCCATTCACTAGTACTGTGCGCGCTTGCTCCAACTGACCAGTTTTGCTATACAAATATGCGAGATTTAAGTGGGCTTCTACCATTGATGGGTAACGACTAGCTAACCCTTCTAGTAAAGTCTTCGCCGCTGACCATTCCTCATTTTGAAGGTGCTCAACAGCGCGATTAAACTGCTGTTCGCCTTGTGCTTTTTCATTTTTAAAATTTATTTGCTCTGTCGAGTCGACTACAACCACATCTTCCGATGGGGATGAAGTTTGACTAATTAGACCTGATGCAATCGCCGGCTGAGTCGTTTCGATATCGTCATCTCCTGAGCCCCATAATATAATTATGCCGACAATAGAGGCTGCGATTAGAAGCAATTTTTTGTTATTTAACACAATTATTATTTATTTAAACTAAGTGCATAAAATTAATACAATTCAACTCTGACACTCCTGAGGAAACAAAGTTAATTTGAATACTCAATTGTATTAATGTCAGTCACAATAAGTTTTTTTGAGAAGCCTATTTGCAAAACCGCATTCTATAACAAAACAAGGTTTAGGTTAACTACTCAAACTAATCAATAAGCTATAAAAACCAGCACTTAGATAGTTATAAATTAATGCGCCGCTGACCAATTCTCACCAACACCGCTATCCACCAACAAAGGTACTTTCAACACAGCCACATTCTCCATAATCTCTAATAGTTTAGGTAAATATTCGGGAATCTTTTCTTCTGCAATTTCAAACACCAATTCATCATGCACTTGCATAATCATACTAATATGTGGGTGATCATGGCCAAGCCAAGCATTAACGGCAATCATTGCTTTTTTAATGATATCTGCTGCAGTTCCTTGCATCGGCGCATTAATAGCAGTGCGCTCGGCATATTGACGGACATTGCCATTACGTGAATTTATATCAGGTAAATACAAACGCCGACCAAACACTGTTTCCACATACTCTTGCTCACGAGCAGTTTCACGCGTTAATTGCATATATTTTTTAACTCCAGGATATTGCGAAAAATATTGATCGATATAATTTTGCGCCTGCTTACGTTCAACATTTAACTGCTTTGCTAAACCAAAAGCGGACATTCCGTAGATCAAACCAAAATTGACTGCTTTAGCATGACGCCGCTGCTCGTTAGAAACATCATCAAGCGGCGTTGCAAAAATTTCTGCCGCTGTAGCGCGATGAATATCCAAATCATTCTTAAACGCATCTAACAATGTCTCATCTTCAGATAGGTGCGCCATTATTCGCAACTCAATCTGCGAGTAATCTAGCGCCACTATTTTTCGACCTTTTGGCGCGATAAAAGCCTCACGAATTTTTCGGCCTTCTTCTGTTCGAATTGGGATATTTTGTAAATTAGGGTCGCTTGACGACAAACGACCAGTCGCCGCTACCGCTTGATGATATGAAGTGTGTACTCGTCCAGTACGGCTATTTATCATCATTGGTAATTTGTCGGTGTAAGTAGATTTAAGCTTTCCCATGCTGCGGTGTTCTAAAATCAATCGAGGAAGGTCGTGTTCCACTGCCAAATCTTGTAAAACATCTTCAGCTGTTGACGGCGCACCTTTTGGTGTTTTTTTCAGCACCGGCAATTCCATCCGCTCATATAATATTTCTTGAATCTGTTTCGGCGATGCCAAATTAAAGTCACCACCAGCGATGGCATAAGCCTCTTGTTCAATTTTTTGCATCGACATTGCTAAACTTTGGCTCTGCTGCAATAACATTGCATCATCGATAAGCACACCATTAGTTTCCATGTTTGACAATACCGGTACCAGTGGTATTTCAAGCTCAGTGAAAATACGGTGTAAAGATGGCTGATTAGTCAGTTCAGGCATCAATGCATGATGTAATCTGAGAGTGATATCAGCATCTTCAGCTGCATATTCACCCGCCTTATCCAAATCTATTTGATCAAAAGTTAATTGTGCTTTACCTTTACCAGCAACATCGCTAAACGCAATAGGCTTGTGCCCCAAGTAAGTTTCAGAAAGCGCATCCATATTGTGCCGGGAAGATACACTATTAAGCACATAAGACTCCAACATGGTATCAAAAGTCATCCCTTGAATTTGAATATCATAATTACGCAGTACGTTAGCATCATATTTAATGTTTTGCCCTATCTTCACAAGGTCTGAGTTTTCTAATAAAGGCTTGAGTTGCTCAAGCACCCAATCTCTATCCAACTGATCTGGTGCCCCCATATAATTATGCGCAACGGGGACATAGGCTGCCTCACCAACGTCGATCGCAAAAGAAATTCCAACTAGCTCGGCTTGCTGGGCATCCAATGAGGTAGTTTCTGTATCAAAAGCAAAGCCTTCAGAATTTTCTAATCGTGCAAGCCAATCTAAAAAAGTATTTTTATCTAAAACAACTTGGTAAGTGCCTTTTTTATACTCAGTAGCTGGAGACACGCTTGTGAATTGCAGCTCCTCACCCATTTCCCCTAACCATTTTTTAAATTGCAAGTGCGTATAAATTTCAACCAACTCAGCACGATTTTCTTTAGTTAAATGCAACTCGTCAATACTAAGCTCTAAGTCTAGATCACAACGTATCGTTACCAAATCTTTTGATAGTGGTATTTGAGGAATAAACTCACGTAAATTTTCACCCACTTTGCCGCCGATATCTTCGGCGTTTTCAATAATAGCGTCGAGCGAACCATATTCTGCAAGCCATTTAACCGCCGTTTTAGGTCCTACTTTAGGCACACCAGGAATATTGTCAGAACTATCACCCATTAGAGTTAAATAATCGATAATTTGCTCTGCGCTAACACCATACTTCTCGACAACCCCAGCTTGATCATAAATAACTTTTTTCATCGTATCGATGAGATGCACCTGAGTCGTTACAATCTGTGCCAAATCTTTGTCGCCAGTGGCAACTAAGACTGATTTTCCTTGCTGCGCAGCTACTTTTGCATAACTACCAATAACATCATCGGCTTCAACTTCAGGCGTTGCTATTAACGGCAAGCCTAAAGCTTTTACAGCACGGTGAACGTATTCAACTTGGCTACGTAACTCATCCGGCATAGGCGGCCGATTAGCTTTGTAGTCTTGGTATAAATCATGTCGGAAAGTTTTACCCTTAGCATCAAAAATCGCCACAAGTTGCGCCTCTGGATATTCAACAGCAAGGCTTTTGATCATATTGATCGTGCCATAAACTGCTCCTGTCGGTTGTCCAGACGCAGTCTGCATACGTTTAAGTTGCGGCACATAAAACGCGCGATAAAGATAGGATGAACCATCAATCAAAATTAAATCAGGCTGCATAGTTTTCGTTTTTTTTGAACAATAAGTGAAATAGTCTTAATATGTATTGGACTGGTCGACATGAAATAACGAACCAAACGGTATGATAACATGTCTAAATAATTTGCCTTGCAGTGAACAAATTGACAGGTAAACTAATCTCACTCTTTATTTGGGTGTTTTTTAATCAGCATTTTTAAAGTGCGGGGAAACAATATGAACCAATATTTATATATAAATGTTAGCCGTTTACGCCAAGTAGCTTGCTTGTGTCTATTAATGGTATTACCAACTTTTACCTTTGCCCAAGAAGTTCTCGCACCGCCATCACTAGGGCAAGAAACTAAAGGAACACCTGCCATTATTGATGAAGTGCCTAGCGAGCAATTACAGTCGGTAGAATCATTATCAGAAACTTCTGAAAATGAGGAAGAAACAAACTTTGGCTTACTGGGCAGAACAGAAATCGATGAACAACGGCGCGAAAATGGTCAGGTTTATCGAATAGAATTAAAGCACTCTAGTGGTTCAACTCAATATATTGAAGAAAACGATAGTGATGGAGAGTTGCAGTCTACCGATAATGATATTGAAGAAACACCTAATCTCGCTAAGTGGCGCATAGGTTCTTGGTAAATTAGTTCTTGGTAAATTA
>CAZFEM010000009.1:0-34696 GCA_964517515.1 uncultured Gammaproteobacteria bacterium | reverse complement strand
GTTCTTGGTAAATTAGTTCTTGGTAAATTAATTCTTGGTAATTGGTTCATGGTAAAAAAATTAATTCACTTCGTTACCACTTGCATTATTCTTTTTGCAGCTATTGCAGTAAATGCGAGCGCACAAGCTAGAGAAGAAATTCGTTTTTATAAGGCTAATAAGTTTTTACAAACAGATCGGATTTTATTCACGGCTGCAAAAGCTAAAAAACCAGGATGCCATAACTTTTTATTACGAACTCGAGTTTATCAAGCAAATCAAATAGGCTACCAATCTTGCTCTCTTTATGCAGAAAAAGACTGCGCTCCTGAAAGCATTAAAGAAGTCAATCGTACCAAAGATGAGGCTCCTGTTACTTCGCTATCTCAAGGTTTCAGCTGGTTTCCGATTGATGAAAATGAACGCGGCACTATGCTCAGTTCATGGAGCTGCGAATTACAAGCAGAATAATTCTATTACTCAGTTTTATGCTCTAAAGCCAAATAGTCGTGTGATTGCATTTCTTGTAAACGACTAATAGTCCGCTTAAATTCAAATTTAACACGTGTCCCGATGTATAGTTCTGTTGGAATAGCCTCAGCCGATACGATTAATTTAACATTGTGATCGTAAAAAACATCAACGAGGTTAATAAAACGTCTTGCCTGATCTTCCTTAAGTCGATCCATGATAGGAATTGCAGATAACAAAATAGAGTGGAAACAACGGGCTATTTCAATATAATCATTTTGCGAACGCGGCCCATCACAAAGCTCATCAAAGGTAAACCAAATAACCCCGTCAGCGCGTTTGATAAAATCAAGGTCTCGTCCCTCAATTTCTATTTTTCCATTATCAATACCTTCATCTGGGGCAAGATGTATGAAATCATCAAGCAGACCTTGCTGGGCTTTTTCATTAACAGGAGTAAAATAAGTTTCAGCCTTATCTAAAAACCGTAGCCGATAATCAATCCCCGAATCAAAATTTAAAACATCTGTGTATTGATAAATCATATCAATAGCAGGCATAAACAACTGACGTTGAAGGCCATTTTTATAAAGGTGTTTAGGTTCAACATTGGAGGTCGCTACCAATGTAACGCCATTGGCAAAAAGAACTTTCATTAGCTTTGCTAAAATAACTGCATCAGCAACATCGTGGACAACAAACTCATCAAAACACAGAACACGTGCTTCTTTCGCTAACTGTTCACCAATGATAACTAGCGGATCGCTTTGGTCTTTTTGTTGTTTTCGCTCTAAATGGATACGGTGCATAAAACGATGAAAGTGCATGCGCAACTTTTCTTCAAATGGTAAACACTCAAAAAAAGTATCTACTAAATACGTTTTTCCTCGACCTACTCCACCCCAAAAATACAATCCTTGCACTGGCTTTTTAGGCGATCTTTTTTGTAATCCAATACGTTGCAAAAAACTAACTTGTGGATCTTTCACAACAATTAACTCATCATAAAGGCGCTGTAAATTCTCAACCGCAAATCGCTGGGCTGCATCTTCCTCAAAGTCTGGTTGACTGAGGTCATGCTCATATCTTGATAAAGGCGTCGCAACCATCTTATTTATTTTCTTTTTTATTGCTATTAATAGCTGGGGAGTTTACCGTAATAGTTTGATTATTTGGCGACAAAAAATTCAACATGCAGAATATTTATCCATACAAAGAAATTACACCCGACATTCACCCAACTGCTTGGATTGCACAAACCGCCACGGTGATCGGTAATACCCATATTGGCGCCAATTCAGGAATTTGGTATGGCTGTGTAGTTCGCGGCGATGTTAATGAAATTCGTATTGGCAAACGCAGTAATATTCAAGATCTAACAATGATACATTGCGCGGAGCTTGGTCAAGGTTGTTATATTGGTGACGATATCACGGTCGGTCACTCGGCGGTATTACATGCTTGCAAAATCGAAGACCAAGCTTTTATTGGTATTCAAGCCTGCGTGATGGATGATTGTATTATCGAGAGAGGTGCAATGGTTGCCGCTGGAGCATTAGTCACGCCTGGCAAAGTTGTTAAAGCTAACGAGGTTTGGGCAGGAAGCCCAGCAAAAAAACTTCGCGATATTAATGAAAAAGACTTAGCTTTTTTTGAAATCAACCGACAACGCTATGTACGTTTAGCCGAACAATACCGCGCTGAACAATATGGCAAGTAAGAGAATACAGGGTCACTGGCGACTTCTGCCAGTTTTTATTATTTGCTGCTATGGAGTTGCCTATTTTGGATCTTTGTTCACCCCCGGAGAATGGTATCAAAGTCTGAATAGAGCGCCCTGGAACCCACCCAACATAGCATTCCCAATTGTTTGGACTATCTTGTACTTTTTTATTGCGCTCGCTGGTTGGATTGTTTTTATATCCGGTAACAATCAGGTAAAAATTTTATGGCTTGCACAATTATTTATAAATGCAATTTGGTCTTGGCTATTTTTTGCTCAACACTGGATAGCGATTAGCTTAGTAGATATCGTGACGTTAGTAATCCTTGTCGCTATTTTATGTTTTTCTTGTTGGCGACAAAAATTAACCACAGCTACTTTTTTGCTACTTCCTTATTTACTTTGGCTTTGTCTCGCGACCAGCCTAAATGCCTATATCCTTATTAATAACTAGCTGTTTTTGACTGAATAAACAAATGGTCTAACGCCTAACTTCTGTAATTTATTTTGTGCTGTTTTTGCTTTACGGCTATCGGCATAAGGACCAAGACGTACTCGATAGTAAATACCTTGGTCGCCGACTTCTTTAGCCTGCGTAACAGATGCATAGCCTTTTAATGCCAGTCTTGCACGAAGTTTTTCTGCATCAGCATGGGCCCTAAAAGACGCCGCTTGCAGATAATAACTTAAGTTTTCATCAGGTCGCGTTGGCGTTGCTTCAGGCAAATCATCAGGCATGACTTGATCGATATCAGGCAAAATTTCATAAAAATCAAACTCTTTTTCGGTACTCTGAATCTCTATGCTCTTACTTGCAATTAGAGCTGCAATTTCTTCATCAGTCTCATCCGCAATCACCTCTTTTTGCGAATCCATCAAGGTTCTTAAGCCAGAGCCAAAGCCTGCTTCATTTTGTTGCGCGCCATTAATCAACATTCCTAATACAACACCGGAAACCAATACTACAAACATCAAACCATACGGCAAGCCTTTAAAGAAACTCTTCTTTACTGGCTTTTTTTTCTTAACCTTTGGTTTTATTCGACGAGCTTGAGACATATTATTTAATTACATATTTTTAGGCGCACTAACGCCAACTATCTGTAAACCATTTACTAATACTTGCTGAACTGCCTTACATAAAGCAAGTATCGCATCACGAGGTTCAGGATCAGCATCAAGAAACTTCGTACTATTATAGTAAGAATGAAAGGCCGTCGCCAAGTCACGCAAATAATAAGTTAATAAATGAGGTTCATAATTCTTTGCTGCAGTTTGAATTACCTCTGGAAACCGCTGTAACAAAGTTAATAAGGTAGTCTCATGCTCGCTTTGAAGTAGTGAAAAATCAGCTTGCTCGTAGCCTTCTACATTTAATCCTCGCTCAACTACCTGTTCAAAAATACTACAGATGCGTGCGTGTGCATATTGCACATAATACACTGGGTTCTCATTGCTTTTAGATTTAGCCAAGTCTAAGTCGAAATCCATGTGCTGCTCTGACTTGCGTTGCACATAGAAAAAGCGTGCAGCGTCAGCACCGACTTCGTCACGCAATTCCCGTAAAGTGACAAATTCTCCACTGCGAGTAGACATCGAAATTTTTTCGCCGCTGCGATACAAAACAGCAAACTGTACTAATAAAACGACCAATTTTTCCTGCTCCAAGCCAGCTGCTTGCATGGCGGCTTTTACCCGTGGGATATAACCATGGTGATCAGAGCCCCAAATATTAATACATCGATCGAAGCCTCTCGCTAGTTTATCTTGATGGTAAGCGATATCAGAGGCAAAGTACGTTGGTTGTCCATTTTCGCGCACCACCACACGATCCTTTTCATCGCCAAAATCAGTTGAACGAAACCATAAAGCACCTGACTTCCCTTCTTCTTTAGTGTCCTCATAAATGTGTTCTGATTCTTGCAATTTTTCGATCGCAGTAGTAATTTTCCCAGAGGTAAATAAAGAACGTTCCGAAAACCAAGTATCGTAATTAACGCCAAATTCAGCTAAATCTTCACGAATATCAGCCAAAATAGACGTCAAAGCCAATTCAAAAAATACCGCATAACCATCTTCATTAAGGGTTTTTTTCATCAAAGCGATGGTCGCGTCTAATGCTTGCTCATCATCTAAGTCTTGGCGAGCGGTAATAATATCTTTGGCTGATAGAGCAAATTTTTCTGCATGTTGATCGGCAATCGCTTGCGCCATATCAATAATATAATCGCCTTTATAGCAATTATCCGGAAACTCAATTGTCTCGCCTTGTTGTTGAAAATAGCGCTGAAGATAACGCAACCAAACACTGGTCGCCAGAATATCCATTTGCCGCCCAGCATCATTAACATAATATTCCGATTCAACACTGTTTCCTGCTGCTCGTAACACTCTCGCTAAGGCATCACCATAGGCGGCACCTCGCCCATGCCCTACATGTAGGGGCCCAGTCGGATTCGCTGAGACAAATTCTAATAAAATCTTTTCTTTAGAATTAGCAATCGATAAGCCATATTTTTCTTTTTCAGAGAAAATTGTTGTTAAGACTAAATAGCGCACATCTTCAGCCAGAAAAATATTGATAAACCCAGGGCCGGCAATCTCCACCTTGCTAACTAATACATCAGCAGGCAACGATTGAATAATTAACTCGGCCAATTCTCTTGGATTACGTTTAGCCGCTTTTGCCAAAGTCATTGCAACATTAGTAGAAAAGTCACCATGTTCTTTTTGTCTTGTACGGTCAAACTGTAAGCGAACTTGTTGTTCACTGGGAATAATTTCCTTTCTTTTTAGTTCATCAACTGCCTGAATAAATAGACTATGTAATTGCTCTTTCAACGACGTATCTCTGAATTAAGTTTAATGCTTAAATTTAAAGTGGCAATTTTACCGTTTTCTATAACGAGGGGATAGCATATATCACTAATGGATCACTAAGCTTTGTATTTATTCTTATGACAATCGTATTGCTAATACAAATTAGCTGGATCAATATCAATATTCCAACGTACTGATGATGCAAGTTTACGTAAATTTGTATCCGTCTCTAATAACATTAACCAATGAGATAAAGTTGCGTTAAGAGCCGAACGCTGACTCGCACAAAATAAAAGTTGTGCGCGGTATCTACCAGCACGGCGCTCCATTGGCGCCGGAATAACATCCATAGCAGTAACGCCTTCGAGTAACTGAATATCACTCTTAACCCGTTTTAAAAAATGCAAAGCCTTTGTTTGATGGGGTGACTCTGCATGCAGCAAAGCAAAAAAACCAAATGGTGGAAAGTTTACTAATTTACGTTGCTCAAGGAGCTCATTTGCAAAACCAGTAAAATCATGTTCACAAACATATTCAAAAAAAGGATGCTCTGGAAATGCTGTCTGAATTAATACTTGCCCTTTTTGATCACGCCTACCAGCTCTACCTGCGACTTGAATAATCTGTTGAAACAAACTTTCACTCGAGCGGAAATCGGTACTGTATAAACCTTGATCAGCATTTAACACTCCGACTAGGCTAACGTTAGGGAAATCATGCCCCTTCGTTAACAGCTGCGTGCCTAATAAAATGTCTGCATCACCTTTTCTAGCTTGCTCTAATAAAGAATCAAGCTGCCCTTTGCGCGTCGTGCTATCTCGATCAATGCGTAGAATTTTTGCTTGTGAAAACCGCTGCTCAAGTGCTTGCTCAACTCGTTGTGTTCCTTCTCCAACTTCATGCAGCTCAGTACTGTTACAACTACTGCATTGTTCTGGCATACGACCTTCATAGCCACAATGATGGCAACGAACACAGTTTAGCTGGCGATGTATAGTCAAGTTCGAATCACAACGCTGACAGCCCATTGTTTGTCTGCAATCAGCACAAAAAAGAACTGGCGCATACCCGCGACGATTCAAGTATAAAATTACTTGTTTGCCAGCAGATAAAGTTTGCTGGATAGCATCTAGCATGACTTGACTTAGGCCATCATTAGTTGGTTGTGTATTTAAATCGACCAACTTAACTGTTGGCAACAATGCTTGCATAGCTCGTTGCTTAAGGCTGAGTAACTGAAAACGACCAGATTGGGCATTCGCATAACTTTCTAATGAGGGTGTTGCTGAGCCAAGTATAATAGGGATACCTGCTTGCTTTGCTCGATAAATTGCAACATCTCGAGCATGATAGCGGACACCATCTTGTTGTTTAAGCGAACTATCTTGCTCCTCATCAATAACAATCAAGCCTAAGTTTGCACAGGGCGTAAAAACAGCTGAGCGAGTTCCCAAAATAATTTGCGCCGTCCCTTCCTTAGCTTGCCACCAAGCCAGATGCCTTTCAGTGTCGTTTAATCCTGAGTGCAATAACACTAAAGGCGCCTCAAACTGCGAATTAATACGCGAGACTAGCTGTGGTGTTAAGCCAATTTCAGGCACGATTATCAATACTTGCTGACCATTTGAAATAAACTTACGAACAATCTCGAAATAGACTTCAGTTTTACCGCTTCCTGTAACTCCATATAATAAGGCTGCAAAAAAATCGTTTTGCAAAATAGACTCGTTAAAAATTCTAACTGCCGCTGCTTGCTCCTTATTAAGTTGTATTGTTGACGGTGAATTTGAGCTTTCTCTAATAAGGCATAGTTCAGGTGCTTTTTGGTAAGAAGAAACCCAAGCTTTGTCTTGTAATGATTTTATCGCTTGTCGCCAACCTGAAGACTCGGAACGTAGATTTTCAGCATTTAAATCTCCTTGCTTAAGCATTTTTTGTACAATTTTTTTCTGTAAAGGCGCCTTCGAAAGCTCATCTATATTTTTCCTCTGGGCTTTTTCAGTTAAAGACCAAAACTCTTCTTGCTTTGGCCGTAATGCTTTTCCTTTACGTAAATCTCCCGGTAAGGCTGCGGCAATCATTTCACCAATAGGCGCTAGATAATATTGAGATGCCCAATTAATTGTTTTCCATAAAGGTTCATCAAAGAGTGATGATGAATCAATTATGTTAATAATGGGTTTAATTTTATCTAATGGATAATCCGAATCCTGTTTAATTTCATGGACCACACCCACTAATTTACGGGCACCAAATGGCACCATTACACGAGCACCGACACTCGCCGAATTTATTGCAGGGTTACTTGAAAAATCGAAACTTTTTCGCAATGGCACTGGCAAAGCAACCGATACGATTGACATTGGTGGTTTTAACGACAAAGCATCTTGGTCTGTTATCTTTGGCACGGAACAATATTTTGTTTATTTACAAGGGTTTTGCCTGTGGATAACTTTGTTAATAAAAATCAGCGCTAACATTTTTAAAGAATTTTGTTTTGTCCAGAGGTTTTTTGGTTTTTTCAAGAAAAAGTTATTTAATATATATATTTCAATAACTTATGGTCTAAATAATTTTAATGCGAATACTTAAAATACTTTTTTTTAACAAAAGTCTTGACATCAAAATATTGTGTATAAGTGATAATTTTCATGATCATGCCGATTATTATAGTTTCAAAAAATTCAAAGACTTAGCGATAATTATTGTCAGCATTATTGAAAAAGGTTGGCTACTCATCGACTACTTGTGTAAGAGAAGCCGGCTCATTAAAGGCGAGCCTTGCTTACTAAATTTAATCGATAAAACATTTACTACCGAGGGATAACTTAAATAGGACTTATCAAGACTTATTTTGTTAAACTCATCCTCACTTATTGTAACCCTAACTCTAATGCCTCAAGACAACAAATGCCAAAAAAACTGACTGCAAAAAATATGGATAAATATGTTCTTTATCAACAAGCCGTTCAGTCAGCAGAAGAAGATGTTAAATTTCTTTTTTCAACCTACAAAAGCATACATAACAAAGAACCCAAACATTTCCGCGAAGACTTTTGTGGCACCTGCTTGTTATCAGCTAATTGGGTTAGTCTTGGCGAAGATTTTACTGTCGAGGCTTATGATATTGACCCCGAACCTTTGCAATGGGGTTTAAAAAATAATCTAGAGCCATTAGGTTCTGCAATTTCCCGTGTCTCACAAAACCAACTTGATGCACGTACTCCAAGTCAAAAAGCACCAGATGTTCGATGTGCGCAAAATTTTTCATACTGGATTTTCAAAACACGGACAGAAATGCTCGATTATTTTTCTGGAGTTTATAATGACTTAGCTGAGGGAGGTATTTTTGTCATTGACATACATGGTGGTCCGGAGAGCATTCAAGAACTCGAAGAAGAAACTGAAATGGACGATGAGAGCTTCACCTACGTTTGGGACCAAGATTCAATTAATCCCATCACTGGTGAAGCCAAATTACATATCCATTTTCGCTTTCCCGATGGAAGCGAAATGACAAATGCTTTCACCTATGATTGGCGATTATGGGGCTTACCAGAACTAAAAGAAATCCTTGAAGATGCTGGGTTCAATAAAATTGTCTGCTACTGGGAAGGGACTGATGAAGACGGTGAAAGTGGTAATGGCGAATTCTTACCGTCAACCGAGGGTGAAGCCTGTTTATCTTATGTTGCTTACTTAGTCGCACAAAAATAATTCATTAGACTCTTGATGTTTAATTTTATATTAATCGCCGCTGCTATTATAATTTTTCTTGTTATTGCGAGAAAACCAAGGCCTGTTGCTGACCGTAACGGCAATTCATTTAATAATAGCTCGATTCTTACTAAAGAAACTGACAAGCAACAATTAATCGTTGCTACCTATAATGTTCAAACTGGTAAAAATTTACAGGGACAGCGCAATATCCATAGAGCAGCAGAGGTTGTAAAAGAAGTAGACATAGTTGGCATTCAAGAAGTTTATGCTAAAAGCTGGATGAACCGCTTCGGTTTAGGTATCTGCCAAACACAAGCACTTTCTGTACCCGGTGTTTTTACTTGGTTGTTCTCTCCTACTCGTCTACGCTGGTTTCGAGAAAACCGCGGCAACGCGATACTCAGCAAGCTACCAGTCAAGTCTTGGCAAACTATTGCCTTACCAGATCAAACAGGAATTAGATTCCGTAATTTGACCACTATTAACTTTGAGTTTAATAAGTGCGATTGTTATTTTATAAATACTCACCTACATACTAGACAAGGTAAAACTGAACAACTCAAAGTCGCGTTGCGAGAATTTGATAACTACCAAACAGCAATTCTAGTCGGTGATTTCAACCTTTCTCTTGAACATCCCGAGCTACAAAAATATCTTGCAAAATCAGATGCGGTCGATGTGATCTCTACCAGCAAAACAATTTCTAACGAAGAGCGTATTGATTGGATAATTACGCGAGGCTGGAAAGTGATTAACGTTACGCAGGTAGATAAAGGTATTTCTGATCACCCATATTATCAAGCAACCTTGGAATTAAAATGACGAGAGTTAGAGTAACTAGAATTGTGTTCTTAAGCTGCTTTCTGACTAATATTTGCTGCTGCTAGCGATTTATTTTGCTAAATAGATTCACATTGTTTAATAATTCCCTCTTGCAAAAAAAGGCTCTTAGCGATTAAATGCAGTCTCTATATTTCATTACACATTAATAATAAAAAAAGCGGGGAACAGAAAATGCTACAAGAATTTAAAGAATTTGCGATGAAAGGCAATTTTGTCGATATGGCAGTAGGCATCGTTGTCGGTGCTGCTTTTGGTACTATTGTTTCATCATTCGTAAACGACATAATTATGCCATGGGTAGGCAAATTTACTGGTGGCATCGACTTCAGTAATATGCATATGGTAATTGACGGTGGAGCTGAAGGCGCTACCTATGCAACTGTAGAAGCAGCAGCTGAAGCTGGTGCAATAACCATGAACTACGGTCTATTCATCAACGCAGTGCTAACTTTTATTATCGTTGCTTTCGTACTATTCATGGTTATCAAAGGCATGAATGCGGCTAAAAAGGCTGAAGAAGAAGCACCAGCTGAACCTTCTGATGAAGTTAAATTATTGTCTGAAATCCGTGATGCATTGAGCAAATAGTCTCGAGAAATCTACAATAAAGAAATAAAAAGCGAGATTGATATCAATCTCGCTTTTTTTATATTTACAATTACTCCTTTTCTTAAGGAGCTTTATTAAGTCGTTTATCAGCCAGCAACGTGCCTACTTGATTGGTTTCTAACATCGAAAAGCCTCGGTTGGCCATATTTATTGCGCTAATGACTTCATCAAGATTATAAATTGCCCATTGCCAATCGCCTAGCCAAATTTCTGAATCATCCTCTGGTAAGATATGTTTCCCACAAAATAAAAACTCCGAATTCAATTGCTTAGCGATCAACTCCGAGTCTTTATTCCATTTTGGTAAGACCCAACCAATTTGCATTGAAGATAGCTTACGAGAGTATTCAAGCGCTTCATTATTAAATGAAATAATCACGCATTGGTTTTCAACTCCATTAGCGATAACACGTTGATAAACAGCATCCATAAAAACTTCTAGACCAAAATGGTCAATCGACTCTTGTTTTATTTCAACGAAAATAGTGACTTCTGGGTATTGTGCTAACCATTCGCAAAACTCACTAAAAGTAGTGAATGTATTATCAATGAACTCATCGGTAAAACGTTCTTTATAACTAGCTTTGAGTGTTTTGAATTTAGCCGTTGACGTCTCCCTGATATCTAAATCAACACCCGCCATTCTCTGTAAAGATGCATCATGATGCAACACTGGTTCAGCATCACTAGTCATTTGCAAATCCAGTTCCATGAAACGAGCTCCATGCGTATAAGCAGCCTCATAACTCAATAAAGTATTTTCAGGGTAACGCCCAGAATAACCTCGATGCGCCACCAATACTGGTGGCGGCACTGTTAACACAACTTCCGTATTTTCAGTCGAATTTGCCATATATTCTCCAGACACCTTCAATAAAAGCGCCATTCTTATGGATTAGATAAGAGAACACTAGCATACTCTCAAATATGAAAAGTGAGAATGCTTATAAAAACCTATCACCGGACGATGTGCTTAACACTATCGATACGTTTGGTTATCAAACTGACGGGCGTTTATTGGCGCTAAATAGTTATGAAAACCGAGTTTATCGTGTGGGTATTGCAGATGGTAGTAGTGTGATTGCTAAATTTTATCGCCCTCAACGCTGGTCAGACCAAGCTATTTTAGAAGAACATTCGTTTACTAATGAGTTATATGATTTAGAGATCCCTGTTGTACCCCCCATTAAGTTTGATGGACAAACATTGTTATTTTATGAGGACTACCGTCTAGCTTTATTCCCAAACCGTGGCGGGCGTGCGCCAGATCTAGAGAGTTTTGAACAACTAGAACAAATGGGTCGTTTTATGGGGCGCATACACCAAGTTGGTAAAAATAAATCATTCTCACAACGACCTACTTTAGATATTCAATCGTTTGGCTATGCACCGCGCGAATTTATTTTGCAAAACAATTTTATTCCAGCTGATTTACTAGAGGCCTATACATCTCTAAGTGAACAACTCCTCGTAGAAGCTTCACTATGTTATGAGCGAGCGGGCGAAACGGTTCTCATTCGTTGTCATGGTGACTGTCACCCAAGTAATGTTTTATGGACAGATGAAGGGCCACATATTGTCGATTTTGATGACGCCAGAATGGCTCCATCAGTACAAGATATTTGGATGTTTGTCGCAGGTGACCGCAGCGACCAAACGGCTTTTCTCGATGCAATTTTAAGTGGCTATAGCGAATTTTGTGAATTTGACCCACGTGAGCTGCACTTAATCGAAGCATTACGCACACTTCGCTTAATCCATTATTACGGCTGGTTGGCCAAACGCTGGGATGATCCAGCCTTCAAAATGGCTTTCCCATGGTTTAATAGTCAACAATGTTGGGAAGAACATGTTTTATCACTTCGAGAACAAGCTGCTTTACTGCACGAGGAACCATTAGTTTGGCATGGTTAAGGCGTTGGATTCACAACTTTTAGAGAACGGACTTCTCCTTGGAATCGGTAGGGTCGGCCAATTAAATCATAAACAGCTCCATCGTTGGGGTTAACAAAACCGCCTGTCCAAGGAGTGTCGGATGGTAATTGAATTGGCGCTTGCTCAACAAAGCGTAACTGCACTCCGCTTCGCTCTGTCTGCGAACTTAGAATACAAATTTGACTCTCTAACAGACAGCCAGAATCAAGTTGAACGATACTATCTGAAAAAAGGCTAAGCTCATTTGTCTGTTCAGTAGTTAGACGGCTAACCCAAAATAACTGCGCATCATCTCGGCGCAAAGCAGTCTCACCTAAGGCTAAGTTATGGACAAGTTCATCACTAGAGTTGCTAGCGTTTGTCTGCAAACCAGATCCCAAGGTTCCTTTTAATAAAATAAAAAGAAAAGCGCACACAACAATTAGTGCCATAACAGCAACTAAACGAACCAAAACTACTCTCATCGAGTCATTCAAAGAATCGCTTCAACAGCAATAATTTCAGTTGTCCAAATGATGTTTCCCATAGAATCTGTGATTTGATCGAAATCTAAATTTTCTTTTAAATTGATTGACTGTTGTGGTTCTAACTTAAGGCGAACCTCTTTATTGACGGACTGAATTTCTTGGCAGTCACCCGCTAAACAATTTAATGCCGAAAAATTAATACTGATGCGCGTTGCTGTGGCTCGATCTGATTCATTAGCTAAGCAAAATTCAATATTATAATTAGTGCGGTAACTGTATTCGCCACTCACACCACAATCATTAATTTGGTGTATCGCGATCAAGTCATCTTTAGGCGCTTGTCGTGATTGCTCGAACCATAAACCTAAGATACTTATCACTAAAGTTACAACACTGACTATTATTTTTTTACGTTTATCGTAGTCTGAAACAAATAATACCCATGACAGAAATACTGCCAATATCAACAAAACTAGCCTAATCATCATTAATACCCATGCGCTTCATTAATTCGTTTTTTTGTTTGTGTTATCGATATTAGTACTTTACTACACTCTTAATAGCATACTAAATAAGCTGGAATGATAGCACTTGATCGCATACCATCGTCTTAATTGATCAGAGAAAATAAAATTAAGACAAATAGCCTTTACACGCAAAAGTTAAATGATAAGTAAGTTTCATACTAAAGCCATTCTAAAAGCCATGTTTGCCGACAAGCAAATTAGTGCCAAAGAAGCCAAACGCATTGACGCCAACATAGGCGATTCCGATAAAAATCCGCTTGTGGCAATAGCAAATAATCTGCCAATGGCGCTGAGCAGCAAAACCAAAATCAATTTGGATCAATTATCTGAATGGTTCGCTGGGCAGTGTGATATGGATTATTATCATATCGATCCTCTTAATATTGATATTTCTTCAGTCGGGCAAGTAATGTCTTCTCACTATGCTAGGAAGCATGGTTTATTAGCCTTAGAAACTACCGATGACAGCGTAACACTGGCAATAAAAAACCCGTTTGATTTAAGCTGGAAAGAAAGTTTATCGAATCTTTTGCGTAAAGACATCAAGCTGGTGATTACTAATCCCAACGACATTGATCGATATATTGGCGAATTTGCTAATCTTGCAAAATCAATTAGTAAATCCAGTATCTCTGACGAACGCACAGGGATTACAACTCAACAAAATTTAGAACAGCTTGTTGATCTCGCACGTTCTGGGCAGTTGGACGCTGAAGACCATCATATTGTTCAAGTCGTTGATTGGCTTTTACAATATGCATTCGAACAAAGAGCTAGCGATATTCACCTTGAACCACGTAAAGAACGTGGTGACATTCGTTTTCGAATCGACGGTGTCTTGCACCATGCCTATCATGTACCGCCCAATGTCATGCTGGCTATTATTGGTCGATTTAAAACCCTGGGCCGAATGAATATTGCAGAAAAACGTCGTCCTTTAGATGGTCGATTAAAAACACGTACCCCAGACGGCAAAGAAATTGAATTACGCTTGTCCACAGTGCCTACAGCCATGGGCGAAAAAATGGTCATGCGTATTTTTGACCCAGATGTATTACAACGCAGTTTTACTGAACTAGGACTTACTGACCGTGAATTAGATTTATGGAACACATTAACTACCCATACCCACGGAATTATTCTAGTAACAGGTCCAACTGGTTCAGGTAAGACGACAACACTTTACTCAACCTTAAGATCGTTAGCTGATAGCGAAGTAAATGTTTGTACCATTGAAGACCCTATTGAAATGGTCGAACCTAGCTTCAACCAAATTCAAGTACATCACTCCATTGACCTGACCTTTTCTGCTGGCGTTAAAGCGCTACTCCGACAAGATCCAGATATCATGATGATTGGTGAGATCCGTGATCTCTCAACAGCGGAAATGGCTATTCAGGCGGCTCTAACCGGGCATTTAGTTCTATCTACATTACACACTAATGATGCGGCATCTGCCGTTACTCGACTTATGGAATTGGGTGTGCCTCCATATTTGATTAATGCAACAACACTTGGTGTTATGGCTCAACGCCTAGTAAGAACACTTTGCCCAGATTGCAAAGAACCGACGACTATTGAAGAGAACGAATGGAAAGAATTTTGTCTTAATGAAGAAATAAAACTAGAAAATTTGTGCAAACCTGTCGGCTGCATTGAGTGCCGTCAGACAGGTTTTTTAGGGCGTATTGGTTTGTACGAAATGCTGGAAATGACCAGCGCTTTGCAAGAAAAAGTAACACCTAGTTGCGACCTACAAAGTTTACGTCAACAATCTCGCCAAGACGGGTTAATCACCTTGCGCCAAAGCGGCGCTAAAAAAATAGCACAAGGCCTCACTACTATTGATGAGGTATTACGCGTTACACCTTTTATAACTTGATGCGCGATCTATTCAGGCCTAACCGCAACCGTGAGGCTATTCACTCCGTCGGCACGCAGAAGAAACGCAAATGGGGAAGTTGGTTCCGTAAGCTTTTTTGGAAAACCTTATTTTTTATTTGTTTTCTTTCAGCACTACCAATGATAGCCCTACGTTTTTATGACCCTCCGACTAGTAGCTTTATTGAACTAAACAAACAAAACAATAATACTGAAATAAACCATCAATGGGTTGATTTTGAAAATGTCTCTTTATATTTCCCTCTTGCTGTGGTTGCTTCAGAAGATCAGCAATTCCCAAATCATTTTGGTTTTGATTTCAAACAAATAATGTTGGTGCTTGAAGACAGCGAAAATGGTTTCTCACGAGGCGCCAGTACTTTAACCCAACAAACAGTTAAAAATTTATTTTTATGGCACGAACGCAGCTTACCTCGTAAAGCTATAGAAGCGTGGTTGGTGCTTTGGATGGAATTAATCGTTCCAAAAAAACGCATTCTTGAGATTTATGTTAACTATGCTCAATTTGGTGTTTCCACTTTTGGTATCGAAGCAGCAAGCCAAAATTACTTTGGCATCTCTGCATCTCAACTAGATCCGACACAATCAGCCTTAATTGCAGCAACACTACCAACCCCTTCTCGATCTAACCCAGCGAAACCTTCTGAATACCTGCAAGATCGAGCTAATTTTATTCTTGATCAAATGCCACGTATCGGCGGGCGACAATTAATTCGCGATTTATAAATTAAGAGTCATTTGTTTTAGTCGTTCTGCTACTTTTCTCACTGACGCTGCCATGCGATGATTGACCCATGAATAGAATATTTCCTGCAACCCGACTTCGTCGTAATCGTGCATCTAATTTCTCTCGACGTTTGGTGCGCGAAACAAGACTGACAAGCGATGATTTGATTTTGCCTATTTTCATTATTGAAGGCGAAAATAAAACCGAAGTAATAGAATCAATGCCAGATGTCCATCGTTTAAGCATTGATCTACTTTTAGAAAAAGCGCAAACACTCGTAAAACTGGGCATTCCAGCTATCGCATTATTTCCAGTCATAGATAAAGGTGCAAAATCTGAATTAGCTGAAGAAGCCTTTAATAGCGAAGGCTTGGCGCAACGAGCGGTGCGTGCTCTAAAAGCAACCGTGCCAGAACTCGGTGTTATCACCGATATAGCGCTAGACCCTTTTACTATTCATGGTCAAGATGGTTTGCTCGATGATTCAGGTTATGTATTAAACGATGAAACAACCGAAGTGCTAGTTAAACAAGCCCTCTCACATGCTGAGGCTGGTGCCGATATTGTTGCTCCGTCTGACATGATGGACGGTCGCGTTGGCGCGATTAGATCTGCTTTAGAAAAAAACGGTTTTCGTAATACACAAATTCTTGCCTATTCAGCTAAATATGCTTCCTCTTTTTATGGCCCTTTTCGAGATGCTGTAGGCTCTGCTAAAAACCTAGCGGGGGGTAATAAATATACTTATCAAATGGACCCAGCGAATAGCAATGAGTCTATTGCTGAAGTGGCAATGGACGTCAACGAAGGCGCTGATTACATTATGGTCAAACCAGGCTTGCCATACTTGGACATCGTAAAACGGTTAAAACGACGATTTAAACTACCGACCTTTGTGTATCAGGTTAGTGGTGAATACGCGATGCTCAAAGCAGCTGCACAAAATGGCTGGCTTGACGAACAAGCAACCGTATTAGAATCTTTGACCTCAATTAAACGCGCTGGCGGTGATGCCATTTTGACCTATTACGCTGAACAAGCGGCAAACTGGTTACAGCAAAACGAAGAATGAGCTTACAATATCTCCACAGTATGATCCGTGTAGGTGACCTAGACGCTGCGCTTGATTTTTTTTGTGATAAGTTAGGTCTGCTAGAAGTTCGCCGGTACGATAATGAGAAGGCCCGCTTCTCATTAATTTTTCTTACTGCCCCTCATGACTTAGCACAAGCGCAAGACGCTCAAGCACCATTATTAGAACTCACTTATAACTGGGATGAAGCAGACTATAACAACGGACGTAATTTTGGACATTTAGCTTACCGGGTCGACAATATTTACGATTTCTGTCAAAACTTAATTGATAAAGACGTAACAATTTTACGCCCACCACGCGACGGTCGCATGGCATTTATTAAATCCCCTGACGGTATATCGATTGAGTTACTACAAAAAGGCGACGCTTTAGCAAAACAAGAACCATGGAGTTCAATGCAAAACACAGGTTCTTGGTAAAATAGATTCTTGGTAAACTAACCGACGGGATAAAAAATGCTCAATGACCAAATCGCCAATATCATTGGCATGCTTGGAACTTCTTTGGTAGTTGGTGCTTACTTAGCATTACAACTAGACAAGCTAGAAGCTAAAGGGCTCGCCTATAATTTATACAATCTAATCGGCGCGATATTACTTCTGATTAGTTTATTCGTACACTTTAACCTTGCTAGCTTTGTGATCGAAATATTTTGGATTGCTGCATCCTTAGTTGGTTTGTATAAATATCAGCAACGCAAAGCAAAAAAACCCTAGTATTCTTTTTCACTAATAAATTCTGCGTCTACACCCTCAGGTGGCGTTTTTCCGTATACCCATTGGCCCTCTTCGCGCCATTTATAGATTGTCTCCTTCGGCAATTCCAAACTTTGTATCTATGGCAAATCATTTACAAAAGGGTTATTCGCTGTTAAAGATGATACAGAAAAATGGGGAGCCCAAAACTTTCCTGTTCGCAAATAAACAAAATAGGAAGCGATAGCAATGATAAGCACACAGATAGTAATCGCTTTTAATATCAAGGGGAAAACGCGCATGATTTAAGTGACTTAAATATCTTTTATCACTTCACTATACTCGCCTTGCTCGTTTTCATGACGTTTCTTATGCTGTTTAAAATCAAAAAATATTTTTAACAAAACAATCAGTGCAAGCAACCACACCGGAGAGTTTAATTTTTGTAAGATCATTGCGCCTACAACTAAACCAATATGCATCACGATAATCTGCTGATACGGCTGTTTCATTAATTTACCTAAGCGGGCTGTAAAGATTTCTCCACGCAGAATAAAGTTCTCTATAAATGAAACAAACCGGCTTAATACTAAAGCCGCCATGCCTAACCAAATTTCTGGTGCTAGATTATCAATAAAAGATAAAAACACTGCCACACCTTCTAAAAATATTTCCGCAAGAGGGAAATTACTTTGCTCAAAATATGTAGTGTATTGAACTTCAGGGTAACCTATTATTTTAGTTAATAAACTACCGTGTACTACGCAAAAAGCTCCGTAATGGAAAATAAAAAATACACTTTTAAATAGTCCCGACCATTCTTTGCTGCGAACAGAAACTGTCACCATGCGCACAACATTAAAACCACCAATAATAAGATTTTCAATCCAAAATAGCGCTAATACAAGAATGGCATTCCAGTCGTAAAATAACACTCCAACTAATGGAATTAAATTTGCTGCAACCAATGCATAACTGGAAATCGGTAAACGGGTCATTTATTTTTTTATCGCTTGTTTTTTACCTTTATCATCAACACAGACAAAACTAATGTTACTTTCAAACAGCACTCTCTCTGATTCCGTTTGGTATCGAGCCGCGTAAACTTTAACGGCATAGGTAACAGAGGTTTTTCCTACTCGAGCCTTTTCACAATTAAAGCGTAAAATTTGCCCTTCTCTAATTGGATGACGAAACTCAACATTATCTAAGCCAATCGTAACAAAGTGCTGACCAGGGAAATCTAAACTTATACGAATATAAGCAATTTCATCAACCCATTTAAGTAAGGTGCCACCAAACAAACTGCCATAGTCATTTAGGTCGGCAGGTAAAACTATTTTGTAATGATCCATACTCTTTCCGCTTATTCTTTAGTGTTATGATTTGATTATGCACATATTCACATCCAGAATCCCTCATTTATTTGAGCTGTAAAGATGAAACATCTACCCACCGATATAAAATTACACTCTAAATCTAAATTGTTAGAGGTTATTTTTAGTAATGAATCCTTCAAACTGCCATGTGAATATTTACGCGTCCATTCTCCGTCCGCTGAAGTCAAAGGGCACGGGCCCGGACAAGAAGTATTGCAAACAGAAAAAGAAAACGTAAATATTGTCGCGATTGAACCAGTTGGAAATTACGCTATCCGACTGATCTTTTCTGATTCACATAATTCAGGGCTATTTTCTTGGGATTATCTTTATGACTTATCAGTCAATCGACAAAAGTATTGGCAAAAGTATTTAACTCGCTTAAACGACGCTGGTATAACGCGTACAAGGCAAACAAATGATGATTATTTATAGGCTTAATTGCTTATAATCGCTAAGCAATAAATATAGATGATGAATAAACTATGACAAGCACAGATAAAAAAACACATTTTGGTTTTCAGCAAGTTGATGTTGATGATAAACAAGGTCTTGTTGGCAATGTTTTTCACTCTGTTGCGCATAATTATGACGTCATGAATGACGCTATGTCACTTGGCGTTCACCGTGCTTGGAAATGGTTTGCCGTTGCCCAAAGCGGCGTTAAATTGGGTCACTCTGTTCTTGACCTAGCTGCCGGCAGTGCGGATTTATCGATAAAATTTGCTAAAAAAGTGGGTGATCAAGGCAATGTTATTGTGACCGACATTAACGCAGCGATGCTTGAACAAGGTCGACGCCGTATGGTCGACGCAGGCATTTCAGGCAATGTAGATTACTGCCTAGTTAATGCTGAAAACTTACCCTTTGACAATAACCAGTTTGATTGTATTTCGATAAGTTTTGGCCTACGTAACGTTACCCATAAGGAAAAAGCCCTTGCGTCTATGCAACGGTGTTTGAAACCTGGTGGACGGGCAATTATTTTAGAATTTTCGCAACCGAACAACGAGACATTTCGAAAAATTTATGATGCTTATTCCTTCAATGTCATTCCAACACTCGGACAATTTATTGCTAACGATAAAGCTAGCTATCAATATCTAGTTGAATCAATTCGACAACATCCGCCACAAGAAGAATTAAAAGAAATGATGTTGAATGCTGGTTTTGATAAAGTCCGTTACCATAATCTGACCGGTGGTATCGTTGCCTTACATATCGGTTATAAATACTAAATTACTGATCATCATTACTGCACGTGTTAATTGAATTATTTGAACTTGCTTGCAATCATGCCTTAGAGCATGACCCTAAAACGCTTGAGCGTTTAACAAAACTGCAAGGCAAAAGCATGGCCTTGCGGATTAAAATGATAAACCAAGCAGTTACTGTGACACCTTCTCCTGAGGGTTTAGAAATCATAAATGGTGTGCCTGAGTCAGCTGATGTAATTTTGTCTGCGACACCTATGGCTATTCTTAAAATCAGCCGTTCAGGTATGGAAAATGCTGATCTAAAACCTGGTGAATTAGAAATTTCTGGTGACCCGATTATTGGTCAACGATTTGCCTCACTTATTTCTGAATTAGATATTAACTGGGAAAATTTGTTAGCCGAAAAAGTCGGTGACTCACCTGCTCGTTTTATTAGTATGGCTACTGGCCAAGCAATTGAATTCGCCGAGCAATCTAAAGAACAGTTAAATCGACGCTTTGCGCATTTTATTCAAGAAGAATTAGCGGTCACGGTTACTGCTGATGAAATTAATAACTATCTCGATAATGTTGATACTCTTCGAGCAGACGTAGAAAGACTAGCCACTCGAATTAATCGACTACAACAATCTCTTACAAATAAAAAATAGCATGCGAGGCACATCAATTTCACGTTTATGGCGAATTCGTCGGGTACTAAAAAGCCATAATTTACAGGGTATCTTTGACAATATGTCTTTATCGAAAACTGCCCGCTTAGCTATAAAAATTCTTTTTGGATCAGCACTTTTTGAACCACCAAAGGAAACTTCACCATCACAAGGTGAACGTATTAGGCTGGCGCTAGAAGAGCTGGGACCTATTTTCATCAAACTTGGACAGGCATTGTCAACTCGCCCAGATTTATTGCCCGCAAGTATTGTGCTCGAGTTAACTAAACTACAAGACCAAGTACCCGCATTTTCTGGGACGGAGGCAATCGAGATCATTAAAAATGCCTTAGGCGATGATTATGATCAAATATTCGAATCTGTAGATCATGAGCCAATGGCTTCTGCGTCTGTTGCACAAGTACACGCCGCTAAATTAAAAAAGGGCTATGCGATACAAAGCAAAGACGGCAACAATAGCCAAGACGTTATCATTAAAGTACTTAGGCCAGGCGTTGAGAAAATTATTGACGCAGATCTACGTGTAATGCATTCCTTAGCGCGACTATTACAAAAACACTGGTCACGCGGTGAGCAATTTAAACCTATCGAAGTTATTCAAGAATACGACTCAACTATTCATGCCGAACTTGATTTACGCTTAGAAGCAGCAAATTGTTCGCAGATGGGTGCTAACTTTATAAACAGTGAATTAATTTATGTCCCGCAGGTTTACTGGGATTACACGTATCAGAATGTTTTAGTCATGGAACGGATCTATGGCACCTCTATTCGCGATTTCGACACTCTCAAAAAGAACGGTGTTGATATGGAAAAGCTTGCAAATGACGGCGTTGAGGTTTTTTTTAAACAAGCATTTGAAGATAATTTTTTCCATGCAGATATGCATCCAGGTAATATTTTTGTTTCTGACCAAGGGCGCTGGATTGCTGTTGATTTCGGTATTATGGGAACGCTAACCGATGAAGATAAATTGTACCTTGGCGAAATGCTATTAGGCTTTTTTAATCGTGACTATCGAGCTATTGCCGAGGCTCATGTTCGAGCAAAATGGATTCCTGCAGGAACACGAGTAGCCGAATTTGAATCAGCCATTCGTATGGTTTGCGAGCCTAATTTCGCTAAACCGATTAGTGAAATATCATTTGGCAAAGTTCTTTTACAATTATTTCAAACCATTCGGAAATTTGAAATCCCTGTACAACCTCAACTTGTTCTTCTATATAAAACTTTACTCAATATTGAAGGACTAGGGCGACAGCTCTATCCTCAACTGAATCTGTGGGACACCGCAAAACCATTTCTGGAAGAATGGATGAAACAACAAATGTCCCCTCAAACACTTATTGAAGAGTTTAAAAAAGATTGGCCGCGATGGCGTGCGGTTATGCCAAAGTTACTGAAATCTCTGGAAAAATCCACGCAAGAATAAAGCATTATAATTAACTACTTCTAATCAAACCATGTTACTGTTAAAACGCGCTTACTCTACTTTAGGCTATTAATCACATTACATTCACTTGCTTCAAATAGGATGGCAGCCTAAACAAAGACTTTTAGCTATTTTTTAATGCCCAAACTGATATTTCCTTTCGATCGTATAATTGATTTACACTTAAGTGTGGTGCTCAGTGTATTGATACTATTCTCTGGTGAGGCATTATCGGACGCCAACAAAATAAGGGAGTTAAAATTAATTGATGCTAATTTTGCTGGCTCTGCTTACGATAAAAAAACTGGTGAATTAATTTATATAGAAGAGCATCATATGAGTAATCTACACGGCGAGAACGAATATGTAGAGATCATGCAAAGCCTTTATAAAAATGCAGCAGATGAAGAAATTGGCAGACGAAAAATTGTTTTCAAGGATGGTATCGTTACAGAATATGTACTTAGGCAGAAACCTATTAAGCGTAGCGAATCAGTTGTTCGCACGAAAAATAGTATTGAAATATCTGTTAATGATTCAGAAAAAATAACTCAAAAAGTAATCCCTATCAAAGCCAATGACGAAGTAGTAATCGATGCCGGCTTTTCAACTTTTATCGTTCGGAATTGGGATGCTCTAATTAATGGTGAAACACTTAAATTCAAATTTGTTGCTATTAGCAGATTATCTGTGGTTGATTTACAAGTTCGTCTGACTGCACGAGCCGATGATAGTTTAGAATTCACTATGACTGCCGCTAACCCAATAATTAAAATGCTCATGAAACCTATTCATATTGAGTACTTAACAGAAAGCAAAAAATTGTACTATTACAATGGAATGTCTAATTTGCAAAACCAGAATAATCAGCACTATAATGTAGAAATTAAGTATTAAAAAATATCATGCAGCGATATTAATAATTTGGGTAAATACTATCTTATCTATAGTATAGTTTGGTTAGTTCTAACGGATCGGGGGTATATCAGTTAAGGATAATGGGCAAAAAGACAGCATTACCAAATCAATCATTTATTAGCAATCTGTTATTTGAAGGAATGATATACAGGATCATTAGTGAGCCTGAAGACATATGGCGCTCCCTAAACGATATGGATACTTTTATTAACTTGGCTTCAACATCTACATTAAGCCACAATTTAAAAAAAATTAATTCCGCTGATAAAATTGTTCGGCATTTAAATCACAAGGAGGGAGTAATCGATGCTTTCACTAATTTTCTTGAAGCAAACCCTCATGCCTTAATCATATTAGACAAAAATTTTAAACTTATATATAACAATAATAAATCTACTGAAATATTAGATGCTTTTTTTGATGATAATACCGACAAACAGTTAAAACACAAACTAGTAAAAATCATAGAAAAAAATAGATTAAATAATCCCAATAATGACGCAGGATTTATTACTTTAGATCGAATTTTAGATAAAAATGTGTATCTACAAAATAGTGCGATTGACACTGACTATTATACGTTACTCATTCCAAGCTCAGTTAATGACTTTGAATTAAGTCTTAATTTAATTACTCAGTACAAGCTAACGAAAAAAGAAACTCTTTTACTCTCTAATATTATTAGCGGCTTAACAACTCAAGAGATATCTGAAAAATCTTCTATTTCCTTAAATACCGTTAGGTCTCACCTAAAATCAATTTACCGGAAAACCGACACCAACACACAATCGGATCTAATTCGTTTATTCTTAAACAACGAATTTCAATTGATTAATTCGTATATTCATGTAAAGCCATTTTTAAAGACAAAAACAGACCAAGAACAAGATCTATTTATAAACCTAAATTCTCAAAGTCAACTTTGCTATCGAGACTATGGTCCCAGAGATGGTCGCCCCTTAGTTATTTTTCATAATACCCTCGGCAGTAGATACCATATCCCTTCCGATTACAAAAAGGTTCTTAATCAATATAATCGCCGTATTATTATTCCCGAACGCCCAGGTTATGGTCGTTCTGATTTATTTACAGATTCAAATGAGGATTGGAATTCAATATTCCTAAAGTTTATTGACCATCTGGAACTGTCTAATTTTGACCTATTAGGAAATGTCCTAGGCACTTCGCGAACTATAGAGTTTATTGCGCGTCACCAAGAACGAGTCAATAAAGCCATTCTAACTTCCCCATTTTTTTATAATCATAAAGAACAAACAAAGTTACTTAACGAGACTCCATACACTTTATCGAAATTTGCTAACTTTTCTCACAAACTTGCTATACATTCTTATAAACTTTGGGCCAAAAGCATGAAGCACAAAGTTCCCAATATGATTGAAGGGTATTCTGGTAGTGCTGAACAAGAAGCTATCAAAAATGAAGCCTTTATTGATCGAATCAAACTAAACTTCATCGAATCACAACGCAACAAATCAGTTCCTAGCGCGGAAGATGTCATCTTCGCTCTATCTCCACGAAATCTCGATCTAACTGCAATTCAGACAGAATTTGAAATTTGGCTTGGTGACGAAGATACTTGGATTTCGGAAAAATGTGCAAAAGAAATTTATGCTCCTTTAAGAAATACTACATTCCATATTTGTATCGGGCATGGTGAAGATATTTTTTACCATAAATTTGCAGATATAATTCAGTGATAGCGCTATTTTTTATCGCTAAATCTACTAGCTAAAAAACCACTAACTTTCATTGATCTATCATTTCTTAGCCCTTATAATTCTATTCCCGAGTAAATCACTCGGAATTAACTCTGACTAATTATGAAACTAACGACAAAAGGCCGCTACGCAGTCACTGCAATGATGGATTTAGCACTGCATGCCAAACTTGGCCATGTCACCTTAACTGATATTGCTGAACGCCAAGCTATTTCGTCTGCTTATCTAGAGCAGCTTTTTGGTAGTTTACGAAAAGCTGGCTTAGTAACATCAGTTCGTGGCCCTAAAGGCGGTTATATGTTGGCGCAAGCTGAACACGATATTTCATTAGCCGATATTTTGATTGCTGCCGACGAAGAAATTAATTTGACCTGCGGTAATGGTGCATCGTGTAGCGATATTGACCCATGTCTAACTCATAATTTATGGAATAACTTAAGTCAGGAATTCTTTCAATTCTTGAATGATAAAAAATTAAATGACCTAGTGCGTTCACGTTATGTACAAACCAAAGCAACGCAACAGGACGTAACACAAATCGGTGATATTCCGATTCATATAAACAGGTTGTGATATGTCAAAAGCCATAGAACAAGAAATTTCAGACGAAAAAAACAAAGACCTAAAAGATCTCGTTAAACGTGAATACAAAGAAGGTTTTGTCACGGATATCGAATCCGATACCTTTGCGCCAGGTTTAACCGAAGAAACGGTACGTTTAATCTCGGCTAAAAAAAACGAGCCAGAATTTATGCTCGAATATCGACTTAAAGCATTTCGTCGTTGGCAGAAAATGCCAGAACCAGACTGGGCACAAATTGATTATCCTAAAATAGATTTTCAGGCTATTTCTTATTATTCAGCACCCAAAGAAATACCTAAACTCGATAGTTTAGATCAAGTAGATCCTAAACTATTAGAAACATACGAAAAATTGGGTATCCCATTAGAAGAGCAAAAAATGCTCGCTAATGTTGCCGTTGATGCTGTTTTCGATAGCGTTTCAGTGCGCACAACTTTTCGTGAAACACTGTCTGAAGCAGGTGTTATTTTTATGCCTATTTCTGAAGCCGTTCACGAACACCCCGAATTAATCCAAAAATATCTCAGTAGCGTTGTTCCTGTGCAAGACAACTATTATACGGCTTTAAATTCTGCGGTATTTAGTGATGGTTCTTTTGTTTATATCCCTAAAGGCGTTCGTTGCCCAATGGAGTTATCTACTTACTTTCGAATTAACGAAATGAATACAGGACAATTCGAACGCACTTTGATTATTGCCGACGAAGGATCTTATGTAAGTTATCTCGAAGGTTGTACTGCTCCACAACGTGATGAAAACCAATTGCATGCTGCAGTAGTAGAACTAGTTGCTCATAAAGACGCAGAAATCAAATATTCAACAGTGCAAAACTGGTACCCCGGTGATGAAAATGGCAAAGGCGGTATTTATAACTTTGTTACTAAGCGCGGTATCTGCAAAGGCGATAATTCTAAAATATCCTGGACTCAAGTTGAAACAGGTTCCGCTATAACTTGGAAATATCCGAGCGTTGTTTTACAAGGCGATAATTCTGTTGGTGAGTTTTACTCTGTCGCGTTAACTCATAATAAACAACAAGCTGATACTGGCACAAAAATGATCCATATGGGTAAGAACACCTCAAGTACGATTATTTCTAAAGGTATTTCTGCTGGTCACGGACAAAATACTTATCGCGGTTTAGTTAAAATATTAAAAGGTGCCAGCAATGCTCGTAACTTTTCTCAATGTGACTCATTACTAATGGGTGATCGCTGTGGAGCACACACCTTTCCCTATGTAGAAGTCAGTAATCCCAGCGCTAATTTAGAGCACGAAGCAACCACATCAAAAATTTCCGAAGACCAATTATTTTATTTACGCCAACGCGGGCTTTCTGAAGAGGCGGCCGTATCCATGATCGTTAATGGCTTTTGCAAAGAAGTCTTTCGCGAACTCCCTATGGAATTTGCTGTCGAAGCGCAAAAGTTGCTAGATATTTCCTTAGAAGGCGCTGTTGGTTAATTTTTTAAGTTTTAAGTAGAGTACAGAATATGACAACACTATTAAAAGTTACTGATCTGCATGTTTCAGTTTTTGGTAATGAGATTTTAAAAGGTCTTAATTTAGAAGTTAATGCCGGTGAAGTGCATGCCATCATGGGGCCCAATGGTGCCGGCAAAAGCACACTCACTAATGCGATTGCTGGTCGAGACAACTATGAAATCACTTCTGGTTCGATTGAGTACGCCAGTCCATATAAAGACGAATTGCTTGATGTTAACGACTTAGAAGCAGATGAAAGAGCCTGCGAAGGTATTTTTCTAGGTTTTCAATACCCAGTTGAAATTCCAGGCGTTAGCAATATGGCAATGCTCAAAGCGGCGATTAACTCTATTCGTAAATATCGTGACGAAAAAGAAATTTCCGCAGGTGATTTTTTAAAACTAATTAAAGAAAAAGCGCAGCTTGTCGAAATGGATCAAAAATTTTTAAAGCGCTCTGTTAATGAAGGCTTCTCAGGCGGTGAGAAAAAACGTAACGAAATTCTGCAAATGGCAACGCTCGAACCAACACTTGCCCTACTCGATGAAACTGACTCCGGTTTGGATATTGATGCCCTAAAAGTTATCGCGCATGGTGTTAATGCACTACGTACTGAAGAACGCGCGATTGTCCTCGTTACTCATTACCAAAGACTACTAGATTACATTGTTCCGGATTACGTTCACGTTCTGGCAAACGGTAAAATCATTAAATCTGGCGATAAAACCCTCGCTCTTGAACTTGAAGAAAAAGGCTATAGTTGGATAGAAGGTATTAATGACGACGAGGCGCAGGCAATAGCGAGCTAATATTATGTCTGCTGAACAAATACAAACTTGGCTTACTCCTGATCAGTTAGGTAAGGACTCTAATCAAGAACCTAAGTGGCTTATCGTGCAACGTAAAGAAGCGCTTGATCATTATCAAAAAGTTGGTCTGCCAGGTGTTCGCGATGAACAATGGCGTTATACCAATTTACGCACAATGAAAAATACCCCTTTCGCCTTATCTAGCTCTACGACTAGCTCTAACGAAACGGTACTCGCAGATAAATTGACCCAACAGCTTGGTGAAACTGATAAACCTCGATTAGTTTTTATCGACGGGAGGTTTTCGTCGACTCATTCTAATTTAGAGAACCTTGAGAGTAATATTTTATTTACTAGCCTTAATAAGGTTTTAACAGAGCAACCGGAATTAATTGAACCGTATTTAGGCAAGGCGTTACCAAACGATCAGCATGGGTTTACCGCACTCAACACCGCCTTAATGCATGAAGGCTATGCCCTAATACTGCCAAAAAATAGCGTCGTTAAAGAACCGTTAGAAGTTATTTATATATCGAACTCATCTAAGCAAAATAAACCAAAGCTATCCTATTTACGCAATCTCATAATTGCTAAAACCGGTTCACAAGTTACTCTAGTTGAACGTTATCTTGGTGAAGAATCTTCTGTTTATTTAAATAACTCAGTAAGCGAAGTTTTTGCTGAGGAGAACTCGCATATTGATCATTACCGTATTCTTAAAGAATCCGATGAAGCTTTTCATGTTGGCGGCGTTTTTATCGAACAAGCTACCAACTCGCAAGTTAAAAATCATAATATCGCTTTATCTGCATTAGTCGCGCGTAACGACACTCTTTGTAACCTTAACGGGGCTGGCTCGCATATCGAAATGAATGGGCTAGTTATGGGTACCAACCGACAACATTTTGATAACCATACGCAGGTTAATCATAAAGTACCGAATTGTTCGAGTGACGAGTACTATAAAACCATTTTAAATGATCAATCTCGTAGTGTTTTTCGAGGTCGTATCGTAGTAGCCGAAGACGCGCAAAAAACCAATGCCGATCAACAGAATAATAACCTGTTACTTTCAGACGATGCTGAAGCTGATAGCTTACCGCAACTAGAAATTTATGCGGACGATGTCAAATGTTCGCATGGTGCAACAGTTGGTCAACTCGATCCTAAATCGCTTTTCTATTTGCAATCACGCGGCATCAATTCCGAATCAGCAAAAGCCTTATTAACCTTTGCCTTTGCAAATGAAGTAATTGACCGCATTAAAGTTGACGCAATACAAGCAGAGCTTACTTCTGAAATTGCTGGTCAGCTTTTATCAGCAGCTGATCATTAGAGCTTAAAATGACAACTGCAATTACAAATTCGGGCTTAACACCATTGGATATTACAAATATTCGCAGTGACTTTCCTGCCTTACAACAAGACATTCATGGTCAGCCATTGGCATATCTAGATAATGGCGCGTCAACACAAAAACCAAAGATCGTGATTGAAGCTATTAAGGGGCTCTATGAAAAAGATTATTCGAATGTCCATCGGGGCATACATACACTAAGCCAACGCTCGACTGACCAGTTTGAAACTGCTAGATCAGTCGTTAAAGAATTTATTAATGCTGATAGTGATGCGGAAATAATTTTTACTCGTGGCACTACCGAGTCAATTAATTTAGTCGCTCACAGTTTCGTAAGTGCTAACTGTCAAGCAGGTGATGAAGTCATAATCAGTGCGATGGAACACCACTCTAATATAGTCCCTTGGCAATTACTGGCAGAACAAACTGGAATCAAACTTAAGGTTATTCCGATTAACGAAAAAGGCGAATTACTTTACTCTGAGTTCGAAAAATTACTTACTGACAAAACAATATTGCTCTCTATCACGCAATTATCAAACGCCCTTGGCACAATAACACCACTCAAAGAGATGATTGACGCTGCACATCAATTTGGAGCAAAAGTTTTAGTCGATGGCGCGCAAGCGATCGCCCACACAAACCTCGACGTGCAAGCATTAGATTGTGACTTTTATGCTTTCTCAAGCCATAAGCTTTACGGCCCGACTGGTATGGGCGTTCTCTATGGTAAGCGCGAATTACTTGAGGCTATGCCGCCGTATCAAAGCGGTGGTGACATGATTGAGCGAGTTAGTTTTTCTGGCACAACTTACAATAAGCTGCCATATAAGTTTGAAGCAGGAACACCTCATATTGCTGGTGCCGTTGGTTTAGCCGCAGCGATTAAGTATGTTCAAGCAATTGGCATTGATAAAATCGCGCAACACGAACAAATATTAATCGATTATGCGACAGAACAAATGCTAAGCATAGAGGGATTAAACCTCATTGGCCAAGCAAAACATAAAGCCAGTATTTTATCTTTTCAAATTGATGGCATACATGCTTCTGACTTAGGTACATTACTGGACCACCAAGGTGTTGCAGTAAGAGTCGGGCACCATTGCGCGATGCCCGTTATGGAGTTCTTTGGTATCGATGCGACAACTCGTGCATCACTTGGCCTATATAATAATCACGCTGATATTGATGCATTACTCGCAGCCATTAACAAAGCGACCACTATTCTTAAATAAGTTAAGTCTTAAATAGATTAATATCAAAAAATGAACGATCAAGCGAAAATACCTTCTCCTGAAGAATTAGGTCCAGATATTATTGAGGCTCTTAAAACAGTTTACGATCCTGAAATACCCGTTAATATTTATGATTTAGGGCTTATTTATGGTTTTGAAGTCGACGAAAACTATTTCGTCGATGTCAGCATGACACTAACTGCACCTGGTTGCCCAGTAGCAGAAACATTTCCTGGTATTGTAGAAAATGCAGTGAAAAGTGTTGTTGGTGTTTCAGATGCCCAAGTTGAACTCACCTTTGAGCCACCGTGGACTATGGACAACATGTCTGAAGAAGCAAAACTAGAATTAGGGTTAATGTAAAAGCAACTAAGGCTAAAGTTTAGTTTTGGTGTTGAATTTTTTAAAAAACCAAAAAAATTCTGGTTCCTGTTAATTTCGTTAACATCAAATATCTTTGCCTATGGATAAGCCAGTAGTCTAAATAGAGGTGCATAAAGAATGCTTTCTATTAACTAGAATCTTCAAAAATAGACAACTCGACCAATAAGTGGACAAATAATGTTAAAAACTGGACAAATGCTCTAATATTAAGTACGATAGCATCGTATCAATTAGGAATAATCATTTTTAGGGAACGTATAAGCGAAGGACATTAAGGTGTATTTGAAGGTATTAGGGTGTATTTATAGACTAATTTATGAAATAAAATGATTATTATCTCATCCCTGAGACAACAATCTTGGGTTGGGTAATTAAGGCGAACAAGGGGTTATGTTATTCGCCTTAAAGATCTAGGAGGGGTTGACCTAGATTGTAAACCTAATCAGTTAATACAATAATCGCATTAATTATATTAATTTTTAAATCACTCTGCCCCCCGGTAGAGCAAGCTTACAAATACATAATATTGCGAAAGCAAGCCCTCCGCAATTAGCCTGAAGTCTAAGACTTTTTTTAGACCTAGCCGAAAGTCTTAGACTTCAGGCTAGTTTAACACTTTCTTACAATTAGATAGACTGTAGTCTTAGACCTTAGGGCAACTATCTATGAATATTGTAATAATTGACGACCACACTCTCTTTCGTTCAGGCATGCAAGCCATGTTAACGAGCTTAGAACCTAAAACTGCAATTCAGAGTTTTAACTGCAGCGAAAACGCTATAAGCACGATCGAAATTCCTACAGATATTAATTTAGTCTTACTTGACTACAACATACCGGGTACAAGTACTGAAAAAAATATTGAATCAGTCCGCAAGAGATTTGAAAACGCAAAAATAGTTATTGTTAGCGGAGAAGACGAAGTTGAAAAAGTTATCACCGCTATTGACCTTGGCGCATCTGGATTTATACCAAAATCATCAGAGCCTGAAGTATTAATAGCTGCTCTAAAATTAATTCTTGCTGGCGGCATCTATTTACCTGAGAGAGTACTAAAATATCAAGCGAGTGCGACTACAGGAAAAACTAAAGACATACGATTAGAAGATGTCGCACTTGATAACCCTCTAGATAAATTGACCAAGAGACAGTATGAAGTCTTGATGTATATAGTCGATGGTAAAAATAATAAAACAATCGCTCGCGAAGCAAATCTCTCTCTAGGAACTGTTAAAGCACATTTATCTTCTGCATATCTTAGCTTAGGCGTTAGCAATCGTACGGAAGCAGTTGTCCTTGCAAGTAAATTTTTGAATTCACGCCATTGATTACTTCGACTTCAACACTAAATGAACAGAGTTGCGCTCTAAGCAAGCGCAAAACATATTCTATGGACAGAAAATTAAATATTATCGCTTTAGATAATGAAAATACTACGCTCACAGCGATTAGTTTTTTAATAACCGCTATGGGCCATGATGTAAGTATATTTACAAATGCTACTGATGCACTAAGTAGCCTTAAAAATAATTTTTTTGATATCGCTCTAATTGATTATCGCCTTCCAGGCAAACTTAATGGTGTAAATGTAATTGACGAAATAAATAAATCAAATAGTCAAACCGAATGCTTTCTGATTACCGGAGATCATTTGATAGAAAGTGATAACAGCCAAATCAAGATTATCAACAAGCCATTAACAGATAAAAAATTAAAACAGATATTTTATAACAATAATAATTCACTGAAGGAGAAACCCCAATGACTTCATTCAGACAACTAGTTTCGCAAAGCAAAATCGATGAATTAATAAGCGGTGATGTTTTACTTGTAGAGTCTAAATATAGTTTCCTTGATCGAATAATTAAATTTGTTGGTCGATCTGAATTCACACATACAGCTATGTTAATTGATATTAAAGGCAGTTGGTTTGTTGTCGAGTCTAGGCCAAGACATCAGCAATATGAATATCAAATGATGCCAGCTGATTGGTGGGTAGAACGTAATAAGGATAAAGATACATATATTGGCAAAATGCCAAATAAAAAAACCGATTCAATAAATGCAAAAAGAAAGCTTGAGAGCAAAATAAAGGCTAGCGTATTAAACCCCAAGTGGTCAGTCCGGCCATATAGCTTACTATGGTGCGCTATCGTTGTTTTTCTACAAAAATGTAGAGGAGTAGTAAGACCTACCTTTAAAAAATATGATGAAGAAGCAAAACAACCTATGATTTGCTCAACACTCATACAAGAAGCTTGGGAAAATGCAGGAGTTATAGACAAAGGAAGTTATAAGTCACCGGGAGATATTGCTGAACTATCTAGAGGAGTAAAGTCACTTACACCGTTAATGATAGATGCCCCGTTTTCTAATAGCAATGATGACTACATGCCTGACAACTATAAGGTATCAAGTTTATCTTTGATGAAAGTGAGTTAAACTTATACATGTACAAAGTATCATCAATTTATAAAAGGTTTTAATCTAGCAATATCAATCTTCTTGTTCCGTCGTTATGAATAATACAACGGCGGTTATAATTTATATATTTCATCCTCGATTCTAAGTTCTTGTATATTCAGTACGCTATAGAAAAAATATATACGTCCGCAACAATAAGAACTAAAATGACGTTAGTGGGACGGGATAATAACTAATAGAATCGGCTCATGAAAGTATCTAATCCCAAGCATTCACCCGCTTATTCAATAGAAATAGAAGAGAATGCATTAAATTTTTATCGTGAGTATGCTTTGATCGCTTTCATAGCAATCGTATCTGCATTGTGGGTTATTGCAATAATATTATTTATTGAATTAAAATCTGCACTCCCCATATACTGGATTATTTGCGTTACGATACTTGAATCTTTTTCATTTTTTTTGCGCCGATTACTGCCTAATACACAATTACCTCGCTCTAAAAAACTTAAGATAGCAGCCCTTCTTAATTTTTTTGACGGGTGCGTAATTGGTAGCTGCATAATATTTATGCCTTATATCAGCGACATTATTCGTACGGTTTTAATTTTTGCGATGATAACAAGTTGTATTGGCGCAACTACAACAACTCTCGGCTACCAATTGTTTTTTCTATGCTTCAGCGCTCCAATATCGGTTTCCTTTTTATCAAGCTCCATTTTATCAATACAATTATGGGGAGGGTCAAACTCACTTTACGCTGTGCTCATTATAAGCTTGGCTATTTCTCTTTTTATATACAACGTATCAAAAGATATTTATCGGAACTATCAGGATGCCTTTAATATCAATTTAAAAAATAGAGAGATGAATGAAGAGCTTGAAGAAGCAGTTAGTGCGGCGAAGAATGCTAATGAATCAAAAACTCGTTTTTTAGCTGCGGCTAGCCATGATTTACGACAACCGATTCACACATTATCGTTATTTATTGCCGCTCTGTCTTTAAAAAGCTTAAATACAGAAGATCAACAAATAATTTCTCATATGACATCTGCAGTTAATACCATTGATACACAGTTAAACTCTTTTGTAGAAATGTCAAAACTCGATACAGGTATCGTTGTTCCGAAGAACACAGATATAGATATAGTACCGATTTTAAGAGATATGATAAGTCTCTACAAAGACCAACAGAACTCTGATGATTTATCCTTTAAATTTAGTTCTACGGTTACTGCAGCATTGATAAACACAGACCAAATGTTATTCGAACGTGTAATGCAAAATATCATTGGTAATTCAATTAAATATACGGAATCTGGATCTATAAATGTTTTTCTAGAAAAATCAGATGAAGAAAATCTTTCGATTACTATAGACGATACAGGTGTTGGCATATCAAAAGAGAACCTGTTAAAAATCTATGATGAATTTTACCAAGTTGGAAATTTAGAACGCGATAGTAAACATGGTTTCGGATTAGGGTTGTCGATAGTTAAAAAATTATGCGAGCTGCTTAATTTTAATATTGAAATAAAATCCGACTT
>CAZFEM010000008.1:42164-61347 GCA_964517515.1 uncultured Gammaproteobacteria bacterium | reverse complement strand
ATAGTGATCAGATTTAAAAGACGGTATTTTATCTTTTAAATAAGTGGTGTTAAGTCGCAGTATTGTTGATGGCTAGCTCTTAGGTTATTTGTTAATTTTTGTGTATAATCAACTGAATATTGAGTTAAGCAATCAAATAAAGACTAGGTACAAAACGCTCGAGAGTGAGGCGAAATCTGATGGATAATAATAAACGCAAAACTGCTGAAGTGATTAATCCTGGTTTGGGCGATATTGAAAAAGTCAGGGATATCCTTTTTGGTAAATACGTTTCAAGTTTTGAGCAACGGTTTGCTGACTTAGAATCTCGTTTAGAACAAGATGTGGAAAGTCTTAAGGATAAATTGGTTAATAGGCTTGATGAAGTAAATAAAAAAGTTGACCAGTCATTAAAAAAGCTAGATCAACGCTTTTTAGAAGAAAGCGATGATCGTGAAGTTGAATTTAAAAACTTACAAACAACCTTTTCTAAAGCTGAGTCTGCTATGCAGCATTCTATTAGTATGTTAGAAGATCAAGCGAATCAAGATCTTGCTGATGTGCGCAAAACCTTAGAAGCGAATCAACAGAATTTGGTTGATCAGTTATTAGAAGCGCAAAATAAATTGAATAAGGAAATTGAAACTCAAAATACGCAATTAGAATCGGATAAAGTTGGTCGACAATCTTTAGCGCTATTATTGGATGAAGTGGCTGTTAAATTACGTAGTTACGAAGATTGATTTTTTAACAGCATGCTTATTTAAAAGCATATTGTCGGTTTAATATGAGCCAATTAGATGAACTCAAGCAGATTATTGTCGGTGATAGTGCCCATGAACTCGCTGAGTTAAAAGAGCGTATTGAAAATATAGAGTCACGTGCACGTGATGTTCAAGAGGTATTAGCACCAGCAATTGATGCCGGAGTTAAAAAGGACGATCGACTTATTAAATCCTTACAAGCACCAGTTTCCGAGAGCTTAAAACAAGCAATTCGAGCTGAGCCCAAAGCATATGGGGAGATTCTTTACCCAGTTATGGGGCCTGCAATTCGTCGTGCAATTGCACAAGCAATTAGTTCTTTGTTGACGACAATTAACCAAACGATGGAATCCACAACTACTCTAAATGGATTAAAGTTACGGTTTCAAGCGAAGCGTCTTGGCATTCCTTATGGCGAGTTGGCCTTACGAGAATCGTTAGAATATCGTGTTGAGCATATTTATTTAATTCATAGTGATAGTGGTTTGTTGATCACGGAGACATCAGATTTAGATTCAAATAGTTTAGATAGTGATGCTGTGAGCGCAATGTTTTCGGCTATTCAAAGCTTTGTACAAGATTCATTCTCGCAGAACCCTGAAGATAGGTTAACTGACTTTAAAGTAGGCGAACATAATATATGGTTAGCACATGGTGAGAAAACAATATTAGCCTGTGTGATTTTTGGAGATGCTCCAGAATCACTTAAATACTATTTATATGATACTTTGGATGATATTCGCTCAGAATATTCTCAACAGATTAGCCAGTTTAATGGTGATAGCAGCGATTTTTTTGGGGTCGAACAAAAGCTTGACCCATTACTGCAATCACGTATCAAAGATGGAGAAAACAAAAAAACTGAACGGAGTTGGTCTTCTCGAATTATTGCAGTTATTGCCATCCTATGTTTTCTAGCTTTAGCCGGTTATTTCATAAATAAACGAATTAAGCTAAATACAGTTGAACATTATTTAGGAGCAACGCCTGGTCTTGTATTAATGGATTCCTATTGGGAAGAGGGAAGTATCATTTTTGAAGGGTTGCAAGATCCATATGCTGAGATTCCTTATTCGACTTTAGAAAAAAATGGCGTTGATATAGATAAGCTTGAATTGCGCACTGTTCCTTTTCAATCTTTAGAGCCTGCTGTTGAGCTAAATCGAGTTTTGGGAATTTTTGATCCGCCGGATGGAGTTTTAGTAGAGTTACAACAAGACATAATCAAAATTAGTGGTTCGGCGCCGATCGATTGGCTAATAGAAAATGATCTTCAGCTTCGGCAGTGGTCTACCAGTGGCAGAATAGAAGCAAAAGGTTTAATTGCTAATGAACAAAGCGTCTTAAATTATTTGACGGAGACTGGATATAGAGGTGGACAGTCAATTAGGGAAAGGTCTCAGGACTTAAGTGAAACGCCTTGGTTAGAGTTAAATAGAACAGATTATTTACCGTAATGGAACTTAAAATAGTTCGAAAATTGAAGGTTTGCATGGTCGGGGAGTTTGCTGTCGGTAAAACGAGTCTAACGCAAAAATTTGTTAATAATGTATTTTCAGATAAGTATTTAACTACGGTAGGCGTTAAGATCGATACCGTAGAGTTAGATGATACCAAGATGGTCATTTGGGATATTGCTGGGCGAGATTCAATAGCGCCAATTAACTTAAATTACTTGATTGGTGCCGCTGGTATTGTTTTGGTGATTGATGGTACTCGTGAAGAGACAATTGATTCAGCGTCGGATATTTTGCAGGTAGTTCGAAGTCGATCAGGTGATGTTCCTTGCGTAATAGCGTTGAATAAAAAAGATTCTGTGGACTGGCAAGTTTCTGATCAGCAGCTTGCTGAACTTAAATCTCTAGGTTGTCCATTGATACGCACTAGTGCTAAAGATGGTGAAAACGTTAGAGAAATATTCGATAGCTTGGTCTCTCTACTCTAGAAGATAAGTATAAATAAATAACTTCTGAAGATAGTTTTAGAATTTGATTTTTAAGAGTAAGAGATATGCCCTCAATGGCACCCGACAGCCACAAGCAAAGAATGAGTGACAAGGTAGTTAAGCAATTAAACCTTGCTTATATCTATATGGATGATGATTTTATTGTCACGGAAGTTTCTGAAAATATTCAATCATTAGGTTTTCCAAAAATCCCATTAGGCGAAGAAATTAGTGACCATATTGACTTTATGATTGGAGTGGACTCAAGTTCTAGCTTGAGTTTGCCGGCGGTGAATAGCCCTTACGGTAATCCAGTTTCAATTAATTTGATGGAAGATGATAATGGCCATGTTTTGGTTATTGGCGACGCGAGTTTTAGCACTGAGCAGCGTCAAATATTACAGCAGCAAGCGAATGACAATGAGTTACTGTTGAAGCAGCAACAGAAAATGTCTGCACAACTTAAGGAAGCTGGGCGCTTACAGAGTAGTTTTTTATCAGGTGTATCTCATGAGTTTCGTACGCCGCTATCTTCAATTATTGGTTATACCAATCTTTTAGATCGGCAGGTAAAGTTAATTGCAGAACAAGCCCCTGATGCAGTCGATTGCTTATCTGCAATACGTCGCTCAAGCACTCATTTACTTTCTCTAGTTGAAAATTTGTTGGATCATGGAAAAGCTGATTCAGGAGAGTTGGTGATTAACCCTAAACCAACTAGGTTGATGGAGGTTTTCGAAGATATATTAATCCTATTGAAACCGTTAGCGACGACTAAAAATATTGATTTTAATTTTACAAGTACTATTACCAATGATGATTATGTTCTTATTGATGCAAGTCGAACTCGGCAGTGTTTAATTAATATCATAAGCAATGCGATCAAATTCACTGATCAAGGTTCAGTGACACTTGATGCCGAATTGAATCAGGATGATTTGAAAGTTTCCGTTACTGATACCGGAATAGGTATTAGTGAAAAAGATTTATCCAAAGTGCTATTGCCTTTCTGGCAGGCAGCAGACACAGGGAAGGTAGGTACGGGGCTTGGTTTGACTATCACTAAACGGATTATAGAGTTAATGGGTGGTGGAATGCGTATTCAATCAGAACCTAATAAGGGTACGAATGTGTTTTTTACTATCTCTGCTCCTAAACACGACCCTTTAGATGCTAAAACATTAGTTTTGCCCAAGGAGAATTATAAGATATTACTTGCTGAAGACGATCAAGATATCGCTGACTTTATAATAGTTTTATTGGAAGAAAAAGGAATAGATGTGACACAGGTTGCAAATGGTGCATTAGCAGTTGAAATATTGGAAAGGTCAGATTTTGATATGGTTCTGATGGATCTGCATATGCCAGTACTCAATGGCCACGAAGCAATTAAAAAAATTCGTGGTAATGGTTCAATAACACCAATAGTTGTTATGAGTGCAACGCCAATGGAATCAGAAGAAAATAAATCCAAGCAATTAGAGTGTGATGCTTATTTAGTCAAACCAGTAGATGTTGAAGATATTATTCTTTTGGCGCATGAGCTTAGTACTTAATGAATCTTTAAACATAATAGGCAATATAAATAGGTAATAATTTAATGAATTCAGATTCTCATCAAATACAAGCATTGAAAAACCGTTATAAAAGTAGCCTGAGTGAAAAGGCTGAAACTATTGGTGAGCATTTGGAGGCTGTATCTGATTCTGACCAAGTTGATATCACTAAGTTAGAGATTATTAGAAATGACCTACATAAATTTGCCGGTTCATCTGGTATGTATGGTTATGATGATATTGCTGATATAGCAAGGAATGCAATGGCTATTATAGATGGGCATAATATCGAACAATTGCATTATAAATTAATTGATTTACGTGACTTGCTTTATGAGCACGCGAACAGCTAGACTTAAGCTAGTTTGTAATTAAATAAGCTTTATTAATTTCATATAGAGGGACTTGATTGTGCGTTGGCGAGATAGAAGGCAAAGTGACAATATTGAAGACCGAAGAGGTCAAAGAATTTCTACTTCTTCTGGTCGACGTTCACTTGGTGGTGGAGCATTAATTATTATGTTGCTCGTCAGTGTGTTTTTCGGCGAAAATGTATCGCAAATAGTAGGACTATTTTTAGGTAATAATCAACAAGCAACAACTGATACTCAATACAGTGCGCCAATCCCTGGTCAAGATGATGAAGCCGCTCAGTTCGTGTCAGTAATACTAGCTGAAACCGAGGATACTTGGAGTAGAGTTTTCGCAGGGTTGGATATTGCTTATCAACCACCAAAGTTGGTTTTATATACTGGGCAAGTACAGTCAGCGTGTGGGATAGGCTCAGCACAATCAGGTCCGTTTTATTGTCCTGGCGATTATCAAATTTATCTCGATTTAAGTTTTTTACAAGATTTACGACGAATGGGAGCGCCAGGTGATTTTGCCTTTGCTTATGTGATTGCGCATGAAGTGGGCCATCATGTGCAAAATTTAGTTGGCGTTGCTCAAGATGTCCGTTCCCAACAAGCTAATGCATCACAGGCGCAGGCCAATTTGTTATCTGTGAAAATGGAATTACAAGCTGATTGTTTGGCAGGTATCTGGATTAACCATACACAAAAACGTTCAGCAATTCTTGAGGATGGTGATATCGAAGAAGGTTTAGCAGCGGCAGCAGCAGTTGGAGATGACCGGATATTAAGTCAAGCCGGTCGTGCAATAAACCGTGAAGCATTTACCCATGGCAGCTCAGCTGAGCGTGTACATTGGTTTAAACAGGGCGCGAGTACGGGTGAGCTCTCTGCATGTAACAGTTTTTCTTAGCGGCTTAAAATAGGATTTCTTAAGTAAGGAAACGGTATTCTTAATTATTACTCGTTACCTTAATACTCGTTAAATAGTATAAGGCTGCTTAGATGACTTGCTTAATGATATTCCATTTTCTAAAAATAAATTTTCATCGCTATCTTGTATTTTAAGTACCGCGAGACATTGAGAGTGCCCAGCAATGGCATTTAAAATATACCCAGCAGTAGTTATGCTCTCAGCATTTTTTCGGATAATCTTATCGCCTGCCTCATATGTATCTAACGTTTCGGCAATGTCACATACAAACATGCGCTGTTTTAGATTGCCTAAGTAGTGCATGCGCGCGATAATTTCTTGTCCAGTGTAACAACCTTTTTTGAAGTTGATACCCTCAAGTAAATCAAGATTAACCATTTGCGGAATAAATTTTTCACTATTGTTTGCTGTAATAGCTGGGATGCCGCTTTGAATATTTAATTGTTGCCAGGTTTCATCAAAATTAGACTGAGCGTCATTAATTTTTTTATTATTAGTGATTAACAATGCATGGTCATTTTTATTGGTTAAAACATAGTTATCTTCAAGGTTAAACGCGCTATGAATTTTGTTTGATTCAATTGTATTTTTTAGTTCTGGTTTAATTGAAAAGAGGTCTTCTATTTTGCTAAAAGCATAGATCGTTGATTCTGTAAGTTGCGAAATCGTTACCTTGCTGCGCATAATATACATACGCAGTCGTTTAACAATTGAATCACTTAATTCAGTAGGTAATAGCGCGTAAAATTGATCATTGTTATCTTTAAATAGGTATAGAATTATTAACAAGCGGCCTTTAGGGTTGCAATAACCACTTAATTGCCAGTTTTTATTTAACGCCATGACATCTGTTGTTAATTGTCCTTGTAAAAAAGAAGCCGCATCATCGCCGCTGATGTGAATTAAGCTTAATGATTTTAATTGTCCAAATTTCATATTCTTTTAGTTTTTTGTACTCACTAAAACTCAAACTGAGTATGTTAAAATTGATTTTAACTGATGCTTTTAAACTACTGATGTCTTGTGAAAGCCAAAATATATCTTGAGTTGCAATCTTAAAGTTGGATTATATTGAATTTAATGACTAAAAAAACGCATAGTAAAGCAAAAGCTTTGGAACAAAATCTCAATAATAATCAAGACCTAAAAAACAATGACGATCTTGCTTTAGATAAAAGTTCAGATCAGGACTTAGATAAAGAATTGCCTAAAGAAATTAACGGCCCTAAAGGTTTAGAGCCGACTCGTTATGGTGACTGGGAATCTAAAGGTCGTTGTCATGATTTTTGAATTTAATTATTGCCTCTAAACTTAATTCGCTAATAGCAATGTGATAGCTTAGTTTGAATATTATCTTGTAACATTTTTATGCAGATAGTGTAAAATAACCATGCAAAAAATAGCCTGTCATTGAATATTTTGACAAGTCATGAATACTGATTAGCCACAATAAAAAAAAGAGACTTCTTAAGTATGCAAAAAGAGAGACCTTTATCACCACATTTACAGGTTTACAAACCTCAATTGACTGCAGTTTTATCAATAATGCATCGAGGAACAGGTGTGTTCTTAGCATTATCGACACCCGTACTCGTTTATTGGCTATGGTCAATTAGTGATGGTGCAGACTCTTATCAACAAGCGCAGGGATATTTATCGAGTTTCATTGGTATATTGGCACTTGTAGCTTGGACTTTCTCATTGTTTTATCATCTGTGTAATGGCATTCGTCATTTGTTTTGGGATGTTGGGCAAGGTTATGAAATCGAATCATTGTATACCTCTGGTAAAATAGTAGTTGCTAGTGCTGCAGTCTTGACGCTCGTAACGGTCATTGTTGCTAGTACACAAGGAGGTGCGTAATGAGTTTGCGTAGTCCACTTTCTAAGGCAATAGGTCTTGGTTCAGCTAAGCATGGTTTTTCTCATTGGTGGAGGCAACGTGTAACGGCGATTGCATTGGTGCCTTTAGTTATTTGGTTTATTTTTTCTGTATTGTGTTTGATTGGTAGCACGCACAGTGAGGCGGTTACTTGGTTAAGTTCGCCAATCAATGCAACAATAATGTTGTTATTCGTTTTGACAGCGCTTTACCATGGTCAAACAGGTTTACAGGTAGTAATTGAAGATTATATCCATGCAAAATGGGTCAACCTGACCCTATTGTTGGCGGTTAAATTTATCTCTGTGATTTTGGCTGTGTTGGCTATTATCTCGGTCTTAAAAGTAGTTCTTGGAGGTTAGGCCCAATGCAAGGCGAATATAAAATTATTGATCATTCTTATGATGTGGTAGTTGTTGGAGCTGGTGGTGCTGGCTTGCGTGCGACTTTTGGGATGGCTTCAGCAGGTTTATCGACAGCTTGTATAACGAAAGTTTTTCCAACGCGAAGCCACACTGTAGCGGCGCAAGGTGGCATGAGTGCTGCTTTGGGTAATATGAGTGAAGATGATTGGCGTTTTCATATGTATGACACAGTAAAAGGCTCTGATTGGCTAGGAGATCAAGACTCTATCGAATATATGTGTCGTAATGCGGCTGCTGCCGTGTATGAATTAGAACATTACGGAGTACCATTTTCTCGTACTGAAGAAGGTAAGATTTACCAGCGAGCATTTGGTGGCATGACTACCCATTATGGTGAAGGTCAGGCAATGCGCACATGTGCGGCGGCAGACAGAACAGGCCATGCAATTTTACATACCCTTTATCAACAAGCTTTAAAGCATAGCGCTGAGTTTTTTATTGAGTTTTTTGCTCTCGACTTAATAATGGAAGATGGTGAATGCCGCGGTGTTATGGCTATTGATATGGCAAGTGGTGAGATTCATCGATATCGAGCTAAACAAGTCGTACTTGCCACAGGTGGTTATGGTCGTGCGTATTTCTCTGCAACTTCAGCGCACACTTGTACCGGTGATGGCAATGCAATGGTATTACGTGCAGGCTTACCTCTACAAGATATGGAATTTGTGCAATTTCACCCGACCGGGATTTATGGCGCGGGTTGTTTGATTACTGAAGGAGCGCGCGGGGAAGGTGGTTATTTAACTAATTCTGAGGGCGAGCGTTTTATGGAACGTTATGCTCCCAATGCTAAAGATCTTGCTTCTCGAGATGTTGTTAGTCGCTCAATGACAATTGAAATTAATGAGGGGAGAGGTGTTGGCCCGGATAGTGACCATATTTTCTTGCATTTAGAACATCTAGGTCCTGAATTACTTGAGGATCGCTTGCCTGGTATTTCTGAATCAGCACAAATTTTTGCTGGTGTTGATGTTACTAAAGAGCCGATTCCTGTATTACCAACAGTGCACTACAATATGGGCGGTATTCCAACCAACTACCACGGTGAAGTCGTAACGCTTAAAGATGGTGATCCAGATAGTGTTGTTCCAGGTTTGATGGCGATCGGTGAGGCGGCTTGCGTGTCAGTTCATGGCGCAAACCGACTAGGCTCAAATTCATTGCTTGATCTGATTGTATTTGGTCGTGCAGCAGCATTAAGAGCGAAGGAAACTGTTGACCCTAGTGAACCAATTCCAAGTATTGCTGATGATGCAGGACAAGAAACATTAGAACGATTGGATAAAATACGATACTCAGAAGGTTCGCAATCTACTGCAGATATTCGTCTTGCGATGCAACGAACAATGCAATCAAATTGTGCAGTATTTCGAACTGGTGCTGTAATGGATGAGGGCGTTGAAAAAATTGCTAAAATAGCAAGTGAGTTTGCTGATATTGGTATTAAAGACCGTGGTTTGATTTGGAATACAGATTTAATTGAAACTCTGGAGCTAGAGAACCTATTAAGTCAGGCAGTAGTAACGATGAATTCAGCAGCCAATCGTGATGAAAGCCGTGGAGCTCATGCGCGTGATGATATGCCTGATCGTGATGACGAAAACTGGATGAAGCACACTTTAACTTGGTGCGACGATCAACATAAAACGACGATAGATTATCGGCCAGTGCATAGTTATACAATGACCGACGAAGTTGAATACATTAAGCCTAAACCACGAGTTTATTAACTTTTTATTACAATAAGTAATTAAATTAAGTAAATTCATTAAAAAATAGATTTTATATAGAGGATAAAGTAATGGCTGAGTTTTCCTTACCAAAAAATTCTAAAGTTAAAGAAGGCAAGCATTTCTCTGCGCCTGATGGTGCGAGTAATGTACGTAGTTTTAAAGTCTATCGATGGTCGCCAGATGATGATCAAAACCCGCATATTGATACCTATGATATTGATATGGATAACTGTGGGCCGATGGTGCTTGATGCGCTAATAAAAATTAAGAATGAGGTTGATTCAACGCTTACTTTCCGTCGTTCTTGTCGAGAAGGGATTTGTGGCTCATGTGCAATGAATATTGATGGTACCAACACTTTGGCTTGTACCAAATCAATCGACGATTGTAAGAATGATGTAAAGGTTTACCCTTTGCCGCATATGTCTGTAATTAAAGATTTAGTTCCTGATATGACGCACTTTTACGCACAATATGCGTCAGTTGAACCTTGGTTAAAAACTAAGACTCCTGTCTCACCATCAAAAGAGCGCCTTCAGTCGGTTGAAGAGCGTGAAAAACTTGATGGTTTATATGAGTGTATTTTGTGCGCTTGTTGTTCGACTTCATGCCCTAGTTATTGGTGGAACAGTGATAAATATCTTGGCCCTGCGATCTTATTACAATCTTATCGCTGGCTGGCAGATAGCCGTGATGAAGCGACTGGTGAGCGATTGGATCAATTGGAAGACCCATTTAAATTATATCGTTGTCATACCATTATGAATTGTACTAATACTTGCCCTAAAGGTTTAAATCCTGGCAAAGCGATTGGTGAAATTAAAAAAATGATTGCTGAGCGTTCACTGTAAAGGTTTTAACAAAAATACAATTCATAGTTAGGGAAAATGTTAGACCCCAAACAACTACTCTGGCGATGCCGAAGAGGGGTTCGTGAACTCGATGTTTTATTTAATCGCTATGTTGACTCAAGTTATAATGAATTAGATACAGAGCATAAAAAAGCTTTTGAGAGACTTTTAGAAGTTCAAGACCCTATAATTATGGACTGGGTTTTTGGTAAATCGGAATCTAAAAATAAAGAAATAAATAATATAATCAAAGAGTTAAAAGATATTTCTAATAATTAATAAAGCTTTGTTAGTTTAATTAATTGTTAAATAGAAGATTTCTGGAGAAGATATAACTCAAAGGAATGTTAGTTATAAATTTATACCATTTCTAGTTATGTCTTTTTTGCTGCAAAATACTTTCAAGCCAAGTAACAATTTGTCTTGGTGATGTCGCACGAAAGTGTTCTCGTTTAGTATTTTATTGCAACGATAGTGCAGGTGGTAATCGAATGTTTGATCAGATTATATATATCGAAATATTTTTAGTTTTATTGATCATAGTGGCTCAAAAAGCTTATACGGATGGCTTCACTAAAATAGTAAGTAATGTCAGCTTAAGTGTTATGCTAACTGTAATGTTAGGTTGGTTTATTTCTCTTTAAAACTATCAATAATTAAATTTACTAGATATTGGTGCAATGCTGAGTTTTTAGTTCGGATATGTTGAACTAATGAGAGGGCGTCAATTTTTAGATTGATTAGGTCTTCTAGAGGCTTACTAACAAAGTTTTCAGCAACAAGTTCTGAATTGAGTAGTCGGTCGGAAGCGATCATTAACATATCTGTTTTACTTAGAGTTTCTAAACAAACAAGCAAATTTGTGGAAAGAAAAGGGACGTTTGATAAAATGCCAAAGGAAGCAAATAGTTTTTGAATATCTTCTTTGGTGCTTTCAAAGTTAGGGAAATATAAAGCGATGTGTTGATATTCGCGACGTTGTTCAAAAGTTATGTGATCTACTTTAGCTAAGGGATGGTTTTTATGCATATATAACATAGGTTTTATACTCATTAACTTATGTGTAATAAAATCATCGCTAAAAGATTTTTTCGCCACCATTGCAAAATCAAGACTGCCAGAACGGAGAAGTTCTTCGTATTTAGAATCAAGGTTTTGGCTTAGCACCATTAATTTTGGTGCTTGAATACGTAATTTATCAAGGAAAGAGGGTAAGCCAACATTTGCGGAAGTTCCTAAAGTTGCAATCGAAATAGTCGCAGTGGTATTCGCGGGGTCAAATTCTTGATTGCTAACCATTAGTTCTGTTAACTGATTTAAAATTTTTGAAATAGGCTGTTCTAGGTTTTGAGATTTTGGCGTAGGTGTTAAGCCATGCGCTGAACGTACAAATAGTTCATCGTCTAATAAATTTCGTAAGCGATTTAGTGTTTTACTCATAGCGGGTTGCGTGACAAACAAGCGTTCAGCTGCTCGAGTTACATTTTTTTCCTGCATAAGGACTTGAAATGCAACGAGTAAATTTAAATCAATACGAGATAAAGGGTCTTTCATTATTAATTAAATGATTAATTTTCGGCTATCCATTCGTGAATTGGTGCATGGCTTGCAAAGTTGTTAGGTGTCAGGATTGTATCGACAGGAAAGTCGCGTATTTCTGGGTAGTCGGTGGTGTAATGTAGACCGCGACTCTCTTTACGTGTTAAAGCACATTCGATAGTTAGTTGCGCGATTAATGCAAGATTACGTAGCTCGATCAAATCATTATTAACTTTAAAGTTTCCATAATATTCAATTATTTCTTCTTGCAGTAAGTTAACTCGATTTAATGCGCGTTCGAGACGCTTATCTGTTCGCACAATACCAACGTAATCCCACATGAAGCGACGCAGCTCATCCCAGTTATGCGATACGACAATTTGTTCATCAGGATCGGAAACTTTACTTTCATCCCAAGATGGCAAAGTTGGAATAGGGACTTCTTTTTTTGTTAAGCGCTTTTTAATGTCATCAGCGGCTGATTTAGCAATCACTAAGCATTCGAGTAAAGAATTACTAGCTAGTCGATTAGCACCATGTAAGCCAGTACAACTACTTTCACCAACTGCATATAATCGACTTACATCACTGCGACCATTTAAATCCGTTAGTATTCCACCACAGCTATAATGTGCAGCAGGTACAACTGGGATAGGTTCTTTGGTCATGTCGTAACCAAATTTTTCACAGCTTTCAGCGATATTAGGGAAATGATCAAGGATAAATTCTTTGTCTTTATGGCTAATGTCTAGGTAGACAGAATCAAATCCACCTTTTTTCATTTCATAATCAATTGCGCGTGCGACGATGTCTCGTGGTGCTAATTCAGCTAATTCATGATGTTTATCCATAAAGCGTTCACCATTAGGAAGCTTTAGTAACCCGCCTTCGCCACGCACAGCTTCGGAGATTAATGAGCCTTTCGCATAAGGGTGATATAAACAAGTAGGATGAAATTGTACAAATTCCATATTAGCGATTCGACAACCTGCTCGCCAAGCCATAGCGATACCATCACCAGTAGAAGTATCTGGGTTAGTTGTATATAAATAGGCTTTGGAAGCACCGCCGGTTGAAAGAACAACAGATCTAGCAGCAAAAGTTTCGACTTTACCTTTGGTTTTATCTAATGCATAGGCGCCATAAACTCGAGAGACAGTTTGATTATCCAACTTCTGCGCAGTAATTAAGTCGATCGCAATATGGTTCTCTAGAATAGTTATATTGGTTTGAGATCGAACATGTTGTTCTAGAGTGGTTTCTACTTCTCGACCTGTAGCGTCTTTAGCATGAATGACGCGCCGGTGTGAGTGACCGCCTTCGTGAGTGAGGTGATAATTTGAATCTTCGCCATCGTATTCAGCACCATCTACTAAGGTAAATTTAACCCCTTTATCAATTAACCAGTTAATTGCTTCAGGTGCGCCTTCAATAACTTTTCTAACCGCTGGGTCCTTGCACAGTTCTGCACCAGCAATATGTGTGTCTTTAATATGTGATTCAAAATCATCATCTTTATCCAGAACAGCTGCGATACCGCCTTGTGCGTAAAGACTTGACCCTTCTGTTAGTTCATCTTTAGAAAGTATCGTGATTGATATGTCTTGTTCAGCTAGACGAAGTGCTAGACTTAAGCCCGCTGCGCCACCACCAATAATCAGTACATCTGAATGGTTTGAGTTCATTTGAATTATTCTTTTTTTAATTGCTGCAAAAACTGATTATAACTTAGTGAGAAATTAGCGCTGTCGATTTTCGGCTACTTTTTATCTGCTTTTTTATCTGCACCGAGCGGGCGAATAAAGTGTCTTTGCGACGGGCTATTTGTTAAAATAATGATTCTACGCTGCGGTTTATGCTTAAAGCCGTGGCGCTTTTTATGTCCTATTAAATAATTTTAGGCTACCAACAAAATTTGTCTTATAAAGAGCAAGATGCACGATATTCAAAAAATTCGTAATTTTTCAATTATTGCTCATATTGATCATGGCAAGTCGACCTTAGCTGATCGTTTTATTCAAGTTTGTGGCGGCCTTGCGCAACGTGAAATGGAAGAACAAGTTTTGGATTCCATGGATATTGAACGCGAAAGAGGGATCACTATTAAGGCACAAAGTGTCGCGCTTAACTACAAAGCAAAAGATGGTGTAACGTACCAATTAAATATGATTGATACGCCCGGCCATGTCGATTTTTCCTATGAGGTTTCTCGTTCGCTTACTGCATGCGAAGGAGCATTGTTAGTAGTTGATGCTTCTCAAGGAGTCGAGGCGCAAACAGTGGCAAATTGCTATACGGCCGTTGATCTAGGTTTAGAGGTATTACCAGTATTAAATAAAATTGATTTGCCTGCTGCTGACACTGAGCGTGTTGGCGCTGAAATTGAAGATGTAATAGGAATCGATTGTTCGGGTGCATTGCATGTTAGTGCAAAAAGCGGCATAGGTATTGAAGATTTATTAGAGCAAATTGTGCAAGAGTTGCCACCGCCTAGTGGTGAAATAGGTAAGCCCTTATCGGCGCTAATTATGGACTCTTGGTTTGATAATTATCTTGGTACAGTTTCTTTGATCCGAATTATTCAGGGGTCAATTAACAAAGGTGATCGGATTAAGATGATGTCTAGTGGCATTGCTTATAATGTTGAAGATTTAGGTATTTTTACACCAAAACGCACACCTAAGGATCAATTATTACTCGGTGAAGTAGGTTATTTGATTTCAGGCGTTAAGGATATTACTGGTGCTAAGGTTGGTGATACCATCACGACAGTTAAAGGTGGTGTTACTGAGCCTTTAGACGGTTTTAAGGAAGTTCAGCCGCGGGTTTTTGCGGGTTTGTATCCAATTAATCCGGCTGATTATGAATCCTTTCGTGATGCTTTAAGTAAATTAAGTTTAAATGATGCCTCTTTACAGTATGACCCTGAGGTATCGGATGCATTAGGGCTTGGTTTCCGTTGTGGTTTTTTAGGAATGTTACACATGGAAATTATTCAAGAGCGCCTCGAGCGTGAATATGATATGGATTTAATTACAACTGCGCCGACAGTTGTCTATGAAGTCCTAATGAAAGATGGTGAGCTAATACAAGTTGATAACCCATCAAAATTACCAGAGCTAAACAAAATTGAAGAAATTCGTGAGCCGATTATTTCAGCCAATATGTTAATGCCCGAAGAGTATATTGGCGCGGTTATGACCTTATGTATAGAAAAACGTGGAATTCAAAAAAATATTCAATATCTAGGACGACAAGTAATGTTGCATTTTGAGCTACCTCTTAATGAAGTGGTCATGGACTTTTTTGATCGTTTGAAATCGGTTAGTCGAGGCTATGCTTCACTTGACTATGAAATCTTAGAGTATCGATCAACTGATATGGTCAAGGTTGATGTTCTTATTAATGGTGATGCGGTTGATCCTCTGGCTATTTTAGTGCATCGTGAGCAATCTATTTATCGTGGTCGCGAGTTAGTTAGTCGGATGCGTGAGTTGATTCCACGGCAAATGTTTGATGTCGCAATTCAAGCAGCAATTGGTGCAAAAATTATTGCTCGTGAAACGGTTAAAGCTTTACGCAAAAATGTCACTGCTAAATGTTATGGTGGTGATATTACCCGTAAGAAAAAATTACTTGAAAAACAAAAAGAAGGCAAAAAGCGTATGAAACAAATTGGTTCTGTTGAAATACCGCAGGAAGCCTTTTTAGCTGTCCTCAAAAAAGGGGATTAAACAATGAATTACTTTGAAATTATATTATTTTCGGCAGTGTTGATTTTTGGCGCTACACTTTTTTTGTGTAGATATGTATTTAAAGGTATTCCACAAGGTGCTGAAAAGCCTATTCCTATTGCTGATTTTGAGCATGAACCATGGTATTTGGATTACGCACGGTCATTTTTCCCTGTGGTATTACTCGTTTTTGTTTTGCGCGGGTTTATTATTGAACCGTTTAGAATTCCATCTGGGTCTATGTTGCCAACACTTGAAATAGGCGATTTTATTTTAGTCAATAAATCTACTTATGGTGTGCGACTGCCAATTATTTATGACAAAATTATACCGATAAATACTCCCGAGCGCGGAGACATTATGGTGTTTCGCTTCCCTGGTGATAATAAAACTAATTATATTAAACGGGTTATTGGTTTGCCTGGTGATGAGATTGAATATCGCCATAAACAGTTGCTGATTAATGGCCAAGTAATTAATTTACAAGAAGATGGTGAATATATACCGTTTTCTCCTCAAGGTATTGAGCGCCCTCAAGCGAGGTACTCACAAGTAGTGCCAACAGATAATGATAGTGATGAAAATGTAGAGTTCTCTGTTTTATTAGAACCTTCGTCATCATCCGGCGATAAAAAAGTCGAAGTGCCTGAAGGGCATTATTTTGTTCTCGGTGACAATCGAGATCACAGTTTAGATGGGCGTTTTTGGGGCTTCGTGCCGGATGAAAATATCGTTGGTAAGGCATTTTTTATTTGGTTTCATGCCTACACCAGCCCTTGTTGTAAATTTGACTTTTCTCGAGTAGGGGAAGGGTTATAATTAATCTGTTTGCTAAAGCTAGCTTAAGGTCAGCAATTTGGGCTAAGATAATCTTAGTTAGAGTATGAAATAGAGGAATGAAATCATGAATGAAACTGTGAATAATATGCCAAACTTAAAAGACCACAGTGATGCAATAAAAAATAGTTTTTCAAGGCGTTCAAGCCCTACAAATATAAATAAACAATCTGGCTGGACCTTCTGGAGTCTTATCTTCACTCTCGGGGTAATTATATTTTTTGCTTTTATTGGAATACAGTTAGTGCCAGTCTATTCTGCGAATGAAAATATTAAAAATGCGATGGAGCGCAGTCTGGATAATGTTAATTTAACGCAGGTGTCGCGTAGTACAATTGAGAAAAATATGAATAACCAGCTATACATTGATGGTAGTCATAGGTTGCTTAATTATAAAACTGATCTTGATCTTAAGCGATCTAATAGACTGTTTACTATAAAAACGAACTACCAGCGTGAAGTTCCTTTATTTTTTAATTTAACGCTATTAGTAAAATTTGATAATGTTATTGAAAAAGATTTATCTGAAAATTAGTTTTGTATGTGAATGTTGTAAGTGATGACTGAATTAACCGCTTTAATGCGGAAACTTGATTATGAATTTAATGATATTAGTCTACTTAAATTAGCACTGACACATCGAAGCAAAGGATCAAAGAACTATGAACGGTTGGAGTTTTTAGGCGATAGTATTTTGGGCTTTGTGATTGCTGAATCGTTATACGAAAAGTATCCAAAAGAAAGTGAAGGAAAGTTAAGCCGCATGAGGTCTAGTTTGGTTCGCCAAGAAACACTTGCCGATGTCGCTAAAAATTTAAAATTAAGCGATTACCTTATTTTAGGAGAAGGAGAACTAAAAAGTGGTGGTTTTAATCGTGCTTCAATATTATCGGATGTAGTAGAGAGTTTAATCGGTGCCATCTATCTTGATGCAGATTTTTCTCAAGCCAATAAATTTATTCAGAGGTACTTTAAAGATAAGTTAACAGGTTTATCAGTTGACGGTAATTATAAAGATGCTAAAAGCCAGTTACAGGAATTTATGCAAAAAATGGGTTTAGATCTACCTCAATATCAAATTATTGAAACGAGCGGTGAACAGCATAACCAAGAATTTACCGTCGAATGTAGTTTGCCAAGTCGTGATGAAACCGCCATAGCATCAGCTAATTCAAGACGTATGGCTGAGCAAAAGTCAGCGGCTATTGTTTTGGAAAAACTGCAAGCCGAAGCTTCACGTTAATTAAGGGCCAATATTTTTCAATGACTAAAGAATTTCGTTTTGGTTTTGTGACCTTTGTTGGTAAACCCAACGTCGGTAAGTCGACGTTAATGAACCATATTATTGGACAAAAAATAAGTATTACGTCACACCGACCGCAAACAACGCGGCACCGTATTTTAGGGATAAATACGGATGAAAATAAACAAATTGTATTTGTTGATACGCCAGGGATGCATTCATTAGCAAAAAAATCTAATCAGAAAGCGATTAACAAAATTATTAATCGTACTGCAATAGCGAGTGTTGAAGGTGTCGATGTTGTTTGTCTGATGATTACTGCTAATGCAGGTTGGACTGAGGCAGATAAATTAGTCTTAGAATCGCTTAAAAATATTTCTGCGCCTCTAATTTTGGTAATTAATAAAATTGATTTATTGACTTCGATTAATGACTGTTTGCCTCTGATTGCGCAATCAAATGATTTGCATGGTTTTACTGAAATCATTCCGGTTACTGCATTACGTAACGAAAAGAAGAAGAATAAAGAAAATAACGTAAACCACTTAGTAGATACCTTGGAAAAGTATTTGCCTATTTCACCAGCTGGCTTTGATGATGATGAAATTACCGATCGGAGTTTTCGATTTTTGGTGTCAGAATTAATTCGAGAACAACTATTTCGTCGTTTAGGTGACGAACTGCCTTATGCGACTGCTGTTGAGATTAGTATCTTTAAGCTTGAGGATAATGTTTATCATATAGGTGCCGATATTTGGGTTGAAAAGAACTCTCATAAAGCGATGGTGATTGGTAAAAAAGGTGAAGCCTTAAAAAAAATTGGTTCTGCTGCACGCAAGAGTTGTGAGGAACTGTTAGATAAAAAAGTCTTTATGGAATTATGGGTTAAAGTGCGTTCTGGATGGTCTGATAATGCACGAGACTTATATAGCTTGGGCTACGATGAAGATATTGGTTAAAATCAATATTTTTAGATAATAATGAGAGCTCATCAGCAAGCCGCTTTTATTTTATTAAATAGACCATACTCTGAGAGTAGTTGGATTGTTGAAGTATTTAGTCGTGAGTATGGACGTCTGGCTTTAATGGCAAAAGGAGCACGTCGGCCTAAATCGCGCCTTAAAGGTGTTTTGTTACCGTTTCAGCCATTACTAACTAGTTGGACTGGTAAAGGTGAAATACCGATATTGACGTCAGCTGAAATTGATTTAAAAAACTTTGATTTGGTTGATAATGAATTGCATGAGCACGCCTTAGTTTGTGGTTTTTATTGCAATGAATTATTAGTTAATCTAGTACACCGACATGACCCACATCAGACTTTGTTTGATGAATATATGCGAACAATCATTGCTTTAAGTCAATGCAAAAAAAATGATGAGCTTGCTGAAGTGTTGCGAGAATTTGAA
>CAZFEM010000008.1:38353-42064 GCA_964517515.1 uncultured Gammaproteobacteria bacterium | reverse complement strand
TTTAAGTCAATGCAAAAAAAATGATGAGCTTGCTGAAGTGTTGCGAGAATTTGAAAAAATAATTATTAAAGAAACCGGCTACGGAGTTAGTTTTACATCTGTCGCAGGTAGTGATGAAAAGATCAACCCCGATGCTTTCTATCGTTTTCATGCAGGTAAGGGCTTTATTGTTGCTAAAGCTAATGAAAAAAATGCAGTATCTGGACGAATTGTGCTAGCGTTATCTCATAATATTGATGCAAAAAGCGCTGAAGATAATATCTATAGAAATGATTTAAGTGATACTGAAAAGGCGCAAAGTAAGCATTTGATGCGTAATATATTGCATCTCAATTTAGGTTATAAGCCGATTATAAGTAGACAGCTTTTTTTACCTTGTGGGTTTACCTAAAAAAAGCAAACGAAAAGTAAAAGCGAAATGAAAGAACATAAAACAATTCAGCTTGGTGTTAACGTAGACCATATTGCAACCTTGCGACAAGCTCGTGGGGTAAGCTACCCTGACCCAATGCAGGCCGCTGATGTTGCTCGTAAAGCTGGGGCCGATGGAATAACTGTGCACTTACGCGAAGACCGACGGCATATTCAAAATCACGATGTATTTAGTATCAAAGGTAATGTTGCTTTACCTCTTAATTTGGAAATGGCTAATACTCCTGAAATGATTAAGATTTCTAAAACGGTGCTTCCTGAAGAATGTTGTTTGGTTCCAGAAAGCCGTGAAGAATTAACAACAGAAGGAGGTTTGGATGTTGCAGGTCAAATTTCGCAACTCAAGGACACTGTTTTAGAATTACAAGAAAGCAAAATATTAGTATCGCTATTTATTGATGCTAGCCTTGCGCAAATTGAAGCAAGTAAAGAGGTTGGTGCAGACATTGTTGAATTACATACAGGTCAGTATGCAGAATGTAATGAAAACCAAAGAACAAGTGAATTAGATAAAATTGTTGATGGTGCAAAACTGGCTCATGAGCTAGGTTTGCAAGTTAATGCAGGGCATGGATTGCATTATCAGAATATTCAAAAAATTGCAGCTATCCCTGAAATAGTTTGTTTGAATATTGGTCATGCGATTGTGGCTAGAGCTTCAATGACGGGTTTTCATGAAGCCGTTTTTAGTATGAAGCAGCTGATGATTAATGCTCGTTTAGCTACAGAGTCGTAGTAAGTTTTAATACTAAGATAAAATTAAAAGCTCAAATCTCTTTTTTATATTTATCGTAGAGACTCATGACTTTGACTACATAGTTCTGAGTTTCTTCGTAAGGCGGAATACCATTGTAACGACTCACTGCTCCCGCGCCGGCATTATAAGCGGCTAATGATAATTTTTTATCGTTATCATAACGCTCCATTAAATCTTTAAGGTGTCTTACACCTACTTCGATATTGCGGTTGGGGTTAAAGTGATCTCGAGTTAATTCATAACTCGCTGCTGTGGCCGGCATTAATTGCATCAATCCCATTGCCCCAGCGGGTGAGATAGCAAAAGTGTCAAAAGCTGATTCAATATGCACAACGGCTTTAACAAAAGCCGGCTCTAGGTTGTATTTCAGTGACATATTAACTATCAGAGCATCGTATTGCGATTTTATAGTATTCGCATAATAGGGCTGCTGAGTACTTCTCGATGAGCGATAAGGGGTAGTGTTATAGGTATTTTTTAGTTTATAACCTGAACGATTTTGTTTTCGATCAGTAATAAGCTTGCTGCCGTCAGGTAGCTCATAGATATAAACTGCGGCTTGGGTTTGCTGCACAAAGGGCAATAGGAAACTACTCAAAATAAGAGTAGAGGCTAGTAAGAATTTTTTGTATATAACGGTCATTGTCTAAAGAATATGATACATTAATAACATTAGTGAAAACTCATAATCTAATATTATGCCTCTTTCTTTTGAGGTTTAATATTTTTAATGAGTAATTTAAACAAGCAATGGAAGTAATTAAAAGATGAAAATAGCAAATATGAAATTAAACTCTGTTTTACTCGCAGTAATAATAAGCACTTTTTTCAGTGTTTCAATTAATGCACAAAGTGAAGCAGAAGATATTGCTCTAATTAGAGCTGAACTTGTAAAGTTGGTGCCATTAGCTGAAGATGCGGAGATTATAGCAACTGAAGCAGAAGGGGTTTACCGAATGTTAATTCAAGGTAATTATGTATTTGCTTATGTTGATGGTGATTTTGCCTTAATAGGCGACTTACTAAATACTGACAGTAAAGAAAATTTAGGTGAAGTCGCTGCTAATGAAAAAATGGCAGATGTGATTGGACAAGTTGATCAGGCAAAAATGATTGTGTTTGGTCCGGATAATCCAAAACGTTATATAACTGTCTTTACAGATATTGATTGTGGGTATTGTCGACAATTGCATTCTGAAATCACACAGTTAAATGAAGCAGGTATTGAAGTTCGTTATTTAGCTTATCCTAGAGCGGGTGTGCCATCAGGTAGTTATGATAAATATGTTTCAGTCTGGTGTAGCGATGATCAAAAATCATCCTTGACGGATGCAAAAGCTGGTAATACTCCATCATCGGCAGTTTGTGATAATCCTATCGCTGAAACATTTAAATTAGGTCAAGATGTGGGCGTTAGAGGAACACCTACCATGGTGTTTGATGATGGCCAAGTTGTTCCTGGCTATGTGCCTTATGCAGAATTAATACAACGTTTAGGTTTAGGCGAAGAAAGCTAAACGTTTTTCGATTTAACTTATTAAAGCGATGGGTGTCTGCCTGTCGCTTTTTTAATGCTTTTTTAATGATCAATATAAATTTCTAAACTTGGACTTAAATGAATAATTTTTCTCATAAAATTTTATTAGCCTTAATATTATTATCTGCATCAGTAACCTCTTTAGCTGCACAAATAGCAATAATAGGTACGGGGTCTGTTGCTAATGCTCTAGGCCCACGCTTTGCTGAACTAGGTCATGAAGTTATCTATGGTTCAAGAACACCAGATTCCGATTCAGTAAAATTATTATTAGCAAAAACTACTAATAATTCTTCGGCTATGACGCAGCCAGAGGCGGCAAAAATGGCTGACATAATCGTGCTGGCTGTACCTTGGGATGTTGCTGAAGAAGTGGTACTAAGTCTTGGAGATCTATCGGGCAAAATTATTATTGACCCTATTAATCCACGCCAGGTTGATGAAGATGGCTATGCTGATTATCCGAATAGTGTATCTAATGCTGAGCGGATTCAACGTCTTGCTCCAACGGCTAATGTTGTGAAAGCATTTAGTACTATTAGTGCTAACACTATGGCTGATCCAAGTTTACATGACCACCCAATTACAATACCGATTGTTGGTAATGACTTTCAGTCCAAGGAATTCGTCATGCAGTTATGTCTAAATTTGGGTTTCGAAGTATTAGATTTTGGCCCAGTTCGGTTTGCTCATATCATTGAAGGGTTATATTTATTACGACGAAATGCTCGCTTGAATGATGACTATTTCGAATGGAATTACCCAACTAGAACAAATAACTAACTATATTCTGATACTACATACAAGGATATTTCATAAAAGGATTTAGTCGTAGTTAGTCCAAAACCGTAACTTTCTTTTATTCGTATTGCTGTTGAGGAAGGTTTTAAAACTTATATATTTAAATCTTAAATAATAATGAGAATAATATTGATAATGAGAATCATTTGCATTAAGATGCATCTCTAATCAAATACTCACTAAA
>CAZFEM010000008.1:2565-38253 GCA_964517515.1 uncultured Gammaproteobacteria bacterium | reverse complement strand
TTGATAATGAGAATCATTTGCATTAAGATGCATCTCTAATCAAATACTCACTAAATATTTAATATTTAACAAAATGAACAAAATGAAGAAAGTATTGAGCGTAACTATCTTTACGTTCATGGTGGCAAATACAGTACAAGCGCAAAGTAGTACTGAAACGCCGTCTTTAGAACAAATGTGGCAAGTAATACAGCAACAGGAAAAACAAATTGAACAACTTCAAAATGAGCTGAATATTGCTAATTCTGGTATCAGGGAAACAAAGGTAATTACTGAATCATTAGCTGATGTGGTTGAAGATCAACAAAATTCATCAGGTAACTCATTGCTATCATCTTGGACGGAAAGAACTCGTTTAGGCGGTTATGGAGAGGTACTTTACAATAGTGGTACTCAAACGTCTGATAGCTCGACTAGTAATCCAAGTGATGAGATCGATGTACAGCGTTTTGTTTTATATTTTGCAAATGAATTTAAAGATAACCTGCGATTCTTTTCTGAATTAGAAATTGAACATACTAATACAGCTGCAGCTGGAGAAGTTGAGTTAGAACAAGCTTATATTGAATGGGATTATGCTCACAATCATAATGTTTTGGCTGGTTTACATTTAGTGCCGTTAGGCTTTTTGAATGAAACACATGAGCCTGAAACATTCTATGGGGTAGAGCGCAATCGAATTGAATCACGAATTATTCCAACGACTTATAGAGTGAATGGGATTAAATTCGCAGGTAATCTTGCACAAGGTTTACGTTATGATTTTGCACTTCACGAAGGCTTACAGTTAGCGGATGATTTTTCTGTACGTAGTAGTCGGCAAGGTGGGTCGCGTGCTAACTTTGAGGATGTGGCCAGTACATTACGCCTTAAATATACAGCTGTGCCAGGTTTGGAGTTAGGTGCAGCCTTGCATTATCAAAGTGATTTGCTGCAAAGTAGTGTTGGTAATTCACGTCTGGATCGTCCAGCCTTCGCTTTAGATGCATCAGTTGACGGCTTGCTAACTGAGTTTCATGCAGCTTATCAACAAGAGGTTGGTTTTGGTTTTCGTGCCTTATATGCACGATGGGATATTGATGATGCAATTGAGTCAATATTAAATACTGATGGAGAACTTGCTGGCATTGGTCGTAATGAACAAGAGGGTTGGTATATTGAACCATCATGGCGTTTTAACGATTCGCTAGGGGTTTTTGCACGGCGCGAATTTATCGATGAAACTGCTGGTGACAATGATAATAGTAGCGAAGAAAACCGTACTTTATTAGGGGTGAATTACTGGTTGTATCCAAATGTTGTGTTAAAAGCTGATATTCAATTTGATGACGATGAAGATGAGTCAGATGACAATGAGCTTGATGGGTTTAATCTAGGTGTTGGCTGGAGTTTCTAGTCAAATTGGTGTTGAAATGCGTTATTTGATTTTATCTTTTTTACTTCTTGGGGCAGTTACAAACACAACGTTGGCACAAATTGGTGTTTATCAGACGCTTGAGAGCTTCAACGCTGAAGTATTTACAAGATCACCAGATAGTGAAACCCTTTGGTTGAATGATGATATTCGTGATCAGTTAAGTACTATTCTTAATCGCACATATGGTCAATTACGTATTCGTTATTGGCGTTCGGGGGAGCGAACAGCGTGGATATTTAATGAAATTGGTAAGGAGCGTCCAATCACTAGCGCGATTGCCGTAGATGGTGGAAAAATAGTACATGTATCGATATTAGAGTATCGAGAAAGTCGCGGTGGTGAAGTCAAATTAGAGTCTTTTCGTCGTCAATTTGTCGATGCTCAACTGACTGAAAAAGATAAGCTAACGAAAAAGATAAATGGTATCACCGGTGCAACTTTATCGGTTAAAACACTAAATCGTTCAGCGATTGCCGCACTTAAGTTACATGAAATTGTAATGCAAAATGATAGGTCAGAAAAAAATGAAGATGAAATCTCTTTGCGTTGACTATATTGCTAATTTTTTTATTTTTCTGAGTTCATAATGCAGCATAAACAGTTTAGAGATTTATTGCGTCGTTGGCATCGACGCTTAGGTTTGGTCGCTGCATTATTTTTAATATGGATTTCAATATCAGGGGTATTGCTAAACCACACTAACTGGTTTGACTTAGCCGAGATACCATTACCGACTAGTGTTGCTGGAGCGTTGTATGAGCTAGAGTCATCAACACAATACGAAATAGAAACGCCTATAGGCTTAATTCTTCAGTCTAAGCAAAAAATATTTTTGAATGGAACGTTACTCGGTCAATGTGAAGGGCAGTTACGTGGTCTTATTGAGCTTTCAAACCAGCGCTGGATTGCCTGTGATTTACAGCTATTAATTTTAAATACTGAAAACCAAGTAGTTGAAATTATTGATCAGTATTACGGTTTGCCTAGTCCTGTTACAGCTATTGGTCAATGCAGCGATAGTGTTTGTATTGAATCATCACAAAAAGCTTATCAATTTATTGATGCTTCTGGGGCTTGGAATGTATATCAAGGTAATGTTAATTGGTTCAGTGGTGTTAAAGAGACTCAAGATTCAGAGTCAGTAATCCCAGAAATTCATAATTGGGAGCGCTTTATATTAGAGGCTCATAGCGGTCGTTTGTTTGGCCGTTTTGGTGTTTTTTTTATGGATTTGATTGCGATAATTGCCATTATATTGTCACTATCTGGTTGGTATATGTGGTGGGTACATTACCGACGGCAAAAACAAAGGGTTGATAAATAGATTTATAAATAGATTAGTGCAGAAACCAATATCTAAATAAGAAGGGCTTTAGCTTATTCAGATATTGGTTTTTAGATAATTAATTTTTGAAGAATTCAATCAAACGATCAAAAAAACCAGGTTCTTCATCGTTGTCAGAACTTTCAATGCTTGAGCTAGTTGTCGGCTCAATATTCTCATTACTAATTACCTGAGTTGTGGTGCTGGTATCTATCATTGCAAGAGGGCTATCAAAAATGGTACTGCCGTCTGCGCGGCGATTATTGTCACCGGCAAGTTCTACACAATCATATAGTTGATAAGCTTCATCTGAACGGCCTAGGCGCATAACACCACTGATAGGTGCGTTCCAATAGACTGGGTCTTCAGCCGTGTATTCGATCACTAATTGATCATTAGCTTCATCAAAAGTTAATCGTTCGGTAACGACTAATTCTTCACTAGCTAGTACGTTAGTGCGACTTGCGCTATACAACCATTGCTTTTGAAAACCCGCTGTTTCGACGACTAATGTATCGCCTTCCCAATGGCCAATAGAATGCCCCGTTGAGTTGAGTGCAGGTTCTATTGGATGAGTATCTTGGTCTAAATGAATGGTGCGCACTAGGTCCATAAAACCATATACCCAGCGAATAGTATTCTCATCGACTTGTACAAACTCATTAGTGATTGTGTGATGAACCATGCCGTCAAAAATACTTGATTTACAATATAAGTTTGGACTGTCGTAGCGATCGTCGTATTTATCCAAAAGGCTTTGTCCTGCTTCAGTATAGTCAGGAACCAAAAATGTTGTAGGCATTGGTAAATCAGATTGTAGTTGATCGGCATCATCTCCTCTATTACGACCAACTCCTGCTATGCCAATAACACCGGCTGAATTTGCTTGCCAATAACCAAAGAACCCTTCAGTAGGGACATCAACAATAGTTCGCTCTTTGGCAGCATTTGAGCCAGTCGCAAGCACATCTAATTTAGGTTTTTCTTGCGGGTTAAAACTGAGTTGATCGGCATCAGGTTTATATGTAGAGGTGCCTTCAGTCGGAGTTCCTCGAAAACCAATTGTGCGACCGTCTTCATGTTCAATGGAGTTAATTTTACAAACATGTTCTTCGCGCCTAGCAGGGTTGCCTGTGACTCTTACACGGCCTCCTGGTGCTAAGGTTTCTTCAGTCCAACCGAAACGACGTAAATTAGTACCTAGTTCACAACGCCAGTTTTGTGCTTCGCCATCGTCGCCGCGCACATCAAAGTAGACGTAGGAGTGAGGATTAACTAATTGGAAGTCAGTTAACAGACCTTCTACAACAAGTTCTTTGGATGCATCGTAATGAGGTGCCTCGCCGTGATGTGCTAATAGGCTAAGGGGTATTAACAAGAAAAATGCTAGAAATAAATTTGTTTGTTTTTTGCGTAAATGAGTCATTATTAATCTCCTCAGTTTTCAGAAGCTATCATTAATATATAATTTGAAATAGGTATAAAAGAATTGAATTTTTTATTCAATCTTTTATTCAACAACAGTCGAGATATTTAATTCAATAATTTCGTTATTTGTATTTTTACTGATTATTTCACTGGATTCAAAATCACCTGATTGTGCAATTGGGTTGCCTGACTTGGAAACTCTTGCAGCAACAACGATGTCTGCAAATAATGATAGCTTAAATTGTGCCACCATCGCATCGTTGTCATTCAAGGAAACAGTCACTGGTAAGTTAGCAACAGTTAACCGTTTGACTGCAAGTGGAGCAGGTGGGCCATTTTGCGCGCGCGCGAAGATAAACACAGAATCTGTAGATTCAGACTGTGCTGCAACTTCAGGGTCTATTGAAACTCGTACTGTAATTCCAGGTAAGTCTGCCTGGTTATCTGCTTGACCAGTTTCTTCTATAAGATCTGGGTTGTTAATTACATCACTAGTTTGGGCAATAATATCTTGTAGCTCTTGTTGTTGCTGTGGAGAGTTTGCCAGCAATGGTAATAAACGATTCCAATAAGAAATTGCTTCTTGACTATTTTCGTTTTGAGCAGCGTTTAAACCAGCTAACCATAACGCTTGCGGGTACTGTGGGTTTATTGCTAATGCTTTTTGTACGTATTGAATAGGTTGCCCTGCCAGAATACCACCCGCGAGTAAGGCACTGGAATCTGCTAGCTGGGTATAGACTTCGGCACTTTCACCAACAAGACTTAATAGTTTTTTATTAGTATCTAATGCGTCTTGATAGCGTTCTACTGCCATATAGGACTGCGCTAAAATAGCCCAGCCCTCTATGTCATCAGGGTTGTTCTGCAAGCGCTGTTCTACTTGGGCGATCATTTGATCAAAATTTTGTTCTTGACCATTAAAGTTTGTTTGTTGAACAGTTAGATTGTTTTGATCAAGTGCAGCAGGTTCACCGCTAATTTGGTAAATAATAAGTGCTGCAAAAGGGATTAAGGTGCATAACAATGTAATCGCAATGCCATTCGATTGCGCGATTTCTTCGCTCTTGTCGACCGCTGGTGATGTCGTTAAATCAGTATCTTTGATCAAGCCTTGCTCAATTTCCAATTTAAGTGACTCAAAATCTTCTGCTGATATTTCATTGTTGCTTACTTGTTCCTCTAATTCAGACAAACGTTTCTTGGCAAAAATAAAATTTTGCGTGTCGCGATCTACTGATGTACTTTCTTGCTTCTTAACTAAAGGCCGAAGCATAAATGCCAAGCTTATAATTACTATTAATATCGCAACAATGATGAAGATAAACATTGAAATCAGGGAGTGTTGGTTGTTGAAGTGTTTTTTAGTCTATCGCGTATTTGCGATAACTCGTTTGTGGAACTCGAGGTGTCTTTTTCCACAGTGAAAGACTGCTGGCGTTTTATCATCAAGATAAGGCTAATAAAAGCGATCAATAATAAAACAAATGGACCAAGCCAAAGGAATGTTGTCATAGCATTAAGAGGCGGGCGATAAAGAACAAAATCGCCGTACCGTTCTTGCATATAAGAAAGTATTTCCTTATCCGTTTTATTAGCTTTGAGCATTTCCTCTGTTTTGCGACGTAAATCTTTTGCTAAATCAGCGTCGGAATCGGCTAAGTTTTGATTTTGACAGACCAAACAACGAAGCTCGGCAATTAATGATTGGTAGCGGCTTAAGAGTTTTGGGTCGTTAAACTCAACGGCTTCAATTGAGGCTAAAACGGGCTTGTGACTTACGTCGAATATTGCTATTAAAAGCAGCACAAGCAAATAAAATGTTTTATAAGAAGTCATTGTTATTACAACGCTGCTTTGGCAAGGTCGTTACTCATAACTAAAGGCAACATTACTTCAACTGCAGCTGCATCCATTGGTCCTGTATGTTTGTAGATAACGATACCGTTTTCATCGATTACAAATGTTTCGGGAACCCCGTATACACCCCAATCAATACCTGCATCACCCGTCGAATCCATCGGTTTAAAATCATAAGGATCACCGCGTTCAGAAAGCCATTGACGGGCTTCGTTGGGGTCATCTTTATAATTAAGTCCAACCATAATAATGTCTGTTCGATTGGCAATTTCGTTCAGAATAGGGTGCTCTACACGACAAGCTACACACCAAGATGCCCAAACATTGAGCACCCAGCGTGAACCTAAAAGGTCTTCAGGAGAGAATACTTGTTCAGGGCTAGAGAGCAAATTAAGTTCAAACTCAGGTGCTTGTTTATCGATCATTGTCGAAGGCAAGTCACGCGGATTTAGTGATAAACCAATCCCTAAAAATATTGCGATGGTAATAAAGGCAATAAATGGAATCAAAAATTTAAGGCTTATTGCGCCTTTAATTTTCACACCTGTATTTTTATTGGGATTAAGCATGAGCTATATTTTTTGTGTTATCCGGTGCATCGTTATGACTTTTAACTTTTTCACGACGTGCCGCACGATAACGTCTGTCAGTGGTTGCGATCAAGCCTCCTAAGGCCATTAAAAAACCACCTAGCCAGATGCAAGCAACAAAGGATTTCAAATATAACCTTACGCTCCATGCGCCTTGTCCGAGATCTTCTCCTAAAGACACATAAATATCACGTCCAAGGGTGGTATTAATTGCCGCTTCGGTCATCGCATTGCCGCTACTATAAAAACGTTTTTGCGGTGTTAGTTCAAATAAACTGGCGTTAGCGGGTTGTTCTATATCACCAATAATGAAACGCCCTTCATTAGCTTGATAATTAGCCTCAGCGACACGTGAAACACCTGCAAAAGTAAAATTGTATTTACCAAGCTGATAACTTTCACCTGGGTTCATGCGAATATCTTTTTCAACACTGTAAGTGTTCACATGGGTAACACCAATAATGAAAACAGCAATTCCAAAATGGGCAACGGCCATACCCCAAATTGAGGCAGGAATTTTCTTTATACCGATACGCCAATTTGATTGATGTCTTAATCGATCAACAACACTATGAATACTCCATAAGATCACCCATATCGCTAGTGCTAAACCAGCAAAGCCACCCCAAGCAAAAGAACTGACCGATAATAAAAATGTTGCTAATGCACTTATTAGTAAGCTAGCGACAATAAAAAGAATTATTTTAGGAATGAAACGATGAATTTGATCACGCTTCCAGCGACTCATAGAGCCAACACCAACAATGATCGCAAGCGGGATTGTTAATGGTATAAACATGGTGTTGAAGTAGGGTGGTCCAACCGATATTTTATTCCCGCTGATGGCATCAATAACTAAAGGATAGAGTGTGCCAAAAAGCACCATTGCCGTTGCAACAACTAATAAAATATTATTAGACAGCAGCATAGTCTCCTTGGAAAACAATGAAAAACGCACATCGCTAACCATTTTTGGCGCTCGCACTGCATAGAGCAGTAGTGAACCACCAATCACCACTAATAAAAATATTAAAATAAATAAACCACGTGCGGGGTCACTGGCAAAAGAATGCACTGAAGTGAGTACTCCCGAACGGACTAAAAACGTACCTAAAAGACTTAGTGAAAATGCCAAAATTGACAGCAAAATTGTCCAAGCTTTGAGGGCACCACGTTTTTCTGTCACAGCTAAAGAATGAATTAATGCCGTGCTGACAAGCCATGGCATGAAAGAAGCATTTTCAACGGGATCCCAGAACCACCAACCGCCCCAACCAAGTTCGTAATAGGCCCACCAGCTACCTAGCGTGATGCCTATAGTCAGAAATACCCAAGCAATCGTTGTCCAAGGGCGTGCCCATCTAGCCCAAGCTGTATCAAGTTTACCGCTAAGCATGGCAGCAATAGCAAAGGCAAAAATCACACTTGTGCCAACGTAACCCATATAAAGCATCGGTGGATGAATAATAAGCCCTGGATCTTGTAATAAAGGATTCAACTCTCGGCCATCTAACGGTACGTTTAATAAGCGCTCAAAGGGGTTGGAGGTAAAAATAGTAAAACTTAAAAAGCCAATACTAACGAAACCGAGTACGCCTAAGACTCTTGCGACCATATCATTCGGCACGCCACGGCTAAATAATGCAACTAAGGCCGTCCAACTTGAGAGCATTAGAATCCACAGTAATAAAGAACCTTCATGTGCACCCCATACACCGGATATTCGATATATCAATGGCTGAGCATTATTGGAATTATTTGCTACATAGGCAATTGAGTAGTCGTGTGTAATGAATGCGTAAGTCAAAAACGCATAGGATAATGCGACTAGTCCCCACTGGGTGTAAGCCGCTGGTCGCGCAATCGCCATCCAATCAGCTCGTTTTTGGTGAGCGCCAATAACTGGCATTATGGCTAAAGCAATGCCAATACATAGGGCTAGAGATAAACAAAAATTTCCAAGTTCAGCAATCATAATTATTTCTAATAACTCACAGGCCCTTGCGCATCAATACATTTACTTGCTTGCGCAAGCATTACCGCTTCAGCGGCTTCGTTTGGTACATAATTTTCATCGTGCTTTGCTAAAACTTGGTTAGCTCCTAATAAGCGATTCTCGTCTAATGTGCCTAATGCGACGATCGCCTGACCCTCGCGAAATAGATCAGGCAAAATACCGGTATATTGAATCGTTACGTCATTTTCGCAATCAGTAATATCAAAACGCTTTGTCACACCGTCTTGTAGAGTACTAACACTTCCTGTTTTTACTAAGCCGCCGATGCGGTAAATTTGACCAAGTTGATATTCACCATTATTAATTTGTTGGGGCGTGAGAAAATATTCAATATTCGCTTGAAACGCTTTCAAAGCGAAAAATGTAGCTAGCATCACGCCAAATAAAATAATTGCGATAACCGTAAATCGTTTTTTCTGGGTAGGACTCATAGAGTTGATTGCTTATAATGCTAATTGGTTTTTTGTTCGGTGATTTTTTTTTGACGATTTATTTGACGCAAAATTTCAGACTTTATTTTAGCATTTTTGCGTTTAGGTTGAATGAATTGCCATAATAAAATTACGGCAGTCAGACCCCATGAAGTCCAAACATAAAAGGCGTAGCCGCCCATATTGAAAAAATCATTCCAGTTCATCGTTCTAGCTTATATCGTTTTGTTTGCTGTTAAGGTTTATTTACTCTCATTAAGGACGATGTTTTGCACCCAACTACTTTTTCGTTCATTACTAAGAACCATATTTTGTGCACGTAAAAATAATACATAACCATAGAAAAAAGTGAACCCGAGTGCATTAAGTAATAAAGGTTTGAGCATGCTTGCTGGCATTGCCGGGCCACCTTCGCGAAACACAGTAGCGCCTTGATGCAAACTGCTCCACCATTCAACTGAATAATGGATGATGGGAACTATGACAACACCAACGACCGCCAGTAGAGCCATTGCACGTTCGGCTGTGCGACGTTCTTCAAAAGCGTAAAATAAAGCCATAATGCCGCAATAAATAAATAATAAAATTAGCTCAGAGGTAAGCCTCGCATCCCACTCCCACCAAGTTCCCCAAATAGGCGCGCCCCATAAAGAGCCAGTGGCGAGAGCGAGTAAAGTAAATGCGGCGCCAATTGGTGCTGAACAAATAGCCACAACAAAAGCCATTTTCATGCGCCAGATTAATCCAATCGCGCTGGCAGTTGCCATCACTATATAAATGAATAATGACAACCAGGCTGCCGGAACATGAACATAAATAATACGAAAACTATCGCCTTGTTGATAATCTGACGGAGCAACAAAAAGGCCGAGATAGCTCCCGTAAATAGTCAATACTAGGAATAAAACACCGAATATTGGTGTCATGTATTGAGCAATTTTATAAAACTCACGCGGGGAAGCTAACCGATGATAAATTCGGTTTAAAAATTCCCATATCGTTTTTAAAGGGTTCATTAGGCAGTTATAAGTAATTAATATTAATTAATCGTGACTCTAAGAGCGCCAGCAATAGCAAATGGCGCAAGCGTAATAGCTAAAATTAAGATAGCTAATAGCGCATAAATTTGACCAATAATATCAGTGCCACTGGCAAATTGAGTCACCATGCCAGCGCCGAAGATCAATATAGGAATATATAGCGGTAAAATAATAATCGCGAGCAACACACCACCTCGATGTAATGTGACAGTTAAAGCTGCACCGATTGCACCTATTAAGCTTAGGCTAGGTGTACCTAGCAATAAGCCTATAAATAATACCCAAATTTGTTCATCAGGTATACGGAAGGTCAGGCATAAAATAGGCGTAAATAAAGTTAACAGTAAGCCTGTTGAGCACCAATGTGTGAAGACTTTACCCAACATTGCTAGAGGTAATGAACGTGGCGAAATCAACCATTGTTCAATAACGCCATCACGATAATCCATTTTAAACATACTATCCAAACTTAATAGAATCGCCAGAACAGCTGAAACCCAAATAACACCAGCACCAATACGTTGTAAAAGCGCGTTTTCTACGGGCAAGCTAAAAGGAAAAAGTAGGGCAATGATTATAAAAAAACATAGAGGTTGAACAAGGTCGCTTGTATTGCGAAAAAGTAATTGCCATTCCCGATTAACGAATAATAGAAAAGTGTTTTTCATAGCGTTAGCTCTTCTAAATGATTTGCCAACGAACTATTTTGTAAGCTTTGATGGTTTGTCAGGATGATTAAACCATTATTTTTTAAATGCTCGAGACAAAGTGATTCAATGAGTTCTCGACCTGCATGGTCAATACCAGTGAATGGTTCATCTAAAATCCACAATGGCTGCGGCTTTATTAACAATCGCGCAAATGCCAGTCGTCGACGTTGACCAAATGACAATGAATGCGTTAATAAATCAGCGCTTTCAAGGATACCTAATTGTGCAAGGTGATCGTCAATCAGATTATCATCGGGCTTACTCAGCATTGATTGGTAAAAACTAAGATTTTCTGCTGCTGATAATTCGTTTTTTAATCCATCTTTGTGACCAATGTAAGCAAAACTATTAAGAAACTTAGTATTGTTTTCAATCGTTTCCTCATTCCAAAAAACTTGGCCTTCATCGGCAGTAAGTAAACTGCATAAAATTCGTAATAGACTACTTTTGCCACTACCATTAGCACCAACGACATGTAAGCATTGGCTATCAGAGCAAGCGAAATTAAGTGACTTAAAAAGTGTTCGTTCTGACCGAACACAACTCAGGTCATTGGCAGTGAGACTATTTGGCAATGGTCTAGGCGAGTGATTTTTTGCAATGTGGCAAGTTTATCAATACCATTGATTAAGTGCATTAATTATATTGAAACTAGGTGAGGAAGAACAAAGATGAATTTTGATGAATATTGTATTAAAGCAGGGCAGAAATTTAATTTAAATGAGCTTGATACAAATCAAGATGGTGGAGTTAGTGACAAAGAACTAAAAAAACTAAGAAAGGAAGTCTGGTCAGAATTGGCAGATTATCAAGATAAATTATATGCAGAATCTAAACAATCTCTGTTAGTTGTTTTGCAAGCGATGGATGCCGCAGGTAAAGACAGTACACTTGATAAAATTACTAAGCAACTGAATTCACACGGTTGTACTGTTAGTAGTTTCAAGGCTCCAAGCAAGGAAGAGAAATCGCATGATTTTTTATGGCGTGTGCATGATAAAGCACCTGCTGCAGGAGAAATGGTATTTTTTAATCGTTCCCATTATGAAGATGTTTTAGTCGTTAAAGTACATGAATGGGCGTCGCCAGATAAGATTAATAAACGCTATCAACATATCAATAATTTTGAATCATTATTAGCTGATAGGGGCACTCAAGTGATTAAGTTTATGCTTAATATTTCTCCTGAGTATCAATTAGAACGATTTAAAAACCGACTAGAGAATCAAGAGAAAAATTGGAAATTTAATCCTGGCGATTTACATGAGCGAACTTTTTGGGAAAAGTACATGCAGGCATTTGAAATTGCTATTCAGAAATGCTCAACAGACAAGGCGCCTTGGTACATTGTACCTGCAGAAAATCGACTTTTTAGAGATGTAATGATCGCAACAGTAATGCTGGATCACTTAAAAAGAATGAATCTACAATATCCTGAACCAGATTTTGATAAAACTAAATATACAGCGGAATCAATAAAATAATTAACTTTAACTTATATCCATAAATCATTGATAATGTTGATTTAATTGACACCTAAGGAAGTAAGGTTACGAGTTGCGGCTATGTCACCTTGTTCCGCGGCACGTTTGAACCATTCTATTGCAGTTTGTCGGCTTTGAGTAACGCCTAGACCACGAGCATACATGATGCCCAAATTAGTTTGTGCCCCTGGATAACCTTGTTCTGCTGCAGAGCGATACCAGAAGATAGCCTCAGCATAATCACGCGGTAATACTAGGCCATCTTCGTATAAGCTGCCAAGGTCTGATTGCGCCCAGCTACGACCTTCGTTGGCGAACTTTTGAATTGCTGGTAAGGCAGCTCTAAGAACTTTATCTGCTTCGGTAAGATTTTTTTCAAAACCGCGTCCTAAGAAATACATGTAGCCAATTCTAAATTGAGCTCGTGAAACTCCTTTATCAGCCAAAGGGGCTAATAATGCTGAAGCAGTACCATAGTCACCTTGGTAATAAGCTTCAAGGCCTTGAGTTAGATAAATTTGATCAAAAGCTTCTTGTTCGCTTGCTTGATCTTCAGGTGTTTTTATCGCGGAAATTTGTCGCGGCGGCAATGTACTTTGTGATTGCGTTGGTAAACTAGAGTTAACATCATCAACGAGATTATTGCTTGAATTATTAACGGGTTCGTTAGTTATTTGGTTTTGATTTCGAGCAAATCTTTCGGCGGCAATCGGTTCAGCGTTAGCAATCATTTCACTAACAATCTGAATAGAAGGATGATTGTCATCAACCACTGAAGCCGTTGCTAAATAACCTGTTGCTGCGTCTAAGTCACCATTTAGTAAGGCTTTATTTGCTTCATTAATAAAATTATCAGCAATGTTTTTAACACCAGCAGTTGCCGTTTGATTATTTTCATCAAGTTTTAATGCTTCACGGTAGAAATGTAAGCTACTAGCATTCGCTGGTAATATTAAATTATTAGCATTTCTAGCAGTATTAGCTTTAGCTAGCAATTCATTTATTTGTTTCGATCTTTGCCATTGAATGAGAGCATTTGATAATTTGATGTGCTCATCAGATTCAGTATCAATACGACTCAGTCCAAGCAGGGCAGACTGAGCTCGAGTTTCATCGTTATCACTTATTGCTTGTTCGCCAACCGTTAAAAAACGTTTTTTAATACCTGTAATACCATTTTTAGCATCAGTATTGTCACTTTCAAGGTCTAATATCTGACGATAAGTAAGTATAGCGTTATCAGTTTGTGGAGAAGTATATTGTCCATTGGCAACGTGCTCAGATGCTTTTGCTAACAATGATTGAATCTGATTTTCTAATTTTTCTTCTTCCCGAAATTGATTTGCTCTAGATAAATCATCGTCCCGACTAAAAAGTTGTGATGACTGATTTGTATCCTGTTCATCAATGCGTGACTCAGTATAAAATGGCTCGGATTGTGATTCGATCTTTTGTTCAGCAATTTCGCGAATTGATTCCTTATTATTCGGCCAGAAAAAAGCGATTAAAATACAAGCGACTAGCAAAACAGCTAACCAATTAGTCAAATGTATATCGGCAAACTTGCTGAAGATGCTCTTTTTGTGTCGTTTAGATACACCTGTTAGAGCACCACCAATTACCTGTTGTCGGCGACGACTAGACTCTAATTCAAAATCATCGATGGAATCAGATAAGTCGCTAGATGATTTACGCCTATTAAAGGACTGTCTACCTGTCAGTGCTGATTCTATTTCTGAACGAGATGGAGTATCTGACATTGTAGCAAAGTTGTATGTTAGACGTTTTGAACATCGACCGACTATGCGATCGATGAAGGTTTGTTTTGCGAAAACAAGTCAAAAAATAGTTTGATTGCAAACGCTTGCCATTATAATACCACAAGGATTGAAAATTAATAAAAAGACAAACCATCATTATTTCTTCGAGAGAATTTAGTATATGGAAAGCATGCATGATTTAGAGTTGTTGGTTGAGTCAAAACGCCAACTTATTGTTTTAGAAACTGAGCGTGAAGGATGTTTTATTGAAGGTTTTAGACGTTTAGCAAAACGTTCAACGAAAGCTTATTATCAATGGACAGCAACGCAAGGCTTACTCAGGTTGGCTGATGGTTTTGAAGCACAAGTAATAAATAAGGAAGTAAATCAATTATTTGCGCAAATTCATTCAACTCAAAAACCTGGGGTCTATATTTTAGTAGATTTTCATCATTATCTAGAAGAGCCTATTGCTATACGCCATATCAAAGATGTATTTCATCATGCGCCGCAACACTGTTTAATCCTATTATCACAAAAGATTGAATTACCAGATGAATTAGCAACTTTCGCAACACCTTATTTATTACCTTTACCGGAAAAACAAGAGTTACATCAAATGGTTAATGACCTTGCTATAGAATGGTTTTCTGATCGACAGAAAAAATTACAAGTCGCAGAAAAAGGAATCTTAACTAAATTAGTTAATGCTCTATGCGGACTATCATTTAAAGATGCTAGTCGCATGGCGAAGCATGCTGTTTATAACGACGGCATTATAAAACACAGTGATGTTGCTGAAATTAATCAAGCAAAGTTTGATTTGCTTAACAAAGACAATGTTCTCAAATTAGAATTAGACTATGCCGAATTAGATGATGTTGCAGGTTTTGATACTCTTAAACAATGGTTAGCCGTTAGGAAAAATATCTTCAAAGGTAAAGTTAAATTACCTGGTGGTGATACACCAAAAGGAATGTTATTGCTTGGTGTGCAAGGCTGCGGTAAAAGTCTTGCCGCTAAAGGAGTTGCCGGGTCTTGGGGGCTTCCTTTGTTACATTTGGATTTTGGTGTTTTATATAATCGTTTTTACGGTCAAACAGAACAAAATCTTCGTTCAGCGTTGGAGACTGCTGAAAAAATGCAACCTTGTGTTCTATGGTTAGATGAAATTGAAAAAGGTCTATCTGCGGTATCGTCAAGCGATGATGTCTCTAAGCGAATGTTAGGTACTTTTTTAACATGGTTAGCGGAAAAAGATGAAGCAGTATTTGTCGTCGCAACAGCTAATGATGTAACCGCATTGCCTCCAGAATTATTACGAAAAGGCCGCTTTGATGAAGTATTTTTTGTCGATTTACCAAATTTATCTGAAAGAAAAGCGATTCTAGAATTACATCTTAAATTGCGAGAACAGGTGCCTGCGAGTATTGATTTAGATAAAATTGCTGAAATGAGTGATGGTTTTTCTGGTGCAGAACTTGAACAGTTAGTCGTATCAGCACTTTACTTGACTGTTAATACAGATAAAGAAAAGAAATTAGTCACTACCGAATTATTGATTTCAGAACTCAAAAGTACGCGACCTTTATCAATTTTAATGGCTGAGAAAATTGCTATGCTGCGTGAATGGGCGCAAGGGCGAGCGGTTCAAGTTTCTTCCTAGCTAGAGATTATTCCCCACGCACAATATCGAAGTGATCGCAAAAACGCTTAATGCCAAATAAAATACGCACGGTGTGCCGTTGAATGTGATCGGGATCGATGAAAAATAAATGATTATTTCTTACTGCAGATAAACTTTCCCATTGTAACCAATCATCCAACCAGTCTGGGCGCGTGTTAGATATACCGCTAGCTACAATTAAGGTTGGATCTTTTTGTAAAATCGACTCAATATTGACAATCGGTGCTACCGATAATTCCTCAGCGAAAATATTAATACCGCCACATAGATTGATTGCCGAGCTAATAATATGCTTACCATTGATCGTTTGTAGAGGTTGATTCCAAACTTGATAAAATACGCTGACAGGGCTTTTCCCTTGGTTTTCTTGTTTAATTCGATTTAACTCTTCGAGATAGGATTCGGCAACAGGATTTGCGGTAGCTTCTTGACCAGTTAAAATACCTATGTCACGAATGCTTTTAGCCACATCTTCAAGGCTATTTAATTGATCAATATAAAACTTGAAGCCTAAATCTTTTAGTTTTTGTAAGCTGCCGAAAGAATTACCCGATTGCCAAGCAATAATTAAATCGGGATTTAATTTAAGTATTTGTTCATGGTTGATTGTTGTGTAGCTGCCAACTATATCTAATGTTTTTGCTTCTTCAGGAAAATCGCTGTGTTCGATTACACCAATTAGATGGTCACCAGCACCAGCACTGTAGATGTTTTCAACGATATGAGGAGCGAGAGCAACAATTTTTTTTGCTGGTTGATCTAATTTGACGACTTCACCACTAAAGTCAATAACTTCAATGCTTGCTGATTTTTTATTTTGTGAAGAGTGTTGATCACAGCTAATGAGAGTAAAACAAAGTGCTATGAAAATGGCGCTATTAAATAATTTCATTGTCTCGTTTTTATCTACTACTTAACACTAAATATAATTAGTCATTTGCTTAATCGTTGATGATTATCGGTGCGTTATTTTCTGGGTCTTTAATCAAGCGAATATCGGTATTAAATAATCGTTGCATATTATCTACCGTTATCACCTCGGTAACCGAGCCAAAAGCAACTTGCTCACCTTGTCTTAGAGCTAAAAGGCGATCTGAAAAGCGCGCTGCTAAGTTTATATCATGCAACACCATTAATGTCGCAACACCTTGTTGCGCAAAGCTTTTTATGGCTTTCATTAAATCATTACGATGACCTAAATCCAACGCTGTTGTTGGTTCATCCAATAATAAGATTCTATCGTCTAAAATAGGTTGTTCCGAATCAGAAGACTGTCCAGAACGTGAGGATAGCGAAGCCTCCCAAATTTGCGCAAATGTCCGTGCTAGTTGAACACGTTGTTTCTCCCCACCGGACAATTCGGTATATAAACGATTTTTTAGTAAAGAAATGTCCATCAGATTTAGTGCTTCATCAATAATCTTATTATCGTGTTGATGTCCGGTGTCATGCGGTATTCGTGCTAGAGCAACAACTTCATGTACGCGATAAGGGAAATTCAACAAACTAAATTGCGGCAACATAGCCAGCTGTCTGGCTCTTAGTTTCGGCTCATCGGCAATTTTAGGCATTACTATTTTGCCAGTATGTGGCCAATCACCCATTATTGCTTTTAATAATGTTGATTTACCTGCGCCATTTGGTCCTATTATTGTCGTGATCTCTCCAGCATTAATTGTAAAGTTAATGTCTTTGATAAGTATACTCTTCGATTTATTTGCTCGCTCATCGTTAAGATAGGTTCTACTAGGCTTAGCGATCGTTAAATCTTGAATATTTAAGGTACTCATTGCATCCCAAAGTCATGTCTATGACGCAATAATGAAATGAAAAATGGTGCGCCTAATAAGGCAGTGACCAAGCCTACAGGCAACTCTATAGGTGAAAATAATGTGCGCGCAAGAGTATCCGCGAGTAATAATAAAATCGCCCCGCCTAGTGCTGAAATCGGCAATAGATAACGATGGTCTGGACCGATCAATAAACGAATAATATGGGGAACAACAAGACCAACAAATGTAATGCTGCCTGCTAGAGCGACTGATATTCCAACACCAGCTGCGACTAGTAAAATAATTTGCATTTTACTCTTTTGTACAGAAATGCCTAAGTGCCGAGCCTCTGACTCACCTAACAATAAGGCATTCAATGTGGTGCTGAATTTAGGTAAAAAGATAAACACAATTAAAGCGATTAAAACTGCAATGGCTACGCGTTGATAGTTGGCACCATCAAGACCACCCATACGCCAGAGGCTAATACGTCGTAACATTTCATTGCTCGCAAAGAATTCAACTAAACTGGTTAACCCTCCAGCAATGACGGTGATTGCGATACCCGCTAACAACATAGTAGCGACAGATGTACCAGTATGGTTAGTTGATAGTTTATAGACTAATAAAACGGCTAAACTACCTCCTGCAAAGGCACCGACTGAAATTAAACTAATGCCGAGTAATCCTTGTAAAAGTAGTGTGCTGCTACTAAAAAAGATCATGAGTGCTGCTCCAGCTGAAGCACCGGCGGTAACGCCAATAAGTGACGGATCAGCTAATGGATTACGAAAAAGACCTTGTGTTGCCGCACCACAAATACCTAATAAGGCACCAACTATGGCTGATAGTAATGCTCGTGGTAGCCTGATTTGGTTGATGATTAAATTATTGCGATCGTCTTCTGAGAAGCTAAATAAAGAAGAAAAAACATCACTAAATGACAAAGGGATAGTGCCAAAACATAAGGCTAACAATAAACTGATTGGCAATAAAAATAATACAAAAGCGATGACCAATGAACGCTGTTTGGTATGGTTTGAGTCAGTGTAAAGTTGACGGAATATCATGTCCCGCTCAATACTGCTTCAGTGTTGAGTGTGGTTTGTTCTTTTGAAGTTAGTAAATTAAATGCGCGTAACCAATCGTGATTTAAATTTTCTTCAAGACAATCAGCAAGTCGTTCTAACTCTTGTTCACGAATATCGTTTAAATTAACGGCCTTGGTGGTTTTTAATCCAGCCCATTGCAAAATAGCATTACAACTTGCAGAGTTATCAAATAAACCATGCAAATAAGTACCAAATATATTGTTATCTGCCGAGAGGTAACCATCATGACTGCCATTATCTAGAGCGATCAATGGTTTTGCGTTTTTACCAAAAGACTGTGTAATACCGCAATGAATTTCATAACCTTTAATTGATGCATTATCAAAAGGCTTTGCTAAAAAAGACCCGCTTACTTGTTTTAATTGTTTAAATGGTTTTAGTGTGGTCGAGATGTTTAATAAATCAAAGCCATCAATGCTTTTGAGATTCGATTCAACGGCGTCTGGATCGGCAATAGTCTCTCCAAGCATTTGATAACCGCCACAAACACCGATTATTTTTCCGCCATAGCGTAAGTGTTTCTGTAAATAATTAGCCCAGCCGTTGTTCTTAAGTTGCAGTAGATCAGAAATGACGTTTTTTGAACCCGGCAGTATGACGACGTCGCAAGGCGGGCAAGTTTGTTCAGGGTTGACAAACTGAAGATTAACGTCAGGGTGTAATCTAAGCGCATCAAAGTCAGTGTGATTACTAATACGATTTAATACTGGAACTACGATATTTAATTTATCGCTTTTTTCATCAGTTATTTGTGTTGTTGATATGGCATCTTCAGCATCTAAGAAAAAGTTTTCAAGGTAGGGGATAACACCAAGCACAGGTTTATTACAACGTTGCTCTAACCAAGTGAGACCATTTTTTAATAGACTAATATCACCGCGAAAACGATTAATAATAAAACCAACAATACGATCTTGTTCACTTGGTGAGAGTAATTCCAAAGTGCCAGTAAGGTGTGCAAAAACACCACCCCGATCAATATCTGCAATTAATATGACAGGGCAATCGATTTCTTCGGCGAAGCCCATATTAGCGATATCGTTTTCACGCAGGTTGATTTCGGCAGGGCTACCAGCACCTTCAACAATAACTGTTTGATATTGCTTGGAAAGTCGCTGATGTGATTGCAAGACAGCTTGCAGCGCTGTTTTTTTATACTCGTGGTAATCGACTGCATGCATTGAATCGATAGGGTGACCATGCACGATGACTTGTGCGCCTGTATCGCTATTAGGCTTTAACAGTATTGGGTTCATGTCGGTATGCGGAACTAAAAAACAAGCTTGCGCTTGGACGGCCTGAGCGCGACCAATTTCACCGCCATCATTTGTCACAGCACTATTTAGCGCCATGTTTTGCGGTTTAAATGGGGCAACTGATTTACCTTGTCGAGCCAGCAGTCGACATAAACCAGCAACCATAACGCTTTTACCCGCGTCAGAGGAGCACCCTTGGATCATTAGGGTATTAGGACTAGAGAATGTTGAGTCTTTAGTAATCAACGCCTTGTCGTGCCTTAATGCCTGATGCATAAGCATGTTTAATATCTTTAACTTCAGATACGGTGTCCATTATTTCACGAAGTTCACCGCCGCCACCACGACCAGTCACAACGACACTTTGTTCAACGGGACGATTTTTTAAAGCATTAAGAACGGTGTCTCTATCTAAATATTTATAGCCGAGCATATAAGTTAATTCATCAAGTACAACTAAGTGATAACTGTCATCTTTGAGCATTTTATCGGCATGTATCCAAGTTTTTTCTGCCGCATCAATGTCACCTTGTTTATCTTGCGTATCCCAAGTAAAACCGGTACCCATTTGATATAGATCGACTGCGGGAAAATGAGCACGTAAGAAATCACCTTCACCACAATCTTGTGCGCCCTTAATAAATTGCACGACACCAACTTTATGACCATAGCCTAGTGCTCGCATTACCATACCAAAAGCTGAACTGGTTTTACCTTTACCATTACCCGTTAACAAAATACTAACGCCGCGTTCAATATTTGCTGCCTCGATATGCGCGTCGACTTTTTCCTTTTGCTTCTGCATTTTTTCTTTATGACGCTGCTGTTCGTTTTTTTTATCTGTAGTCATATGTAGCCATATTTAATTTCAGAAAAAGAGGGTAAGAAAAAAGAGTGTTTGTTGTCAAAAATTAAAACACTATACAAACACTCTTGATAAAAGTACTAAACATTTAAAATGTATATCTAATCGTTACTTTTGACTGCCTACCCTGTGTATTAAAACGCTCGGTCAGGCTAATTAAATTAACAGTGAAATCTTCGTCAAAAATATTGTCGATATTGGCATGAATAGAAAAGTTATCAGTGATTTGATAATTGGCATTAATATCGAACAGTAGGTAGCTATCTAATTCTGTGCCACTTAAATCAAAGCGGTCACTCTCATATTTACCAGCAAAGCTTAAATTTAATTTACCAAAAGAGCGCGACAGTTGCGTGCTAATTGTTTGTTCAGCACGATCATCGAGTTCAATGCCTGTTGCAGCATTTTCTGCTGAAAGTAGATCAATATTTAGAGCAAATTGCCAGTCAGCAAAACTCGTGCCTAATTCAAATTCAACACCTTCAATATCTGCTTCACCAATGTTCGCGGCAAGAAAAGTAACCGGATCAAAACTAAATAGATTAGTAACTTCGGTTTGATAAGCAGAAACCCGCCAGTTCAATGCTTGATTACTACCTAATAAACTTACTTCGACTGATTCAGTTTCCTCTGGTAATAAGTCAGGGTTGCCAAAAAATGGGAAAAACAGAAAGTTAAAAGAAGGCGCTGAAAAAGCCGTGCCATAACTTGCTACGATTCTAGTATTGTTATTTAAATCATAGTTTAAAGCCAGACTTGAGTTGGTGTCAGTACCATAAGCGGAATTATCGTCATAGCGTAGATTGCCAACAAACTCTAGCGCAGCAAATTTAGATTGAAGTAAAACAAAGGCGCCAGAATTATCACGATCAGTCACTGGAAAATCATCCAATGTTTCAATGTCTTCTTGGTAATAATCTAATCCGGCAGTGATCGAGGTGTTTTTATCAACAGCAAAAATAAGTTCTGAGCCGATACTTTCTCGATTAGTTGTTATGTCTGAAAAAAATGCCGGTGTAACCGATTCATCCGTATTAAGCCCTAGAGTCGCACGCCAAGTTAGCTTGTTACTCAGTTGACTATTTATATTGAGCGCTGAACTGAAGGTTTCTGTGTCAGTGAAAAACCCAGTGTCTGCACCAAAAGTATTATCAAATTCAGAAGTATTGTCGGTATAAAGTAAGGACAAATTAGCCGTCGTATTAGCACTAAGCGCGAGCCGCCCACCAAAACTAAAAGCACTTTCTTCGAAAGCATCACGATCATCGTTGCCGTCGGTAACAATACTGGTGCGATCGATTCCATCGGTTTCTTCAATATGTGCGCCAATATGGAAGCTTGCATTGTCATTACCGCCACGCAGGCCTAAATCAAACTCAGTCAGTGCATCACTACCAATAGTGGCTGAAACACTACTGCTGCTAGTATTACCTTTCTTAGTGAATAAATGAATAACCCCACTGGCGGCATCGGCACCGTAAATGCCTGACAAAGGACCTTTAACAATTTCGATTCGTTCGATGGCTTCAATCGGGTAGCTATTTAGTGCAGCTGCGCCTAAAGAAGCGCTACCGACTCGTACACCGTCAATCAGTACGATTGTCTGTGTGCTTGATAATCCGCGAACAAAAGTGCCAGTGACAGAGCCTCTGCCTCCTGAATCGTTAACGCTAACACCTGTTAATTGATCAAGTAACTCAGGAAGATCATTAGCTTGGCTAGCTTGAATATCGTCAAGACCAAATATATCCGAAGTAGGTAATACGTCTGCCAAGGTTTGATTGCCTTTAGCGGTGACAACAATCTCATCTGTTATGTTATTAGTTTGTTGAGCGAGACTAGATTGAGAGAAAGAAATTGCACTCACAGCGCAACTGGCGATGAGGCTAAGTTTTAAAGCAGGGTACATATTATTAACACCTTAAATATTATTTTTGCTGAAACAATCAGCGTTATAAGGTGATAAAGCGAGGAATCAAGGAGTGGGCGAGTTGCATTGAATAAGATAAAACGCGTCGCTTTGCCTTGGATGGTAGCCCTCCGCTCCATCAACGGTCTAGAACGCGACATTTAATTAATTTAATCAAGAGATAAATTAAATATCGTTAGGCCGGTTCCGGACTTATAAATTTTTTACTAATCTACGCGTTAGCGCGATAAAAATTTACTTACCGTTGCGGGGGCAGTGTTGGCTTTTAATCAACTTCCCGTTTAACTTTGATTCAAATATCGTACTTCAATATTTTAAAATCACAGCACCTAAGTTCTGAGTGAAGTATAGTTTCGAAAAAAACAAAGTCAATTAGAAGTTTGTAGGGTCAGACTAAACTAGATGCAAAAAGGGCAGACTCACTGAGCCTGCCCTGATAGAAAAAAGGAATGCTTAATTAAGCCGCTTTTTCTGTGTGCTCTAGTACGTTTTCCGTACTAGAGTTGTTGATCGCAATGCTTTTAGGTTTCATTGCTTCAGGTATTTCTCGCACTAGTGAAAGAGTGAGTAATCCGTCTTGCAAATCAGCATTGGTTACCTCGACATGATCAGCTAAATTGAACTTGCGTTCAAATGATCGAGTAGCAATGCCTTGATGTAAAAAAGTCTTGCTGTCACTAGAATTTTGCTTTTTACCACTGACAGTTAGCTCACCATTCTCAACTTGAATATCAAGCTCAGATAGTTTGAAGCCAGCGACTGCAACGGTAATCGCATAATTATTTTCTTCGACAACTTCGATGTTGTAGGGCGGGTAACCAGTTGATGTTTTTTCAGTTTGAAATGCCGCGTCTAGTAATGAACCAAAACGGTCAAAGCCAACGCTGCTACGATATAAAGGGGTTAAATCAATTCTATTCATAATAGTTCTCCAATTTACTCTTAAATTAAGCAATAAAGTTTTATTAAAACAGTCAACAAATCGCATCTAAGCCAATTCGTTGAGCTGTCTCGCAATATCGAATCTAAAATCAGACTTCGATATCAACTATTTAATGTTATTCGATAAATTTTCAAGTCGAGTTTTGAGAAAATCAGACAGAGTGAATTTAAACTTAGGCGCTTAAAGCTGTTATAGTTGCGCGCAAATTCAGCTATTACATTCATCAATTTATCTATGCGACCTGCAGCCCAATTACAGGCAACTATTGAACTATTAGATCTAATCAGCGCAACTAAAAGCCCTGCAGACCGTATTATGGCTAAGTATTTTAGGGAGCACCGTTATATTGGCTCAAAGGATAAATATGCTATCTCGGAGCAATACTATGGAATCTTGCGACAACAATTGAGTTTTGAGTACTTACTGCAAGCTTCTGACATAGGAATAGGAGCTCGCACGCTTGCTGCACTCTTGATACGTCAGCAAGGCTTATCAATAGAAGATTACTTCAATAGTGAAAAATACAGCCCTAAGTATCTAAATTTGTCGTTATTGACGCGTCTAAATAATGTTGAATTTGAGTCTTTGAATGATGCGCCTGAGCATATTCGACTGAATGTTCCTGAGTGGTTAGCAGCAAAATTGAAAACTGCGTTGGGCGATGAGTTTGCTAATGTAATGACTGCAATGAATCAGCGAGCCAGCACTGATGTGCGAATAAACCAACTTATCACAAACAATCAACAAGCGATTGATTTGTTTGATAAATTAGGTTTTGATTATACCGAATCTATTCTGTCTCCATGGGGGCTTTGTTTTAGTCAAAGAGTGGCATTGTTTGGGCTTAAAGAGTTTAGACAAGGGTGGTTTGAAATACAGGATCAAGGATCTCAGTTGTTGGCATTATTGACCAATGTAAAGGCTGGCGATCGTGTGGTTGATTTTTGTGCAGGGGCGGGTGGAAAAACACTCGCAATGGCCGCAATGATGGAAAATAAAGGCGTGATCCATGCATGCGATGTGCATACCAAACGCTTAGACAATTTGGCCAAAAGAGCAAAGCGCGCAGAGGTACATAATGTACGAGTACATGTTCTCAGTTCAGAAAAGGATAAATGGGTTAAGCAACAACAAGAAAAAGCGGATGTTGTGTTAATCGACGCACCGTGCACAGGCACAGGTACTTGGCGCCGCAGCCCTGATAGTCGTTGGAATTTGCAAGAAGAAAATCTTACCAACTTGGTCGAACTGCAACAATCAATTTTGCAAAGCGCTAGTCGTTTAGTCAAGAAAGGCGGGCGATTGATTTATGCCACATGTTCTTTGTTAAAGGAAGAAAATGAGCAGCAAATAGCCACTTTTCTTGCTAATAATAGTTGTTTTAAAGCGATAGATTTAGTTTTACCAGAACCGGTTAAATCGAACTTGAACAAAGTACAATACTCTGGGCATGAACTGCGAACGTTTCCTAGTTTGAGTGATTCTGATGGCTTTTATGTTTGTTCTTTAACTAAAACGTAATCACTAGAACTTAAAAAAGTTTATCTTTATAGCTAGCTAGAAGGCTATGCAATCGTAAAATTAATTAATTTAGAGTAGGATAGCTCTAAATAAAGCGTAATATCTTTATATCAAATAAAATAAATAAAAAATGATTATGTCTAAAACTTTGAACCGTAGAGAATTTTTAACACAAAGCACATTAGCAGCGGCAGCTGCTTCTTTACCTAGTATCGGTTTGACTCATGCAGACGATGAACCGCATATGATTTCTAGGTATATTCCTGGTACTACTGAAAAGCTGCCAGGTATAGGCTTGGGTGCGTCACCAACGTTTATTGAAATACCTGAAGAAGGAATTCAATTACCGAAAACAATCATTCAGGCGATGCTTGATAATGGTGGATCGGTACTTGATGTGCCCTCATTTTTTAGACCTAACGTGTCTGATCTAGGGAAGATTTTTGATGCAATGCCTGGTGTTAAAGAAAAGCTATTCAAGATCGGCAAAATCACTGTCCGTGGTAAACAAGAAGGGATTGATCATTTAGAGAAACTGGTTGCCGGAATTGATGTCGATACCATGGATTTATTGATGGTACACAATATGCGTGAGTTAGAATTGCATTGGCCTACCTTAAAAGATTGGAAAGAGCAGGGCCGAACTCGTTATATTGGTGTGAGTCTAACTAGAACGACTGATTACTCTCAGTTAGAAAAATTTATGCAAGATGAAAGCCCTGATATTGTCATGACGGGCTATTCAATCACCCAACAAGGTCCAGCAGAACGTGTATTGCCGATGGCAAGTGATTTAGGTATTGCTGTTATAGTTGCAGAACCATTTAAGGCTATTAATGATGGTGCCTATTTTGATGTGGTTGCTGGTAAAACATTGCCAGAATGGGCAGCTGATTACAGTATTAACTCTTGGGCGCAGTTCACTTTGAAATGGATTTTATCTGATCCAGCGGTTACCAGCATTGTCACTGAAACGAGTAAGGTAAAACATGCTATCGATAATATGGGTGGTGGTTATGGCTTGTTGCCTGATCAAACTGTTCGCAAAAAGATGAGCGACTTATTATTATCCTTTGCTTAATCGTACTTTAAATCTTTTAAAAAAATTAGGTTTCAAAGAAAGCCTCAGTATTTAAAGTGCTGAGGTTTTTTTAATGCAAGATATTTTATGCAACGCGTTGTTCTAGATATTGAATAATATCGTTTGATTCGTACATCCATTCAACTTTGCCATTTTCTTCAATTCTGAGGCAGGGCACTTTGACATGACCACCATTGTTTTGCAGGTCTTGTCGATGCTGCTTGTTTTTATTGATATCACGTAATTCAATATCGATGTTTAACCGATGCATTGCACGACGCGTTTTAATGCAAAATGGACAGGCAAAAAATTGATACAAAGAATGTCCTGCCATGCGACTTTGGATTTCGCTTTGTTCAGATTCTGAGCGGTTAATACCTTGCGGGCGAGTAATCTTGTCAAAAAATACAATGATTAGGCCTAGGCCATTTCGAAGTGCTTTGAGTAACATATTTTTGTTTGCTTGAAGTAAATAATTTAATTTATTTTATCGAATTAGCCCACAGATCATGCGCATCACTAGCATGTACAAGCACGCTGACAATGTCACCAACTTGATGATCTGTTTCTTCATTTAGGTAGACTAAACCGTCTATTTCTGGCGCATCAGCTTTGCTTCTGCCTATTGCGCCTTTTTCGTCTACTTCGTCGATAATAACGTCGATAGTTTGCCCTACTTTTTGTGCCAGTCGCACTTCACTTATTAGTGCTTGTTTTTCCATAAAACGCGCCAAGCGTTGTTCTTTTATTTCTTCTGTAACATGGTCAGCTAATTCGTTAGCAGTAGCGCCTTCCACAGCTGAATAGGTAAATGCACCAACGCGATCCAATTGAGCTGCTTCGATAAAATCTAACAGCATTTGAAAATCTTCTTCGGTCTCACCAGGGAAACCAACAATAAAAGTACTGCGAATAGTTAGATCCGGACAAATTTCTCGCCATTTTTTAATTCTTGCAAGAGTATTGTCGATCGAGCCAGGACGTTTCATTGCTTTTAATATTTTAGGCGAACCATGCTGAAATGGAATATCGAGATAGGGCAGTATCTTGCCCTCTGCCATTAAAGGAATAATGTCATCAACATGCGGGTATGGATAAACATAATGCAAGCGTACCCAAGGGGAATCCTCTAGTTCAGCGAGAGCGTTGCACAGATCAAGCATTTTAGTCTTGATCGGCTGACCATTGTGAAAAGTAGTTCGATATTTTGTATCTACACCATAGGCGCTAGTGTCTTGTGATATTACTAGCAGTTCTTTGACACCAGATTTAACTAAGCCTTGTGCCTCAGCGACCACATCATTGGCTGGGCGACTGACCAAATCACCGCGCATCGAGGGAATAATACAAAAAGTACAACGATGGTTGCAGCCCTCTGAAATTTTCAAATAGGCAAAGTGGCGTGGAGTTAGCTTAATCCCTTGTGGGGGCACTAAGTCAATATGTGGATTATGCGGTTTCTCATAGGGTAAATGCTCTTTTACCGCACCTAAAACTTGTTTATAGGCGTGAGGTCCAGAGACATCAAGTACACTAGGGTGAACATCGGTGATGTCACCTTCATTGGCACCCATGCATCCGGTAACAATAACTTTGCCATTCTCATTTAGAGCTTCGCCAATAGTGTCGAGCGATTCTTTTTTCGCCGCATCAATAAAGCCGCAAGTATTCACCACTACCATGTCAGCATCTTGATAGGTAGGCACAATGTCATAGCCATTGGTGCGTAATTCGGTAAGAATTAGTTCTGAGTCGACTAGTGCTTTTGGGCAACCAAGACTAATAAAGCCAATTTTAGGTGCAGACATAAGAATGGAGGTAGGTTGTGATGGCGCGATTATAGCGCATGGGAGATAATCGTCTATCTTAACTGTTATGTTACTTGTAATCTTATTTGTAATTGATTCCTAATGTAAGCCACTGTTTTGTCAAAACTACCTCTTGTAAGCAGTCCTTTTTATAGCTTTGACTTTCCGACAAAGCATCGCTTTCCTATGCGTAAATTTGCTTTACTGGTTGATTACTTACATACGCAAAATATTATTGGTGAAACGAATTTATATCGTTCTGGCAGCATCAAGCCTGAGGTGCTCGCGCTGGCGCATGACGAAGCTTACGTAAACCGATTTATTAATGGTGCGATGGATTCAGCTGAGGTTCGTCGCATGGGACTACCTTGGTCAGAAGGGCTAGTAAAACGGAGTTTGATCTCTCCCAACGGTACATTGTTAACGTGTCTGTTGGCATTACAACATGGTTTAGCTTGTCACTTAGCGGGAGGTACGCACCATGCCCATCGAGACTTCGCTTCTGGATATTGTATTTTTAACGATTTAGCTGTCGCGGCGCTTTGTTTATTAGCACAGAAAAAAGTTCAGCGTGTGCTGATTTTTGATTGCGATGTGCACCAAGGTGATGGTACTGCAACTATCTTAGCGAATACGCCTGAGGTAACGACTTGTTCAATCCATTGTGAAAAAAATTTTCCACAGCGTAAAGCTAAGAGCGATATTGATATTGATGTACCGATAGGGCTGCGCGATAAGGAGTATATGGCGATTGTTGAAAATACATTGCAGCAAGCAATTGAAAAGGCAAAGCCTGATTTAGTGATTTACGATGCTGGGGTAGATATTTATGAACACGATCCGTTGGGTTTATTAAATATATCCTTGCAAGGTATTCGTGAACGTGATGCTTTAGTCGTGCAAACAGTCCGCGCTTTGAATATTCCTCTCGCGACCGTCATTGGTGGTGGTTATGACAAAGACCAAGCCGCTCTCGCGGCTCGGCATGCCATTGTCGTAGAAGAGGCATATAAGGTGTTTAAGGCTTAGCGATTTCAGCCATGCGCACCAGTTGAATAAACTCACTGCGATAACCAAACGGATCATCACCTTTATAATCAGAAGCATTGGCGATCACTGCTGCATAGTCGAGGTCACCCGTATACTGACTGCCGCTGAGTAATTGTGCAAAACCAGCCACTGCAACAGAGAACTGCACGTCATTGCTTGGTGTTGAAGTCGCAGTGTTAATAGGCGTTTCTATTAACAGCGAGGTGTCGCTATCAGGCAGCTTGTAACGCATTTTAAGGAAACCATATTCGTCACTTTGCGACTCTGTCGTCGTTGCTCTATTAACAGAATATCGTACTTCATCAATCGCTTGGTTTTCAGATCCTGTCGGTGTGATTTCGTAGATGGCAGTCACGGTATGACCTGCACCTATGTCACCGGCATCAACTTTGTCGTTATTGAAATCTTCGCGGTTTAAGCTACGTGTTTCATAACCAATTAAACGATATTCGCTAACAGTCGTTGGGTTGAATTCAACTTGGATTTTAACGTCTTTAGCAATTGGAAAGAGTGTTGAAGTCGCTTCATCAACTAAGACTTTTTTTGCTTCACTCAAACTGTCAATATATGCCGCAACGCCGTTACCGTTTTGCGCCAGTGTTTGCATCATGTCGTCTTGATAATTATTGCGACCAAAGCCTAGGATTGATAAAAATACACCGCTATCGCGCTTACTTTCAACCAAAGTTTGTAGCTCCTCATTTTCAAACCGACCAACATTAAAGTCACCGTCAGTGGCTAAAATAATGCGATTAACGGCGTCTTCATCAAAGTTCTGTTCAGCCAGTTGATAAGCCAATTGAATACCCGCGCCACCGGCAGTCGAACCACCCGCGCTGAGGTCTTGTAATGCCGTTATAATTTTATTTTTCTCACTGACTTTAGTTGGCTCTAATACCGTACCCGCTGCACCCGCGTAGACCACAATACTCACCGTGTCTGTTGGTTTTAGGGTATCTAATAATAAGTTCACTGATTGCTTTACTAACGGTAGTTTGTTGGCAGCATTCATTGAGCCTGACACATCTAACAAAAATACTAAGTTGCTATCAGGTTGTTCGTTAGTCTCGATGTCATAGCCTTTAATACCAATGTGCACGAGTTTTCGATCTTCATTCCAAGGTGAATCAAAGACATTAATTGTTGGTTGGAATGGTTCTGCGTTTGAACTTGGCGTCGGGTAGTCGTAATCAAAGTAATTAATAAACTCTTCTACACGTACAGCTTGCTCTGCGGGTAGAAATCCTGAATTTAATTGGTTGCGAACTAAGCTATACGAGGCGGTATCAACATCAATAGAAAAGGTCGATACTGGCTCATCTGCAACCAGTTTAATTGGGTTGGTTTGATACTCAGCGAACTCCTCAGTGTTATTGGGGCGTGGCTGACTAATGCTTGCTTCTCTTGCTCTAAGTCCCGATGCTGCAGCTACTACAGGGGCAGTACCAGATAGGCTTACTGATATGTCTGATTCAAATACGTCTTTGCTCTCCAGTGCCTCTGCTGTCCAGACAGTAATGTTAACCGGTGCTTCATTAACCCTTGATTCAACTTTTCTTGCCGTTACAACTATCTCTTCATTAACTTCGTCAGTAACTGGTTCAATACGTGTTTCTATATTAGTATCGGCTGTCTGTGTCGCAACACGACTTAATTCTTCAAGGCTGGTTGTTTGTGTTGATGGCGTTATAAAAATAACTGAAACGGCTAGAAATGCCACGCCAGCGGCAACAAAACCTTTATAGGCTATTGGGTTATTAATAGGGTTCATAAAAAAGCTCCTAATTGATTTAGTTAATACCGAGAGCCATCCTGCATTTGTCTTACTAGACGTTGTGCTTGTGATGTCTCGATTATCAATAGGACGAGCTGGGTCTAAACTTTCTTGGGAGTTTTTTGCAAAAGTTTCAGAAAATTCTTTGCTTGCCATGTTTATGGCTTGTTTTTTCATTGTTGGATCCGCTTGTGGGATGTCACCTTCAAGCAAATCATCAATTAATTGATCGTTTAAATCCTGTGGGGTTTTATCGTTCATACCGCGCCTCCAGCAATAGCTGACATAGTTGGTGCATATAAGTCAGAAGACTGAAATGTTTGTTTAAGTATTTTGCGAGCTTCGTGCACCCGCCATGAAATTGTGCTTTCTTTAACATTCAATTCCTTCGCTGCTTGTTTATGATTTAAGCCGCTTCCGTAAATTAGAATCAATGTTTCTTTTAAATCGTCTTGCAATGTATTGATGTGTTCGAGAATTTGTTGAGCATAAATTCGTCGAGTATTAATATCTTCAGTTTGATTAGCGGCTGTTTCTAATTGCTCGTGTTGTTCTTCGCGAACATTGTGCTGACTAGGACTTTTATAAAAATCTTTCGCGCTATTGATCACAATAGGGTAAAGCCAAGTGCTGAACGAAGATTGAAAATTGAATTGAGTAATCGCTTTGGCTAACTTCATGCAAACTAATTGCGTTATATCCTGAGCATTAGTTTGGTCTTGGCACCAACGATAAGCGAAACGATAAATCGTATCGTAATAGCGCGACAGCAAAGCTTCGAATGCCGCTTTGTCACCATTTTGACACTGTTTGATCAGTGTTTCGTCGGTCATGTTTTTATCATACCAGCTGATTGTTTATCTGTTAGACGATAGCCTAGCCTAGATCCTTGGAAAAAAGTGCTTTTTTATTTATCGTTGTTATTCTCAAGTGAATATTAAAGTATTTGCTTTTAACGAGGTTATAATACTTTATCGCATTTTTACTACTGATTGACTTAATAATAACGAGAGTGAGAACTGATTGGTTAAAAGTTGTTGTTATTTGTGTGCTGACAGTAGTAGTGGGCTATCTATTTGTGCATAAACAAGTCTTGGATGACGCTGTTAAACAAAACCCTTATTCCGGTGGCCGTCTTTTATACAACAATGCTTTTGCTAGTGTTATTGATGATTTTGCTGTGACTATTGATGGTCCAGCAGGGCAGTTTTACTTTCGTGAAAGTGAAGGTAATAAAAAAGGCGTACGGCTTTGGTTTGCTGAATATGCCGAGGTTATTGTCGAGCTTATACCAAGGTATTCAGATGGCAGTTGTCGCTCAGAGGCGTTGGATGAAGCGCATCTTTTTTTGTCGACATCACACCAAAAAATTATTCATAGATTAGTCGCAGGAACAACGGCTAGCTCTGAATTTCAGATTCATAAAGATGACGAGCTAAGCGTCGAAATTATTAATTCAGTACAAACCGGTTGTGGTAGTAGTGAGATCAACCTGTATGTGAATAATAAAATTGACGACTACCCAGAGTTGTTTATTTTAATTTGGCTGTTCGTGTTGGCGCTTTTTATGCTATTCGGTTTGCCTTTGTTTATACAAGTCTTTGGTGTTTTGTTTAATGCTGCGTTGGTTGCTGTGCTAATGACCACACAAGCACAAAGTTTGGCAACATTGCTGCATGCAACACTGTTGACTTTTTGTGTCTGTGGACTCTGGTTGATTGTGCGGGCGGTCGTGCCTTATCGATTACCGCAAACGTTATTGGTATTTGTTTTGTTGTTGCTTGCCGCTACACCGTTAATTGTCTTTGGTGTGCATTATTTTGCCTTTGATGCAGCGCCGACGGTCGATACGATTCATGCGATGTTGCAGTCACATAAAAATCAAATAATGGAATTTTTGACTAACATTCTTGGTTGGAAATATATTGTTGGTTTTTTGCTTGCTTTATTTGCCATTTTGACAGCAATTTATATCTCAAGCTCGCCTCGCCATTCCGCTCGTTTTATAACAGAGAAAGGTAATATAAATCGAAAGGTGACATTTGCTGTCGGTTTGCTTTTTGTTTTGATTGGCGCAAGAGATGTTGCAACACATCTACAAATGAATTCGATCTTACATACTGTGAACAAGGGCGTTGCCTCTTATTTTTATGAGGTAGAAGAGTTTCAGAAATTAAGCGAGAGTCGTATTAGCAACCCTGAAACAATTGCTGCAACAACGGCGATGAATGATACAACGTTGCTTGTTGTAATTGGTGAGTCAGCAAGTAAAACTCATTTTTCAACTTATGGTTACCCACTTAAAACAACACCAGTGACAGATGAGTTAGTGCAGCAGGGCAGCATGCTTAAATTCAGTGCTGCTTATGCAAACCATACCTATTCGAACCCAACAATCTCAAGAGCATTAACGCAAGCTAGTAATTATAATGATTTACCATGGACCAGCGCGTTATCAGTTTTGAGTCTGGCAAATGCGGCAAAAATCAATACCACTTGGATTAGTAATAAACTCAAGTTCGGTCCTTGGGATAATGTCATGTCGGTGATTGGTGATGATGCGCAAAATACTATCCATATAAACTCTAAAGTCGGGGAAAACTTAATTAGCAATCGTTACGATGGCGCACTGGTTCCCTTAGTTGAACAAGCATTGCAGCAATCGCATGATAACAAAGCAATTTTTGTCCATTTGCAAGGTAGTCATGTTGGTTACGATGCGCGTTATCCTAGCGATATTGAACAGTTTGATTCACGCCATGCGAGTTATTTGTTTGGTAAAGCCCCAGCCAGTACTGGCTATAACCAAACGCTAGTTAACCATTACGATAATAGTATTTATTACACTGACACCGTTTTAGAGCAAATCATCACTTTACTTGAGAACGATGCTAATAAGCCTACCGCATTACTTTATTTTTCGGATCATGGAGAAAGTGTGTTTTCTGGTAACAGTCATAATGCTGCTGTGTTTGATTATGAAATGGCAGAAATTCCAATGTTGTTTTGGGCTAACTCTGCATGGCAAGAGCAATACCAAAACCAGTGGCGAATAATGCAAGGGAATCAATTTAACGTTTTTTCCAATGACCATATTTTTGATACGGTGGCAGGCTTGTTAGGCATTCAAAGTGACTACAATAGAGCGACGAACGATCTTAGTTCAGAACGCTATCAAGCACCGATCAAACCAACGACCTTGCATGGAGAATTAGCATTAGATAAAGATGATAATAATCATTACTGGATGATGAAAAATATTCAATTTTTACAAACGCAAAAGCCTAGTATTGAATTAAGCGCGTCTGTAGAAACGGTAGGTGAATTAAAGCAGTTGTTAGCAATGCGAGTAGGGCGAGTATACCTGGATGTCGACTACGATCTTCAGGGCAACGAAGTTACGACTCAAGAATTAGTAGTAGCGACAGATAAAGCTTTAACCGACTATCTTGCTCAAATAGACCCTGCATTTATGGGGCGTTTAATGCTGCGTATGGCACAAACTGATAGCTACAATTATATTTGGCTTGCTGATCGCATTAATTTATTGATCGGTTCAACATCTGATAATGACTTAGAACAATACCCAACTGTTTTATTGCCTGTTAATAACCTAGAGCTGGCATCGTTATTGGATGAAAAAATTAATGTTGAAGTTTATTTACCATACGAGGTTGATTTGTCGGCAATGATTGAACTGTTGCCTAATGCCTTAACGAATCAGCGTATAAAAGGTGTTGTTGTTCCGGCTTCGGCTTATCAGAGAACTCAGGAGTTATTATCCGAATTAAATGTAGCAGGCCGAATAAAGTTAACTGTTGAAGGTTCTCATATAGGTCAAGCTGAAGGCTCTCAACAATTGCAAATGGATTCGCTAACATTAACAGCAGATTTGCTCGAAACGGATTACTTTAATAGTCAAAATGTCAGTGAAGTGCTGCTTAATTATAAATCACAGTTTAGTTTGCAGTAAGTTTGTCGTATTAGTTAAAACTAACAATAAATACGATTATGAAGATCCTTATAAGCTGCGCTGGGCTTACTTGATTTAGCTATGTAGTGGGGGTATCCTCGCCAAGCTTTTGTGTTTAACAGAATTTAACTTACTGTTAGTTTGATAATAAACATAATTTAATTTTTATCAATTTTAGATAAATAGGCCTGTGCTAAGGTTTTATCCTGACAAGCTAACTATCTGAATGATTTTATTAAATTTATGTATTTTGAATTAACGTATAAATGAAATCTCAACTAATCTAGAGGTGTTATATGAAAAACGGTCTTTTAATTACCCTTACTGCAGGTCTTCTTTCTTTCGCAAGTTTTGCGTCTGCTGAACATGTAGAAATCGCATTAACTGCGGCATTAGATACAACGACAAACGCATATTGTTTTGACATCAAGGGCGGTGGTCAGAATGTTGATCCTGCTGGTGGCTTACAAGCTCATACATGCTACAGCTACCGTGGTGAATTAGGTCCTGATCAAGCGGTTACAACGGCAAGTCTTGATAATGGTCAGTTTCTTATTGAAGGCTTTGACGTTTGTGTTGCTATGTCTGCATTGGAAGAAGGTGCATCAGTTGCACTAGAGTCTTGTGAAGCTAATGATCTACAAATGTTTGATTTTGTACAAAATGGCAAAATCAGCCCAAAAGCAGCACCTGATATGTGTGTGACAATTGGTGATGAAACATCTCATGGCCGTGCAATAAGACATCAAATCAGAACTTTATCTTTAGAAAAATGTAGCGACGAGTTAGCTGATCGTCAAAACTGGTACTCACGTACTTTAGCTGACTACACAGCTTCTATTGAAGAGTAAAATT
>CAZFEM010000008.1:0-2465 GCA_964517515.1 uncultured Gammaproteobacteria bacterium | reverse complement strand
AGTAAAATTATCATGACCTTAACTAGGTCATACAGTAAAAAAGCCGCTAATATTTAGCGGCTTTTTTTATTCTCTTTATTTTTTGGTAATCAGCTATATTTTTTTACCTTCCATACTACCTTCTAGCTTTTCAAAATCAGGATGATATAAAAAACACACAACTTCGTTGTCGCCATCAAGCCAGCTTTCATATGTTGGGAATAAATAGCTAAGCTCTAAGATCGAGTCGTTGTAAGGAATACCGACAAATGATTCAAAGTTATTAGCGCATTCTTCATCTGCATAGGCAAAGATAGCTGCTTCACCTGGGTATAATTCATCAATGATATTGAATGCAGAGTAAAACTCATTATCGTGTGGTCCATCGCAAGACACAGTTGAAATAGTTTCTAGTTCTTCGTCTTCCTCTGGGTTTGTACCTTCAGCGTCATTAGAGCAGTGACCTGGACCTATGTTAAATATATCGGTTTCATCAGCTAAGCTTGTTGGGTTAAATACAATAAAAAGGCTGCATAACAAAAAAGTGTTTAGATTAGACATAATGGTGTAAGGGTCATATTAGGGGCTGTATTGTAGTTGGCTATATCATAGCGCGTTTTATAAACTGGATTTCTTAAAAACTTGTTTATATTATTGTCTTAATTTAGGTCACTTCAACTAATTGCATCATGCCTTGGTCCTCATGTCGTAAATTGTGGCAATGAATCACAAATTTACCGGTGTAGGTCTCAAATCGAGTTTTATACGTTACCGAGCCTGATTGACGGTTATTGCGATAAGGCAGACCAATGGTGTCTTGCCAACGACGTAATGGATCGTCCTCGGCCAATTCGACGCCATTAATATGGGTAATAAAAAATGAGTTCACGTGAATATGAAAAGCGTGCACTCCATTAGTGTCGTTACTCACCGTCCATTCCTCAGCGGTATTGAGCTTCATCGTTTGTTTCATCGATCCTTCATAGCGGTCACCGTCTATGTGATTGCGCCCATCAAAAGCGATACTACGCTTGCTTAAAGGCGTGTCGTCGAATGGCACTAAGCCAGAACCGGGTAATGTATCGTCATCAGACCAAAGGTGATCGACGGGCGACCCTGAGACATTAATAACTATTTGCGAAGGGCCATTATTGTTACCGCCACCCATGCCCATTCCACCGCCCATTCCGCCGCCGCCCATTCCACCCATGCCACCGCCGCCCATTCCACCACCCATGCCGCCATTGTTATTAGTAGCTTGGTTTTGGCTTAAAGCTAGAGTAATACGGCCTGATTCTGTTTCCGGCGGAATGCGCACCATAATGTCAGTACGGTTGCCAGTTGATAGTGCTGCAGGGTTTAACCAAGGTTCTTTAACACTGTTTTGATCAACTTTAACGCGTCTTGGTAAGGTTAAACCATCAAAGGCAATTTGATACATTTCTATGCCAGGTTGCTGAGCGTGTAAAAAAGAAAAAATATCACCCGCGGCTTGTGCGTTAATAATACGCCAGCGTTGTACTTCACCCGGGCGCATAGTCAGAGTAGGGTTGGTATCACCACCACCATTGGGATCGGTAACAACAATGCCGCGGTTCATTAACATGATTGTTTTTTCTTTCGCCTGCTCGATATAAGCGGGCATAAACCCAGGACGATCCTTAATGATTAAGGGCCCAGCTAGGCCAGCACCAACTTGTTGAGCCGTTGAGCCATGTTTATGAGCGTGATACCAGAAAGTTCCAGAAGGGTGATCGGCGGGCACTTCAAATTTGTAATCAGTTTCATGCCAGCGAAAATGCGTGGCAACATCTTCGCCACACACTTCACTGCAAGCAACTGCTTGGTTTTCAGGTACTAGACTGATAAATACGTTGTCAGAATCAAATTCGCCGCTTGAGTCAGTGCCAGGTGAGACATGCAAACCATGAGTATGTAAGTTAGTTGTATTACGACCGTGGAAATTATTAGGATTAAAAGTACAGTCATCATGCAAGGCAGGTAAATTATTAATTAATTTCACCTCCATCGCTTCACCAGGCACCGCGATTAATGTTTTGCCAGGAGTAACACCGTTATAAGTAGGGCTGCCTGCTACTTCATAAACATCCAATACATTCTTGCTAGTCAAAGCTCTTACATAAGGCGTTAATAAACCACCCAAGGCAGTTGTCGCACCCAATAAACTAAATGTTTTTAAGGCATTACGTCGACCGACACGAAATTTTTTGGACAGCTTAGGCATAAAATACTTATAAATTATTATTGTTCTTTTGATTATTACTCCTAAGCTACTGTTTATCCTTCATTTTTACAAACGAAAATTCAAAAACTGTTTTCGCTAAAATACTGTGATAAAGGTAATTAACCACGAAAACACAGGCATCGAATTGAATCAATAAACAGACTTTTCCTTCTCATTTTAAACTCCCTGTTAGCTGTATGTAATAACAGTATATCTTGTTGAATGAAGTAAATCAAACAAC
>CAZFEM010000007.1:50872-61385 GCA_964517515.1 uncultured Gammaproteobacteria bacterium | reverse complement strand
AATTAGTAGTAATGGTTTAAATAGCGAAGGTTTTAATTGTGACCAATTACTTAGGATAAATGCACTAAACAATAATATTGCAAACAATGCCGCCATTGCTGATGCTTCGGGGAAGCCATTGGTGATCATGCCAAATACAGCGAGAACTAATCCCGCCCAATGTAATATTAATCTTGAGCGTTTTGCTGAGCTATGCAGGAATAATGTGCAACAAAAGTAGGTATACCAAATTCCTGCTAATAGTCCGTTTTGCCATGGGTGGTTAATCCAGCGTAGGACATTAATATTAAAACCGGCTAAAAAAGCAAAACACAGACTGGCGATTAACGATAAACCAAATATTTTGCGACAAAGTAAGTGTGTACCGAGACCGATTAAGATAGTTCTTGTGATTGGCATGACGGACCAATACAAGTGATCAGGTAAGCCGATTAACGCCAGATTGAGAGGGAATAGCGGTGCGCCTTGTACTGCATTGCCGAGCATTGGTAGTCCAAAGCTACGTAAGTTCGACCAGAGAATGTTACCGTTTTCGAGAAGTTCATAACGAAACTCTCGAAAAGCTGGCATAAATGCTGCCCAGCTAACAGCAGGGTCTTTAATTGCTGAGGGTACACCACCCATTGGTGTGAGGCGCAGAAAGAATAGCTCAGGAAAAATAATAGCGAATGAGAATACCAGCAAAGCAAATGCCAATAAGTTCTCATAAAAAGACTTAGGCGAATTTTGTGGGTTTGTAAATAAGTCGTTTAGAGAAATCTTTTTGGACATATCTTTTATCCACTGGGTAATGTGGAGATTCAAAGCCTGTAAGTTTTTCGTTTAACAAGTATCGCCTAGATTTAATCGTAGTTGATTTTAGCAATACCGAAGGGCGGTGAACACAAATTTTTTTTCTTTAGATGGGATCATCTATGGCAGTTAAATTAATTCATATAAGGGGTTTTATTTCATCTTACAAGCAAGCATACTACTCAGGATTTCAGCTTGTAAAATTACACTTTTAAATAATTTAGTAGTGAATGAATAAGAGTTTTTTCATTAAAGCTGTCCGTGGCGTGTTTGGCAGCGGCATAGCTTTGGCAGTTGATGTAGGTGTCATGTTTGCATTGATTGAATTGTTCTCAGTACATTATTTATATGCTGCGCCAATCGGTTTTTCAGTTGGCTGTTTAGTTAACTATATAGTCTCCAAGTATTATATTTTTGAGAATCGAAGTTCTAACTCAGAAAGCGTGACTATTTTTCTGTTTGTTCTGGTTGGTATCGGTGGTTTACTATTAAATCAATTGATACTATTTATAGGTATAGATTTCTTCTCTTTGCATGCTTTAATAGCTAAAGTTATTTCAGCTGGCATTGTGTTTTGGTTTAACTTCCTCATTCGAGGTTTTTTTGTCTTTAAAGACCCTGATTTATGCAAGATTCAAGTAAGAAAGTAGTGATAGCAGGCGCAGGCCCTGCCGGTTTAACACTAGCCTACGAGGTTTTAGAGAATCAGCAAGAGCAAGCACTTGAACCAGTATTATTTGAACAAGATACTCAGGTTGGTGGTATCTCTAAGACGGTAAATTACAAAGGTAATCGCATGGATATTGGCGGGCACCGATTCTTCTCTAAATCTGATTGGGTAATGGATTGGTGGGCACAGCATATGTCTTACGACTTTGCTGAAGAAGAACAAATTAGTTATCAAAATAAAACGCGCACTATCGATGGCAGTAAATCTGCCGCTGAAAATACCGATGGTTTAATGGGTAAAATGCTCTTACGTAATCGCTTGTCACGTATTTATTTCTTGCGAAAGTTTTTTGATTACCCGATTTCTCTGAGCATCGAAACAATTAGGAATCTTGGTCTATATAGAATGACCTTTATTGGCTTTAGTTATATTCGCTCTAAAATACTGCCGATCAAAGAAGAGAAAAACCTTGAAGACTTTTTAATTAACCGTTTTGGCAAGACTTTGTATGGAACGTTTTTTAAAGATTACACAGAAAAAGTATGGGGCATTGAGTGCAATAAAATTAGTGCCGAGTGGGGCGCGCAACGCATTAAAGGCTTATCTATTATCGAGGCGATAAAACACGCATTATTCTCTCGTTTTAAAACATCATCCTTTCGTCAAAAAGGCGTCAATACCAGTCTGATTGAAAAGTTCTTATACCCGCAGTTCGGTCCCGGACAAATGTGGGAAGTCGTTACTAAAAAAGTGGTAGCTCGTGGTGGCCAAGTAGTTATGCAGACACGGGTTACTGATCTCGATATTGATTACGAGAATAAAAAAGTTGTACGTGTGCAAACCCAAGACGTAAATACTGGCGAGAGTAGTTGGCAAAAGTGTGATTATTTTGTTTCCACCATGCCAGTGAAATTTCTAGTACGTATGTTTGATCAAGCGCCTGAAGACGTTAAGCGTGTTTCTGAAGGGTTAATGTATCGCGATTTTATTACTCTTGGTGTTTTGCTCAAGAAACTTAAGAAATCAAAATACACTGACGACAGTGGTTCTAATATGTTGCCCGATAATTGGATTTATATCCAAGAGCCTGATGTACGCATTGGCCGGCTACAAATTTTCAATAATTGGTCGCCGCATTTAGTCGCCGAAGAAGGTAATGTTTGGTTAGGCTTAGAATATTTTTGTAACGAAGTTGATGATCTTTGGACTATGGACGAAGCAGAGTTAACTGAGCTAGCGATTAAAGAACTTGAATTGATTGGTCTAATTGATTCAGTAGACGTGTTAGATCACACAGTTCATAAAGTTGAAAAAACCTATCCAGCTTATTTTGGAACCTACGATGAGTTTCCTAAAGTACGAGACTATCTAGATAGTTTTGATAATCTCTTTTTAGTTGGTCGTAATGGAATGCACCGTTACAATAACCAAGATCACTCTATGCTTACTGCGCGCTATTCAGCTGAGGCAATTATTTCTGGTGATATTGACCGTGATAAAATTTGGGACGTTAATGTTGATGACGACTATCACGAAGAAAAATAGCGCTTAAATAAGAATCAAAAAAAGGCAAAAATCATGATTATTCAGAAAAACTCAGTTGTCACCATGCATTACGAACTTAAAGATAGCGCTGGCGAAGTGTTAGATTCGTCAAAAGGTCAGGATCCGCTAGTGTATCTGCATGGCGCGAATAATATTATTGTTGGTTTGGAAGAAGAATTAGCAGGCAAAAAAAGTGGCGATAAAGTAAGTGCGCAAATTGCACCTGAAAAAGGCTATGGCATGCCGGTTCCAGCTTTATTGCAAACCGTGCCTACCGAGGCATTTGGTGATGAGATCAAAGAAGTTGAAGTTGGTATGCGCTTTCAAGCTGAGACCGAACAAGGCCCTGTCCCTGTAGTAGTAACGGCGATTGAAGACGGCATGGTCACTGTTGACGGTAATCATCCTTTGGCGGGTAAAGAGCTATTTTTTGACGTATCAATAGAAGACATACGCGAAGCGTCAGCGGAAGAAATAGAGCACGGACATGTGCATGGACCGGGCGGTCACGATCACTAGTTTTCAAAACACAAAGAAACTAGAATCAGTTAAATTGAATAAATCGGGTTTTGCTATTTCCCCTAAAGTTGTAATTGCTTGTTAGAATGCCTAAATGAAAATAATTGTTAGGGTTCGTTTATGAATGACCATATAGGTTTGTCAGAAGGGACTTTGCATGAACAGCTGACCGACAGCAATAAATCCGCATTTGCGCGCTATCAAGATTTAGCTTTAGGGTCGAATAGTCTTTGGTATTTGTTCAAGTACGAGTTAATCATGTTACTCGTGTCCTGGCTCCCGGGGGCGCTTGGTTTAGTGTTGCGTAAAGCCTTGTATCCTTTTATCTTGCGATCAGTGGGACGTAACGTTGTTTTTGGTCAGGGTGTGAGTATTCGTCATGGCTTAAAAATCACATTGGGTGACAACGTTATTATTGATGATGGCGCGGTATTAGATGCCAAAGGGGGTGCAAATAATGGAATCTCTATCGCTGAAAATACGATCATCAGTCGCAATGTTGTGTTGTCCTGCAAAAATGGTGATATTAGTATTGGCGCAGGTTCGACACTGGGAATCAATACATTAGTGCATGCGCTAGAAGGCAGTAATGTGCAAATTGGTGGGCAGGTGTTAGTGGGCGCTTTTAGTTATTTTATTGGTAGTGGCCCTTATGTAACGGATGATTTAAAAGTACCGTTTAAAAAGCAAGGGATGTTACCGCAAGGCGGAATAAACGTAGCCGACAATGTTTGGTTTGGTAGTCATGTACAGGTGTTAGATGGTGTAGATGTTGGTACAGGTAGTATTATTGGTGCTAGCACGGTGGTTAACAAAACAGTAAAGGAATACGAGGTAGTTGCAGGGGTGCCAATGAAGGTATTGAAATCGCGTAAAGCAAAATAACCTAAATTTTAATTTCTATTAAGATAGCGGGACACTTTGCACTAATTGCACTAAGCTTTGAGTGTGCATGTTTTTTAACTAACTGATGAAACAACTCTTAAAATTAATTCTATCAGCGGGTGTGTCACTGGCGATTTTAGCCTTGTTGCTAAATCTGGTTACAATTGGTGTGCCAGATGATCAGCGCCCGAGTATTTGGTCTGCATTGCAAGCAACCTTACCGCATTTAGTTTTTGCGTATTTAATTGTTTACGGTATTGGTTTGCTCTTGCGAGCCTATCGTTATCGCTTGTTGGTGCAAATGGCTGGTGCGGAAATAGTTCCCACGTTTGGGCAAATGGTATTAGTCACAGGTGTGCGTAATATGGTAGTCGATATGCTGCCAGCGAGACTTGGTGAGTTAGGCTACGTGGCGTTACTAAACCGCGGTTACAAAGTTAAATTGCAGCATTGTGTTAGTTCCTTAACTATTGCTGTTGCGCTCGACTTTATCGCTTTGTTGGTTGTGGTGCTGCTAATTATTGCTAAACAAATGATAGGTTTTGGCGCCGCCGATGGCGTGCAAGGTTGGGCGGTGGGCGCATTCATAGTTGCGTTAGTATTGGCGCTGATTGCAGTAGCTGGGCTATTTCTTTTTACGCCTTTTGTTAATCAATGGTTACATGCACGGTTTAAACCAGAAAACCAAAGTGATTCAATGTTTGCTAAGTTATTAGCTTTGCTCAATGATTTTTGCCAAAGCTTAGAAGCGGTGAGGGCAGCGCAAGATTCAGCTAAGTTAATATTCATATCGGTACTTATTCGTCTATTTAAGTACTTCGGTTTATTTCTATTATTTCGTGCGGTTACCTTAGCTAGCTTTCCTGCCTTGGCTGAGTTACCCGTTGAACAAATAATCAGCGCTTTAATTGGTGGCGAAATCGGTGCGAGTTTACCGATTCCAACTTTTATGAGTTTTGGCGCTTATGAAGCAGGGGGCACATTGGTATTTCAATTACTTGGTGTTGCTGATCAAGCCGCAGCGGTTGTTACCATGTTGTGTATTCATATTTGGAGTCAATTTATGGAATATTTAATTGGTGGACTTTTTGTTGTCCTATTTATTTTCTTAAACCGTCGTAGCAAGCTGATAGCTGACAACCCTCAGGCTAGCGGTAAACCGCGTAAAATTGCAATATTGGCAAGTTTTGCTTTAGCCGCCACAGTGTTTGTTGGTGGTTCTTTTGCCTTTGTCTATAACCTTTGGGCGGCGAGTAAGTTGGGGGCATTGTCAGCACCTGCAGCGGGACAAATATCGGCGGATGCGGATGAATGGCAAGCGCTTTCTAAGCAACACGTAAGTACTTTAAATGGTTTTGTGGTGTTCAGTTCAAACCGTGATGGCAATCATGATATTTTTAAGCTTAATTTAAGTGATTACGAGCTATCTAAGTTAACTACTCATCCACACACAGAGACTTATCCTCGATTGTCACCAGATGGCAGTAGATTGGTTTTCTCGCGCGCTCATGAGCCGTGGGTTTCACAACGAAATTCTGTTGCTTGGGATATCTATATTCTTGATCTAGAGACTATGCAAGAACAAGTAGTCGGTCAAAATGGAACCGCGCCACAGTGGTTATCAAATTCCGAAATCACTTATCTGCAAGAGACAACAAAGATCGTTCGCGTGAATGTTGATACCTTGCTTAGTGAAGTTGTTTATCAGCCTGGTGTTGGCAACAACATGCCGAGTGATACTGCATTACAAAACCCTGAGTACAGTCCTGTTCGTGATCAGTTTGTGTTTACTGGACGGCAAAACAAAATTGGCTTGAGCACTGGCCATTGGGGCACGGCAATTACCTCAGGAGAAAATCATCAAGGCGTTTTTAATGGTTGTGAGCTTGCTTGGAATTACAGTGGAGAAAAGCTTTTTCAGGTTAATCCGGGCGGACGCTTTAATGACCTACAAATCATTAGCGTCGACCCTGATACTTTAGAGCACTCAGTTTTAATTGATCTAGAAGGTGAGTTTAGCCACGAGTATTGGCCAAAAGATTCATCGAATGGTGAATACATGGTGTTTGGCGCGAGCCGAAGTGTGGAAGAGCATGAGCATGACACTGAAGATTACGAGATCTTTTTATGGAAGGTTGGTACAGACTCAAGTAAGGCGACGCGTTTAACGTTTCATACGGGGAATGACAACTGGCCAGATGTTTATATTGAATAGCAGGGCTATGGTTTAACTTGTCCTCTCCTCTCTAAGAAGCGTTCTAAACTAGAATTGTGAGGCAAAGGCTTCAGCAATAATTTGTTGGCCGGCATCGTTCGGATGAACGCCATCGACAATTGTTTCGCCGTTACCAAGGCTAGCGCGAACCGGCGCAATACGTGCACCACTTAAATTTTGTATGCCGGCACTAATCTCTGCTGCGCGTTGATCTTCCGTTGCTGAACGAGTAATCGGTGCAAGTGTGCCAACGACAGCAATAACCCCATTTTGTTGAGCTATATCAACCATTGCTTGCAGGTTAGCAATGGCATTAGGTACAGAGCCACGTATTGCGTCGTTAGTGCCTAGTAATATAAATACATGACTAGGATCATTTTGTTCTATCAATGCTTGAATATTAGATAATCCAAACATTGTTTCCTCGCCAGAAACGCTAGTGTTATCAACTTCGCGCGCAATGAGATTAGCTAATCTAGGTGGCCATGGTGTTGCTATATCAAAACCTGTACCAAAACTATCGCTAATCGCAATGACGTTTTGGATTACGCCTTCTGCATCAGCGTTATCTTCAGCGCCATTATTTTCTGCACCACTATCGGAACCACCGCCTCCGCATGCACTAAGAAATAATAAGATTAGAAGAGTGGAAAATAGATGTTTTCTAATTTGCATCATGTTTGGACTAATGAGCCTTACTTGAGAAGCATTAAAAGGTAATTCAGGTTAGGTAACAATAATTATTGTTAGTCTGTTTGATTAGGCAATGAATTATAACTTCAAAAGAGCGTTAATTAAAAATTTTGCTTTAATTTGTTTTAGCCATTTTAAGCAGATAGTGAATTTAGTTTTTGTTTGCCAGATGCTGGTAAATGTTACTTAGTTGAGCCTGACAGTTCTGCCAAGAGTATTGCGCTGTAAACCGCTCATAGTTTTTTCTAGCAGTCGATTTTCTTAATTCAGGCTCAGAAATTAATTGTTCGAGTTGAGATATTAGCTCGTTGGTATCTTTTGCTAACAAGGCTTGCGCAGGCAAAAAGCTATTATTATTGACTGTGTTAAAAGCAGCCACTGGTAGACGAGCAGCGAGATAATTAAGCATTTTGCCGCTGCCTTCTCCTGCCTCATTATTTTTTGGTTCGATTGCGACATCGGCTAAACTCAGTAGCTCGCCGAGACTGGCAAAATCAATCTGGCCGGTGAGGGTACATTTTTCTTGTAATTGTTCTTGCTCAAGAAATGGTACTAGATTTTCTGTTGGGTAACCTATGATTAGAAAATGTGCATCTTTTGAGTTTGTTTCTTTAATGACTTTTTTTAACTCAGTCAGACCTTTACTGTCCAGAAGAGCGCCTGAATAAACAATTAAGATTTTATTGTTTGGTAATTGCCAGTGCTTTAATAATTCATTCCTACGTTTTTCCGTTAGCGCTTCTATTGGATCTGCGCCATCTTGTGCTAAGGAAATTTTATCAGCGTTAATAGAAAACTCTTTTTGAATTTTATCTAGGCTATGTTGTGACGAGCAAATTATGTGTGTCGCAGATTTCATCAATAGCCATTCCAAAGCAATAACTGGCCATTTTAAAAATGGCTTTTTTTCAAAAGAGCCATGCGCGGTTAATTCACCACTGAGGCTGCCTTGCATATCACCAAAAACGGGTGTCATACGCCAAAAAAATAGATATTTAATCAGCAAACCTATCAAAAGGCCTTCGTGTAGGTGAGCGTGAATGACATCAGGTTTTAGTACCCGATATTGTTGGATGGATAAAATAAGTAAGCGCCAATCAGCTAGCAGTTTATGCTTGCTTGGACCGGCAGCAGTTTGTGTATAACTCGCAATGGCTTTAATCCGTTTGGTGGAGACGCCAGTGACTTCTCGTCCATGGTGATAAGTACAAACTGTATTGTTATATTCCAGTTGAGTAAGACAACGAACAATGCCTTCTATACGAATATGACAACCGCGATCTGAAAAAAATGGCGTTGGAGCAATATGTAATATCGTTTTTTCCAAAGCAATAATTAACCGAGTTGGTAGGCAGCGTCTAAGCTTTCTTTAATTTCTTGTTGTTGTTGTAAAGCTCCTTGAAGCTGTTGTTGTAAAAAATCATCACTCCAACTTAATTCTTTTGCCATAAATAGCGCTATTGTTTCGATTTCATTGTCACTGATGCCAAGTAAACCAAGCGAGGTACGACCAAACAGTACATCGTTTAATAGGTATGCTTGTTCATGATCGATTGCCCACTTTATTTGACCCAAAATATCAGCTTGAGATTGGCAAACAGAGGTAAGTAAACTGTCGTTCAGAGAATCGATAAAGTTATCAATATTACTACCGTAAGTAGTAATTAAATGAAGCAATAATTTTTTTGAAAAACGATCGATATATTGCTCTAATTTTGCTTTTTTAAAAGTGCTTAGGTCACTATATTGGCTGCATTTGAGTTTGCTTTTAGTAATTGTTTGAGATGCTTTCCCCAGTTTATTTGCGACAATTGGGATAGCTAGTGATGATAGTTTGCGCCCAGTTGTATACTTAGCACCTAAGGCTGTAATCATGCCTTCAATATTGTCGCTTTTAGCGTGATCAATAATTTGATATTCACCAGAACCTTGATAAGTCTGACTTTTAATATTATCAGTTTTTAGTGGGTAGAGACCTGAGTAACCAGAAATCAAATCATCACGTGTTAACTTTATATCAGGTAATGTATCGTTAACTGCTTGGATCAATTGTTGGGCGTGAGAGGGCTGTATAACCATGTCGAGTCTTGGTTTTTTTATTTCATCATAGCTTGTGCCTACTAGAGAGAAGCCGCGCCACGGAATAATGAATATATGTCGACCGCCACGGTCTATTTTAGTATCGCTCTTAAGTTTAGTTGTGATAGCAATAGCATGATCAGAAATTTGTCGACAAACAATATGCGAACCAACCGCGAAACCATTAATGCTTTGCTTATTGGTACTAGAGTTTAATGGTATATTAAGTTCATCGATCCAAGGACCAGCAGCATTAACAACTACGCGACTTTTTATTTCTAGGTTTTCATTACTTAATTGATCACGTGCCGAGACGCCATAGGTTTTATTCTCCTCTATGAGAATTTTCTCAGCTCGAACATGATTAACGACGACTGCACCAGCATGTTGCGCGGTTTGTAATATTTCCCAAACCATTCGTTCACTGTCTTGCATGTGGCGTTCATGAAAAACCACTGCACCAGTATTTTGCTCATCACCGACTGGGCAAATATCATCTAGTTGTTGTGCTGATATAGATTTGATCGGTGCGAGTTTTTGTTCCTTGGACGCGATAATTGAGTTTTCGCCTATGCATAGCATGCGATACGCTAGCATTCCGCAGTTTAAAAATAATTTACTGCGAGCGAAGTCTTTATAAGTTGGCACGGCAAAGGGTACCGATGTCGATAAATGCGGCGCAGCATAAATAAAATTAGCACGTTCTATCGCTGATTCCCGGACGCGGCCAAACTGCATTTGTTGTAGGTAACGAATACCGCTATGCAGTAGTTTGGAAGATGCAGATGAAGTCTGTGAAGCGAAATCACTTTGTTCAATCAGTGCAGTTTTGAAACCTTGTTGACTGCTATGGAGAGCGAGCCAAGCACCTGAAATTCCGCCGCCGATAATGACAACATCAAATGAACTTTTTAGGTGATTTAAATCTCTTGTCATTAATTTTGCGTTATCGGGTACAGAATCAGCGGTTTGATAAAAATCACCCATTTGGGTGAAGAATTAAAAAATAAATTATCGTATATTGATACCTCCTGTTATGAGGAAAGAGTCAAAATACGGACACCATTCATAGAATTGAGTGACCCCCCTATGGATGGGGATTTATCTATTCTAAT
>CAZFEM010000007.1:25603-50772 GCA_964517515.1 uncultured Gammaproteobacteria bacterium | reverse complement strand
TTTCTAACAATCACCTTTAAAAAATGTTTTGCTTTTGCTCTACTGTTAAAGACCATGTAGTCAAATAAAGATGTTGCTAATTAGTTAGATATTTATTAAGAGTCAGATACAACTGATACCGATTCGATAATCACATCTTCGACAGGAACATCAGAAAAACGGCCGCTTTGACCTGTTTTAACGGCTTTGATTTTATCCACAACATCATTGCCTGCAGTAACTTTGCCAAATACCGCATAACCCCAACCTTGAGTTGTTTGGCTACTATGATTTAGAAAGTCATTGTCATTAACATTGATGAAAAATTGTGCAGTCGCGGAGTGTGGATCTCCTGTGCGTGCCATGGCAACTGTATACTCGTCATTTTTTAGACCATTATTCGCTTCATTTTCAATGGGCGCATTAACATCTTTTTGCTCCATACCTGGCTCAAAGCCCCCGCCTTGAATCATGAAATTACTGATGACACGATGAAAAATAGTACCGTTATAGTGACCGTCATTGACATAAGATAAAAAGTTATCAACAGTATTTGGTGCGTTTTTTGAATCGAGTTCAAGTGCGATGTCACCATAATTGGTAGAAATTGTAACCATAGTATTGTCCTGATGTGGAGTTGATGTTTCTTCGTCATTAGCTGCTTGAGCAGTAAAACTAAATAAACTTATAAAGAGTAAAAGAGTAAAAGATAATGTTCGCATTATGCCTCCATTAAGTTGTTTTTCTAATTAGACAGAACGCCTGCCAAATCAATAATTCTTTCTTCTGTGAGTATAACATCTAAGGGCTTATCCCAACTATCTGGCTGAATAGAATTTGTTTCCTGACAGGAATGAGCCAAGCCAATTAATAGTGGTCTCTTTGAGCATTCTGTTAAGTCTGCAAATACTCGGTCATAAAAACCAGAACCCATACCGATGCGGTTGCCGCGATGATCAAAGCCGACTAGTGGTACCAATGAAATATCAAAATTATTAATCTCTGTTGGTTTGCCGTCTCCACGCGGCTCGTAAATACCATATCGATTTTTTACTTGCGTCTGTATTGCTGGGTAGAATGCCATTACTGCGTTAGTGAAATTAATGATTTTCGGTAGGTATATCGTTGCACTGAGATTTTTAATTAGTGGCTCAGGGTTTACCTCTCCTTTAAACGCAGCATAACTAAGGATAGTTTCTGCTTGCGCAAAATATTCGGTCAAACTGTTATTTTCTTGCACAACTTTTACAATGTCTAATGCGGCCGAAGACAATTGCAGGTCTGTCAGTTGTTGGCGTTTTTTTAACAGCGTTGCGCGTAATTGCGCTTTGTTTTGTGCCATTCAGTTACAACTGGTTTGAGTAAACTAAATTTAAAGAAATATTAAGAAGCGTTACCCATATGTGCCGTTAGAGCTTGGTGCCTTGAACCAATGGTTCAAGTGGGAATCTACAAGTCACATCAGGATTACCAGTCAGAATTAACTGAAGGTAGTGCACAACAGTAAAGTGGTCTGATCCCCTTAATAAAAATACTAGGTTCTAAGGGATTAGAAGCTCGTTACAAACACCACAGGCAACGCCTATGTCTATTATAACGGTTTAAATGTGATTAATGTAGGTGGTGAGAAAAAATCTTCTTGTAAATGTTTTGCTGTTTAGAAATTTTCTGCTTCTTGTAGCGCTTCGTCAATACGACCCTGTAATGATTCTAGGCGCTCTTGGATTTGATCTTGACCGGCAGTACGGCGTTGCAGCTGGAGTAAATCATTAGTGATATTTAGTGCTGCCATAATTGCACATCGTTCTGCACCGAGGATTTTGCCGCTTTTTTGAATTTCTTGCATGCTGTCGTCTAAATAACGTGCAGCTGCCAATAAATCTTCTTGTTCATCTGCTGAGCAGGCGACCGAAAAGTCGCGACCCATAATTGATATATTGATGCCTTTGTTGGACACAGGGTTGGACATAGATGTTTTTTAAGAAGCTTTAAATTTGGTTGATTTTATATTATTGAAGATAATTACTGATCTTCAAGGTTGCGGAGTTTTTCAACAATTTTTTCTAGTCGGGAACATGCCAGTTTATTTTTTTCTTTCAATTGCGTTTTTTGCGACAAGAGTCTTCCGGTTTCTGTTTTTAGATTTTTGTTCTCACCAGTTAATCGCTTACATTCGCTTATGAGAGATTCTATTTTTTGTTCTAAACCTAGGATATTAGTTTCCATTGATTTTACCACCTCTAAAGTTGCTGTAATAGTAAATGCTGAGTTACGACTTCGTCAACTATATCCTGATGCATTCTCAGTATTGCGCCTATAATTTTTGATTGAGAGCTAAAATCGCGGTCTTTTATCTGTGAATTTTACTTTATGGAGGTAGAATAGCGACATTAATTAAAATGTTTTTTTAAAAATATTTACAGCATGAACAATTCTGTTGATCTATATACTCAAATTGAGTCGACGTTAGCCTTGTCGGAAATTGAAATTTCGCCAAGTGAGGTGCACGGTACGATTATTGGCGCAATTGCAAACCATATGCAATCGGGTATTACTCCCGATTTATTAAGACTTATCGAGCCTAGTGCTGATCAAAATGATGGCCGTTATACACGTTTGGTTGAGTTGCTCTATGAAATTTATAGAGAGAATAGTGAACTACTACTTGATGGCAAAGAGGGGTTTGACTTACTCCTTCCCGATGATGATGAGTCATTAGAGCAGCGTGTTGAAGGTCTTGCAGGTTGGAGTAAAGGTTATTTGCTTGGGTTACTTTACAATAGCGCTTTTAGTATTGATCAAATTCCTGATAGCGGTCCAGAAATAGCCCGAGACATTATGCAAATAGCTGAAGCAGCGGCAGGCTTTGATGATGAGCAACAAGAAGATTGGGCATTGGGAGAGTTAGAGGAATATCTAAAAGTCGGTGCACAATTAATCTTTGAGTTCATTTACTCAAAACGCGCAGATGCAGCACCGAAAACTAAACAATAGATTGAGTAGCTAGTAACTAACTAGTAAGTAACAAGCAATGATTAATAAAATGTTCCAGCGCCGCCGCACCGAATTACTTAATCAAATTGATGACAATGATATTGTCATCATTCCAACCTCGACCGTAAAAACGCGAAATCACGATGTTGAATATCAATTTCGACCAGACAGCGATTTTTATTATTTAACTGGTTTTAATGAGCCTGAGGCTGTTGCGGTGCTTTGTCCGAGCCGAACTCAGGGGCAATATGTTATTTTCTGCCGTGAAAATGACAAACTACGCGAAATGTGGGACGGTCGTAGAGCAGGTCTTGAAGGGGCGATAGAGTTATATGGCGCGGATGATGCTTTTCCGATTGAAGATATTGGTGAAATATTGCCAGGCATGATGGAAGAACGTGAAAAAGTCTATACCACCGTCGGTAGATACCCTGACTTTGATGTTTCTATCTTAGCTTGGTTGAATAAAATTAAACGTGATGTTCGCCAAGGTAAGCACGCGCCTTATGAATTAGTCGATTTAAATCATTTGTTGCATGAACAACGGCTAATAAAACGTAATGATGAAATTAAAATCATGCGTAAAGCAGGAAAAATGTCAGCAGTGGGCCATCAACGTGCCATGCAGGTTTGTAAGCCTGGAATGTTTGAGTACCAAGTGCAAGCTGAAATGGAATGTGAGTTTCGTAAAGCAGGCAGCGCCTACAATGCCTACCCGTCAATTGTTGCTGGCGGCGAAAACGCCTGTATTTTGCACTACACTGAAAATAATTATCAGCTCAAAGATGGAGACATGTTGTTGATTGATGCGGGTGCTGAACTTGATTGCTATGCGGCAGATATTAGTCGTACCTTCCCGGTGAATGGCAAATTTTCAGCCGAGCAAAGAATTTTATACGATATTGTATTGGCAGCGCAGATAGCTGCATTTGAAAAATGCACTGTAGGCCACTCTTGGAATCAAGCACATGAAGCAGCGGTACAAGTGATTTCCCAAGGCTTGCTAGATGAAAAATTATTGACTGGTAGCTTAGAAGAGGTGATAGATAACAAAAGCTATAGCCAATTCTATATGCACCGAACTGGCCATTGGCTAGGTATGGATGTGCATGATGTTGGTGACTATCAGGTAGAAGAAACTTGGCGAGAGTTGGAGCCGGGTATGGTTTTCACTGTTGAACCGGGTATTTATGTAAGCCCTAGTGAAGATGTTGATGAACGCTGGCATAACATTGGTATTCGGATTGAAGATAATGTTTTGGTTAAAAAAGAAGGGATAGAGATTTTAACCGAAAAAGCACCGAAGCTACCTGATGAAATCGAAGCGATTATGGCAGGTTAGTTTTTTAAAATGATGAATGTCTGGCATGCAAAATAACCCTCATAACTACAATAACTATGATCTTATTGTAGTGGGTGCTGGTGTCATCGGCGCTGCGTTTGCTTTAAAAATTGCAATGCAAAGCAATTACCGAATACTTGTAGTGGAGCGCAGTGAGCAACAAGTTACTAACGATACACCCAATCAACGGGTATTCGCCTTAGGCAAACAAGCTACCGATCTGCTTGATGAAATCAAAGTATTTAGTGAACTGGATCAGACAAACTGTCACGCCTACCAACGGATGGTTGTTTGGGATGCAGGAAGTAAGGGTGAATTATCTTTTAGCGCGCAAGATCAACAACAGTCTCAGCTAGGTAATATGGTGGATGCGACCAGCCTAACATTATTTTTACAGCGTGCTTTACAAGATGAAGAGCAAATAACGGCGCATTATCAATTAGACATTAAGAGCATGCATTTGCATGAAAAACGAGCAACTTTAAACACGACTTTAGGGGAGTTTAGTGCGCCGCTTATTGTTGCCGCCGATGGCGGACAGTCTTGGTGTCGACAACAAGCTAAAATTTTTGCCCATCGTCAAAGCTATTTTCAGCAAGGCATTGTTGCCCGAATTAAAACAGCAGAATCTCATCAAGATACTGCTTGGCAAGTTTTTTTAAATAGCGGTCCATTAGCTTTATTACCTTTACAAGACAATGAATGTTCAATTGTTTGGACTGCGAATAATGACAAAGTGGATGATTTATTAGCATTGAATGAAAATGAATTTGCTAATCAATTAAACGATGCTTTACAGAATAGGCTAGGCAGCGTTGAACTGCTGTCTGCACGCCAAAGCTTTCCTTTGCAAAGTGTTAAAGCCGAGACGTATTACAAACGAAGACTAGCGTTAATTGGAGATGCCGCACATAGTATTCATCCGCTAGCAGGGCAAGGTGCAAATCTCGGTTTTAAAGATGTTGCCGCGTTGATTAAAGTTCTATCACCGCTGCAATCGAAGCAGTTTGGTGATTTGACTGTTTTGCAATCGTATCAACAAGCTCGTAAAGCAGATAATGAACATACCGATTTATTGATGAGTAGCCTGAATAAAATATATCAAATTGATAAGGGTTGGCTGCCAACACTCAGAGGTACAGGGATGAATATAATAAATAGCACGCCCCGATTTAAAAATTTGCTCGCAAAACAAGCAATGGGGCTGCTTTAAGCGCTTACATTTATTATTCTGGTGGCCAATATGATTTAAGGCTGTCTAAGTATTCAATTGGGTAGTCTAGAGTAGTTGCTTGTATCAACTTACTGTCATTAGCATAACGCTCTAGAATGGGTTGTAGTAATGCTTGATTGTCTTTGTCTATTAAGAAAGCGGTTAGCTTTTCTAAAAAAACCGTATCAATATTTGGATGGGCTATAAATGAATAGTTATTATAAGTTTCGCTTTGGTGTAATCGAGTGTATTCACGATTGCCGTTTTTAATCATTCTTTGTAAAAAATGATCGCTAATAACAAAGCCATCACAGTCGCTTTCTTTGGTATTCATTTCATCGTATACCGCAGGTACGAATTGATGGTCAAAAGAGGCAAATTGGTTTTCAAACGTTTCTGTTAGAAAAATATAATCAAGTTCAAGTGGTTGCGTGGAACAAACTTGTTGTCTAATTAAATCGGTGATTTCGAAAATTTTTGTATTTGAATATTTAGCGCTAATTACATAACTTAGCGGCGCAGCAATTTTCACTAATGGTTTAAATTCATGTCGGTTTATTGCCCAAGCACTAAAATGAGGTGCAGCAAAATATATACCAGCTTTCCCTTCGCGCAGTCCCTGTTGATAATCATGCCAATGATCAGCAAATTGCAGTGTTGTATTGCGCAAACCTTGCTGGTCAAGAGCAGCTTTTAATTCTTGAGTGAATTCGCTTTGGTCTGCAGAGCTTATCGGTAAAAAGAGAGTAACTTGTTGTTGAGCATATAGCTGGTAGCTAAATAAAAGAGATAAAACTCCCACAATAAAAACTAAACAATGACTTATTAATAGAACTCTTTGCTGTGAGTGTTGGCTTAATTGATGTTTCATAGTTAATAAATTATACCTGTTCTCTGGAAGGTTTAGTCAGTGGTCAGATTTTTAATATTTACTTGAATAAATTTTGTTTAAAAAAAAACTGCTATAATAAATTTTCTTCTTTGATTAATCCCAATTTGGAGAGTTATGTCTAATCGTGCCAATTTAAAAGAAGCAGGTCTAAAAACGACGCTGCCGAGATTACGTATTTTATCTATCTTAGAAGAAGGTAAGCAAAGACATTTTTCTGCTGAAGATGTCTATAAAGCGCTTTTAGATGCGGATGAAGAGATCGCTTTTGCGACTGTGTATCGCGTGTTAACTCAGTTTGAGAATGCTGGTTTGGTTTTAAGGCATAACTTTGAAGGCGGGCGTTCGGTATTTGAATTAGACCGCGGTCAACATCATGACCATATTGTTTGCGTAAAATGTAACAGTGTTACCGAGTTTTTCGATGCGGAAATCGAAGAACGGCAGAATAGAATAGCGCAAGAGCATGACTTTGACTTACAAGACCATTCTCTTTATTTATATGGAGTTTGCTCTAAGTGTAAGTAGTTTCTTGTAAGTATTTGAAGAGTTAGTTTTTCTGTTGACTAATTGCACGAGTTAATAGAATCACCGGTATTAATCCTACTAACACAATGGTGAGTGATGCCATCGCTGCATCTGCTAAGCGTTCATCCGATGCTAACTCAAAGGCTCTTACTGCTAGTGTATTAAAATTAAATGGACGTAAGATCAATGTCGCGGGAAGCTCTTTCATTACATCAACAAAGACAATCAATATTGCAGTTAAGAGACTGCTACGAATAATAGGTATATGAATTTTTCTTAGAGTCGTTAACGGCGTATTGCCTAGAGAGCGAGACGCTTGATCCATGCTTATTTTTACGCTTCCTAAGCCACTTTCGACGGTACGTAAGGAAACCGCCATGAATCGAACTAAGTAAGCGATTATTAGCGCTACTATTGTGCCGCTTACAACTAGCCCGGTTGAGTGGTCAAAATTTGCTCTAAACCAACCATCAACTAAATTATCAAAGTTTGCTAAGGGGATTAATATTCCGACTGCAATGACTACGCCTGGTATGGCATAACCAAAAGAGGCTATCTGGCGTGCAAAAGAGGTTATTCTATTACTCGCTATGCGGTGGGTATATGCCAGAAGTAAAGCAAAACCCAGTGCCAAAATTGCCGTTAGTGAGGCTAATATAAAAGTGTTTTTTACCAGCCCCCAAAAGCTAGACTCTAGTAATTGTTGGTGAGTTTTTATTGCCCAAATAAGTAATTGCCAAATAGGGATTAAAAAACCTAAACATATCGGCAGGGCGCATAGTACAAAAGCAATGGTGCTTTTTGCTCCCGCTAATTTGTTTTTTGTGTTGCTTTTGCCTTGCGTGTGATAACGCGCTTGTCGCCGCGAATGCTTTTCTACCAACGTTAGAATAATCACAAAAGACAACAACATCAGCGCTAATTGGGCAGCACCATTGACGCTATCGAGCCCATACCAAGTTCGAAAAATACCAGTGGTAAAAGTACTCACACCAAAATAACTTACAGCACCGTAGTCGGCTAAGGTTTCCATTATTACTAAGGATAATCCTGCGACAATTGCTGGGCGGGCTATTGGTAAAGTGACTTTTAAAAAAGCTGATTTGCGCGAGTAACCCATCAGTTGAGCAACATCTCTTAAGCGCTGTGATTGCTCGAGAAATGATGCACGAGCAAGTAAATAAACATAAGGATATAAAACAAATGAAATAACAAAAACGGCTCCACCCATGGAGCGTATTTCAGGAAACCAATATTGACCGTAGCGGACTTCAAAGCTATCTCGAATAAAGCTTTGTAGTGGCCCCGCAATATCCAGTAAACCGGTGTATGAATAAGCAATGATATAAGTTGGCATTGCCAATGGCAGCAATAATGCCCAATTCAAAAATCGCGATCCAAAAAAAGAATATTGGCTTACTAACCATGCGCAACCTACGCCAACGCTCAGTGTTACCAGTGCCACCCCAAAAACTAATATTAAAGAACTAACAATGTAATCGTTTAGCACTGTTTGACTTAAGTGAAGCCAAACTTGATATCCGTTGTCGCTATTAAAGGCTAAAAATAATAAGGTGATGACAGGCAAAAAAAACAATCCAGCCGTCATCAAGCTGGCGAATTGCCAAGGCAGATAAGAAGGTTTAAACATTAGAGGAGATTACAAAAATACTACTTCCAGCCAACGCGATCCATAAGTTGAACAGCCGCTGCATTGTTTTCACCTAGTTGTTGAAGATTTATATCATCCGCTTTAAATTCTCCCCAGCTCGCTAATAGAGGATTAACCTCAATATCTTGTTTCACTGGGTACTCAAAATTCACATCGGCATAAATTTGTTGAGCAGTATTAGAAGAAAGATACTCTAATAATTTAATAGCATTAGCTTGATTAGGTGCCGTGTTCAGTACGCCAGCACCACTGACGTTAACATGTGCGCCTCGGTCCGCTTGATTTGGCCAAATAACGGAAACCTCTTGTGCTGCTTTTTGATCAGCATTATTACTTTGATCAGCTGCCATTTGTGCTAAATAATAAGTATTAGCGATAGCGACTTCACATTGGCCAGCGGCCGTTGCACGGATCTGATCACGATCACCGCCTTGTGGAGTGCGGGCAAAGTTTTCAACAAGACTGTTCGCCCATTGTTCAGTCTTTTCTTCGCCTAATGTATGAATCATTGCTGCGACGAGTGATTGATTGTAAATATTATTTGATGAGCGGATACAGATGTTGTTAGTGTATTCTGGGTTAACTAAGTCTTCATAACTTTGTGGTTTTTTAGTATTTGCATAGTTGGCAAACATAATTGGGCGAACTCTTAGAGATAAGCCAAACCATTTTGACTCGGCGTCACGATAGTTACTTGGTATATTCTTGTTAAGAACATCTGAGTTGATAGAGGCAAATATATTGGCTTGTTTAGCGCGCCATAATCTTCCGGCGTCAGTTGTTAGTAACACATCAGCAGGGCTATTAATGCCTTCGCTTTGAATCCTTTTCAAAAGCGCATCAGCACTACTGCTAATAATATTAACTTGTATACCTGTATCTAGAGTAAAGGCATCCAATAAAGGCTTTATTAAAGCTTCTTGGCGTGCTGAGTAAAGGTTGACTTCACCATCTGCGTAACTTGGACTGCAGATCATAAGTGCGCAGAGGCAGAAAAGTAGGCTAATTGATTTGATCATTAGAGCAACTAACTATAAATAAGAATGAGAATTATTCTCATTCTATAAATTTGTATGTGAAATGTAAAAGAATATTCATCAAATCTGCGAAGATTAATTGTTCCAAGAATCGGTGATTGATTTATACTATCGTTTTTCGGCAATCGCCGAGCTTAATCAAAAATTTAATGCGGAGTTGAAAATGAGTGAAACACCTAATGATCTAGTCTATGCATCGTCGCACGAATGGGCGCGGCGCCTTGAGAATGAGGTTGTTGAAGTTGGTATTAGTGATTTTGCCCAAACTGCGCTTGGCGATGTTGTTTATGTGGAATTACCAGATGTTGGTACAGAAGTGACTGCTACTGAAGAATGTTGTGCGGTTGAATCAGTCAAGGCCGCTTCGGATATTTATGCTCCGGTAACTGGTGAAATAATTGCGGTTAATGAAGCATTGGATGATGAGCCAGAGTTATTAAATGAATCCCCATATGGTGACGGTTGGATTTTCCGTATTAAAGCATCTGATTTAACTGAATTAGATAATTTATTGAATGCTGAAGCTTATCGTGCTGAAGCAGAAGACTAATTTAGATATAAAACAAATTTGGAGTAACCGTGAAAACATTAATTACTGGTTCGATGGCATTCGACACGATTTTCTTTTTTGAAGACACCTTTAAAAATCATATTCTGCCTGATCAGATACATAATCTAAATGTATCGTTCTTTGCGCCACAGATGCGTCGTTACCAAGGTGGTTGTGCTGGAAATATTGCTTACAATCTCAAATTGCTTGGTGGTGAGCCAATTATAATGGCTGCAGTGGGCGAAGATTTTGAGCCTTATGCAAATAACCTTAAATCGTACGGGATCTCTGATGATTTCATTAAGATTGTCGATGGTGAATTTACTGCACAGGCTTTTATTATCAATGATAAGGATAATAATCAGGTTAATGCATTCCATCCTGGCGCTATGAATCAAGCGCATTTAAATAAAGTGACTGACGCTAAGGGAATTGAATTAGGCATTGTTTCGCCTGATGGCCGTGATGCGATGATTCAGCATGCTGAACAATTTAATGCTGCTAATATTCCATTTTTCTTTGACCCTGGACAAGGTTTGCCGATGTTTGATGGCGATGATTTGATCCGGTTTTGTGAGCAAGCAAATTATGTCATTTTGAATGATTACGAAAGCCATATGTTGGTTGAGAAAACTGGTTTAAGCCTTGCTGAAGTTGCTGCTAAAGTTGAAGTGCTTATTGTGACCAAAGGCTCTAATGGTTCAACAGTTTATGTTGACGGCGAGACGATAGAAATTGCCACTGCACCGATTAGTGCAGCGCAGGACCCAACGGGTTGTGGTGATGCTTATCGTGGCGGAATGATGTTTGGTTTAAGTAAAGGCTTCGATTGGAAAACTAATGCGCAAATTGGTGCATTATGCGGTGCGATAAAAGTTGAAAGTGTTGGCACTCAAAAGCATAGTTTTACTACTGAACAATTTGCAGAGCGTTATCAAAAAGCCTTTGGTGAAGCCTTAGCTATCTAGCTTTAGTCTTATATTGATGTGGTTAAGGAAGTAATTTCTTTGTTTGATAATTACTAGGAATATCAATGTCGGCTAGCGGCTGAGTGTCAATTGACGAGACAGTAAATCGAGCATTTTGTATGTTTTCATCAACCGTTGAAGGCTCGCTGTTTACTAATAATCCATTTATTTCAATATCCCCCAGATTTGAAACTAATTGACCGTATTGTTCAGCAAAAACAGCAGCATGTTCTGCCATTGATAAAAAGAATGTTTGTGCTGAAAGCAGTGTTTGATAATCCTCATTGCTCATCGGAGTAGAGTTACCTTGAGTTATACAAATGCGCCCGAGTTCGTTGCTGCCTTCACTGTCTTGTGTAACGACTTTATTTTCATTACAAGTGATACCGCGAAACTCCTGAGGCGATAGCTGCACAAGTTCCATTGTGGTTGCTTCTTGTTGTTCTGGTATGTTGATACCCAAGCCTTGCATAAAACCAGATAAAGAATCACGGTTTTCTTCTGATAAAGAATCAAGCACACCGACTGCGGCGTTAATTGTGCTACTCAATTGTTCGACAGTCTCACTTGTAATAGGCGAGATGCTCTGCTGTTCATGATCGATCAAGTAAAGTGTTTCATTTTTTGTATCGAATATCGCCTCACTGAAAGTTGCATTTTGAATATTTGCCGTATTACTTGGGTCATTAGGGCGTATTAAAAGTCGACCATTTTTGACAAGAATAGTGGCTTGTCCGCTATTACTAAAAAACGATATCGTGCTGTCTGCAAAAGCCACTGGGCTAAATGCCAAGATAAACAAATAAATAAGGAAACTGAGAGCAAGCGAAAGAGGTTTCATTTTATAAATGCTACGTAGTTAGTTTATGTAGTTAGTTTATTAGGTCGGTGTTTTATTGAAGACAAGCTATAATGTAATACTAATCGATACCAATGTAAGCATTCTGAACTAGTTTTTATATGTCTCAAGTTAAAAATTCATAAAATTTTATGTTTGTCCACCCAAACTTTGACCCTGTTGCTTTACAACTCGGCCCTATCAGCATTCATTGGTATGGCCTAATGTATGTTTTTGGCTTTCTGGGGGTTTATCTTTATGGTTCATATCGAATTAAGAAAACAGCAAGTTTAAGCAAACGTGGGTGGACGGATGAGCGTGTTAGCGATCTCATCTTTTATGGTGCGCTTGGTGCCGTATTAGGTGGGCGACTGGGGTATGTTTTGTTTTATAAACCAGCCGAATATTTAGCAGACCCTTTGCAAATTATATATATAAATCAAGGTGGTATGTCTTTTCATGGAGGCTTGCTTGGTGTTATTTTTGCAATGGTTTTATTTGCTCGTAAGGAAAAATTTGGTTTCTTTGAAGTTGCTGATTTTGTTGCACCACTTGTGCCGATTGGTTTGTTTTTTGGGCGTTGTGGTAATTTCATTAATCAAGAACTATGGGGCAAAGCAACAGACTTGCCTTGGGGGATGGTTTTCACCAATGGCGGACCAATGCCAAGACATCCATCAATGTTGTATGAAGCTGTTCTTGAGGGGCCTGTGTTATTGTTAGTACTAGCTTGGGTTGCACGAAAGCCTAGGCATTCAGGAATGATCGCTGGCACATTCTTATGCGGCTATGCAATAGCGAGAATTTTAGTTGAATTTGTTAGAGTTCCAGATGTGCACTTAAATTACATTTTGTTAAATTGGGTGACAATGGGGCATTTATTAAGCTTACCTATGATAGTTTATGGTCTTTATTTGATTTTTAATAAAAGAAAACCGTCATCAAGTTAGCCAGCATTTTATCAATCGCTAACTATATAATCGGGAAACATTAATTTTGATGAAAATTGCTATGAAAAATAACTTATTATTATCTCCAATATTATTGAGTTTTATTATTTTTTCACCATCCGCGTCAGCCATACAAAAATGTCAGGATGCTGATGGTAAATGGCATTATGGTGATATAGCGGTTGCCGAATGCGAAAATTCAAAAGTCACGACTCTAAACGATCAAGGTTTTATAACTGATGAATTAGCGGCACCAAAGACAGATGAAGAAATTAGAGCCGAACAAGAATTAATTGCTGCTGAACTAGCTGAACAAGAGCGTCTTAAAAAAGAACAAGAGGAGCATGTTCGAATCTTGAGTATTTATGAAACTGAGGATGATATTGATCGTCAACGAGATAATCAGGTTAGTTCGGTACAAAGTAATATTGATGTTCATCAGTCATATTTGCGAAATATGGAAATACGTATTGCTGATTTTGAGAAGGATAAAAGCGCCGCGACTCGTGATTGGCAAAAAGAAGAATTACAAGCTGAAATTGATCAAGCCCATATTAGAGTTGAAAAATCTAAAAAAGAACTGGCAGCGTTAATTGAACAAAAATCTGGAATTTTAGAAAGGTTTGATAAAGAAAAAGAGCTGTACTTAAAGCTCGTTAGCGAAAGCAAATAACACTTCAGTAGTTAACTTATAGCGAACTATTTGATTACACTAGTAGGTGCTTTTAGTTTTTGACTCCTAACTTTTGGTCTCTAAAGGTATGTTATTTTGAAGCTGCCATTGTCTGTCTATAATTATAGTCTAGCTTTAATTGTTTGTTTTATTGCTGGCTTGATAGCAGTGTTTGCTTTTGAACCTTTTGCACAGGCGTGGTTAATTTTTCCTGCACTGGCTGTTTTATTTTATTATTGGTCACAATCTAGTAGTCCCAAACAAGCATTTATTTTAGGCTTGGTGTTTGGCTATGGTTTATTTGGTCTTGGTGTTTCGTGGGTATACGTATCACTTAGTACTTATGGAGGTATGCCTCTATGGATGGGGGGTATTGCCGTCTTTGGTTTTGTTGGTCTTTTAGCTATTTTTATTGGTTTGGCCGGATATGTATTAGTTAAATTGAGTCCAGCAAAAGGATTTGAGCGTTTAATGTTGTTAGCCCCTATTTGGGTGATTTTTGAGTGGTTTAAAGGTTGGGTATTAACAGGTTTTCCGTGGCTAGAAATAGGCTATACACAAACAACAACATGGTTGTTTGCATTGGCGCCAATTGGTGGTGTTTATCTAATTAGTTTTATTATTGTGATATTAAGCTGTTTGCTTAGTGCCATTGTTTTGAAACCGCGTTTTTGGTTGTACCCTGCGAGTTTTATTGGGTTAATTATTTTGCTGATTCCACTCACTAAACTTGATTGGTCTGATGATACTGGTGCACCGATCAATGTTGGCCTTGTGCAAACAAATATTCCCATTGAGTCGAAGTGGCAAGCAGGTCAACGGGATGAAATCATCACCAGGTTTCGTACAATGAGTGAACAAATGCATGCGAGCTCAAATATTGATTTATTCATTTGGCCAGAAACCGCGTTGCCATTATTGCTGCAACAAACGGATACTGATTTTTGGAATTCAATCACGCCGTCGGGAACGGCGTTATTAACAGGTTTGATGGATAACCCTAGTAATAATGAATTTTATAATTCGGCTGTTCTTTCTTGTGCCGGGCAACAACAAATTTATCGTAAACGACATTTAGTTCCTTTTGGTGAATATCTACCGTTGCGCTTTTTGTTTGATTGGGTGTTGGATTATTTGCAACTGCCAATGAGTGACCTTTCAGCTTGGTCGGGTAAGCAATCTTTGCAATGCCCAGATAAGAATATCAACTTGGGGCTATCTATTTGTTATGAAGACGCATTTTCTTCTGAATGGCGACGCCATATAGGTGATGCTTCCTTGTTAGTAAATATTAGTGAAGATGCTTGGTTTGGCGACTCTTTCGCGCCACATCAAAGATTACAGATGGCGCAAATGCGGGCACGAGAGTTTTCTCGGCCACTGGTTCGTAGTGCTAATACTGGACCATCGGTGGTGATTGATCAATTGGGCAAGGTGCAAGCATCTACCGAACAATTTGTTGTGCAGAGTTTGAGTTATTCTGTGCAACCGCAAACTGGAGAAACTTGGTATAAACGTTTTGGAAACTGGGTAGTGATATTATCCTTTTGCATAATATCCATCATAGTATTGAGGGACTCCTTAAGTAATAAGAGAGCCTAAGTTTTTATAGATCTCTTATTTTATCTAGTGCTCGATCAAGACCAGTGAAGTTAGGCCTACGAACTTGTTGTTGATTGCTGTTGCTATTCGGTCTGGTTGTTTCAACTTGGCGAGGTTCTACTGCTGTTATATTTTGTTGTTGTCTGTCGTTTTGCTGTTGGAGGTCAGACAATTTATCAAAACCTGAAACATTGTCAAAATCTGATGCAGTTTCGTCACTAAAAGAAAAAATCTCTCGATTACCTGATTCGCTAAACTTGAGTAAAGTTAAGCTTTCTAAAACGCCATTACGGTTCAGAATAATTTCACCATTGCGAATTTCTTCGACCTCAGCAGTAGCACCTTTAATTTTTTCACCTACAGAATAGAGCTCAGCAGTTCGATTTCCAGCAACAATAATTGCTCTACCAAAGGTTTTATCTGAAGACCAAAGTATCCCCTCTAGAGTTAAATCTAATGTGGTTTCAGGTGCTTCTCTAACGACTGCCACCACGGGGGTTGAATCGCCAAACAAGTTAGCTTCAATGATATCTTCAACGCGATAGTTGGCGCGGGTGGTTTGCGCAATGGGTTCTACATTTTGTGGTTGGTAATTAGCTTGTTTAATTTTATTTTGACTCCAAGCGTTCCAAGCAATTGATAGAATTACCCAGAAAAAAAACAAAATAGCTAAACCCCACATCAGTTTAACACTGTGCTTATTCCAAAAACGATTGTTAAGAATGGCGTTCATTGCCATTAGTTTACCTGAAAATAGCTTTTATAGAAGAGATGAATTATAAAAGAAAGTAAGTTGCTAGGCCCAAAACAGAGAAGTAGCCGATAACATCGGTGACGGTAGTAAGGGCAACTCCGCCTGCTAATGCCGGGTCAATTTCCATTTTTTCCATGATAATTGGAATAATAACACCAGCGACGGCACCAATGACTAGATTCGTGATCATAGCGCAAGCGATAACTAAACCAAGGGCGAGATTTTGATACCAAACAGCAGCAATGATCGCGGTGATAAAAGCCCATAGGAGCCCATTTAGAATGCCAACAGAGAGTTCTTTAAATAAAACTGTACGAACATTATTTGGCGATATAGTGCCAGTGCTCATACCGCGAATAACTACTGTTAATGTTTGCGTGCCAGCATTTCCTCCCATACTGGCGATAATTGGCATTAATACAGCTAAAGCAACCAATTGCTGAATTGAGCCTTCAAATTGGCCAATAACCCATGAACCTAGTAGTGCTGTTAATAGATTTACACCGAGCCAAATAGCTCGGTTTGCCGATGTTTTTGTAACAGGAGCAAAGATATCGGTTTCGTGGCTGAGGCCAGCCGAAGCCATAATATCGTGTTCTGCCTGTTCGCGTATTACATCAACGACATCGTCAATGGTAATGCGACCAATTAATTTTTTTTGCTTATCGATCACCGGTGCTGAAATCAAATCGTAATCGGTAAATGCATTGGCGACTTCTTCTTCGCTATCAAGTGCACTAAAAATAACTGGGTTTGCTAAAGCATGTTTGGTTACTAAGTCAGTTGCGGGAGCAGTGATCAAATTTTCTATAGGCATTATTCCAGTTAATTTATTCTCTTTGTTAACTAAATAAATAACGTCTGTTTGTCGTGGTAGATGACCATTTAAGCGTAGAAAGCGTAATGCCACTTCAATAGAGCAATTGTCGCGTATTAATGTTGCATCTAAGTTCATTAACCCGCCAGCACTATCTTCTGGGTAAGCAAGGACCTCGCCTAGAGATTTTCGTGTCTGGGTATCAACTGCGTGTAAAACATCCGCAATGATTTTTTCAGGCAAATCAGGAATAAGGTCGGCAATATCATCGATATCCAATAACTTGATTGAATCAATAATATCTTTTTGCTTAATCTCATTAACGAGATCACGAAAGACACCTTCACTTAACTCGGTTAAGACTTTGCCGCGCGCATTACTCGGAATTTGTTCCCAAACAGTTGGGCGATTGACGGGTGTAAGTTGTTCAAGAGCATCCGCAATATTAGCGGGGTGAGCTTCGTTGAATAAATGGCTGATGGACTTTTTATCGCCAGCATCAAGCAATTCGATAATATTCTCTAGGTGGTTATCAGTTTGTGACACAGTATTTTAAATCGCAGTCCTAAAAATTGACAATACAATTGGAGGTACTGTTGGTGATACAACAGATTAATTGTCTCGTTCTATTATAACTAGCTAGGTAGACTAATGTGGATAAAATGAACTACAAAAAGCGGCAGCAAAAAAGAAAGATTATTTAGTGCTGAGTTTGATTTAGTTTGGTGAGTCGATCACGTGCTTGACTTGCGTCAGCTGTCGATAAAATTTTATTTAATTGATATTTTACCTTATTCGTATCGGTATTTAATATTCGCTCTTTAACGTCAAGTAAGTAATTTGCATCCATACTATATTGCTTCAACCCTAAACCTAATAGCAAACGAGTAAAGGCAGTATTACCGGCCATTTCGCCACATAATGAAACAGGTATATTGACCTTTCTGCCAGCATCAATGACTTGTTTGATTAATCGCAATACGGCAGGGTGCGTAGGATCATAAAGATAATTTACCGCATCATCAACGCGGTCAATAGCGAGAGTGTATTGAATTAAGTCATTCGTACCGATTGATAAAAAATCTAGTTTTTCGGCAAACATGTCAGCCATAATTGCAGCAGCTGGGACTTCGATCATGCCGCCAACACGAATATTTTTATCGTATTTATAGCCTTCGCGTTTAAGGTCGAGTTTGGTTTGTTTGACGATAGCTAGTACTTGATTGACTTCATCAATATTACTAACCATCGGGATCATGATCGAAACTTTGCCATGTATAGAGGCACGTAGAATTGCGCGTAATTGTGGCTTGAATAGCTCCATGTTATGTAAGCAAAGCCTTATTGCTCTAAGACCTAGAGGTGATTCGCTAGATTCCTTTTTTGGAAAATTGAAATCGAGACGTTTATCACCTCCAATATCGAGTGTTCTAATGACGATGGTTTTTTTGCCAAGGGCGGTAATGATTCTTTTATAAGCTTGATATTGCTCGCTTTCCGATGGCGCTGTATTACGATTCATAAAAAGGTATTCAGTACGATATAGCCCAATTCCTTCGGCATTAACTCGTTTAACTTCGCGCAATTCATATGCCGTTTCAATATTCGCCATCAAACGGACTTTTTCTCCATCTAGAGTTTTACTAGGTTTTTTAATAAGCGTCAGAAGTTCTTTTCGACGTCGTTGTATGCGCCGTTGCATACTGCGATATTGGCGTAATACTTTTTCATCAGGGTTGATTAGAATAATTCCGCGTTTACCATCAACAATCAATAAATCATCGTCATGGATTAACTGTGCTGCGCTATGCAGTCCGACTACGGCAGGTAACTTCAGACTTCGTGCAACAACAGCGGTATGTGATATCTGGCTGCCAAGATCAGTGACGAAGGCTTTAATTTTTCGTCCCTTGATAAACATTGTTTCGGCGGGCGATAAATCTTTGCTAACGATGATTTTTCCACTTAAGTCTTCTTTATTAAATTCATTTAGTTCATGCGAAACAATGCCAAGTAAAACTCGTAAAACTCGGTTGGTAATATGTTGAACATCTGCTTTTTTATTGCGCAGATAAGGGTTCTCCATTTGCTCGAAGACTTTAATTAAATTATCTGCTTGAGTTTGTAGGGCATGTTCAGCATTAATATGCTTTTTACGAATGATTTTGATGGATTCGTTGACTAATAAAGGGTCACGCAACATCATTTTGTGGGCTTCAATAAAAGCTGCACTTTCCTTGGGTGCCGATTTAGGTAATTTTTTAAGAATCTGATTGTAGTGTTTTTCAGTTTCTTCAATAGCCTGGTTAAAACGTTCTACTTCCCATTTGATTTCACTTTTTTTTAATTTGAAAAAAGGGATTTTAATATCGCTGTTTTTTAACACATAAGCTTTGCCAATGGCAATACCGTTGCCAATACCTGAGCCATATAAGCTAAACATGCTTATTCGTCCTCGCCAAAATAGGTATTAATCAAATCAGTTAAGGCGGTCATTGCGTTTTTTTCGTCAGACCCATCGCACTTAATTAAAATAGTACTACCTTGTGCCGCGGCTAGCATCATTACCGACATTATGCTCTTAGCGTCGGCTTCTTGTTGCCCAAAGCTTAAGGTGATTTGAGAGCTAAAATTTGCCGCTGTACTAACCAGTTTAGCAGCAGCGCGCGCATGTAAGCCAAGCTTATTAATGATTTCAATTTTTTGTTCTATCATTCTTCTGGGTTGCAGCTTTTAGGGTTAACTTGAAGGGTTGTTTGATTACTAAACTAACTTAACATTTATAACACTATTTCGCGATGCCGAACTTGTGTTTGAATTTTTCCTTGAGGAAGTATTGATTCTTTCACAAAATACTTTTGTAATTCATTAGCTAGATAGACTGAACGGTGTTTGCCGCCAGTGCAACCAATAGCAATTGTCATATAGTTACGGTTATCGTCTATAAAACTAGGTAGCCAGCGTTGTACGAAATCACGAATATCTGTGAACATATCGATACATAGAGGTTGCTCTGCAAGGAATTTTTGTACTGGTGCATCAAGCCCTGTGAGATTTTTTAGTTCAGCTTGCCAAAATGGGTTGGGCAGGCAACGAACATCAAAAATAAAATCTGCATCATTTGGGTTGCCGTGTTTAAATCCAAAAGAATAAAACAACAGAGTCAATGATTGATCATCCATAGTTGCAGTTTGATGACGAATAATTGAACGCAACTCGTGTGGTGTTGTTTTGGTGGTGTTGATATGTTGATCAGCAATATCTGAGATGTGACTAAGTAAATGTCGTTCTTTAGCAATTGCTTCAATCAGTGAAGTATCTTGATCGGAGAGTGGGTGGCGTCGCCTAGTTTCACTAAAACGCTTTAATAAGGTTGTATCTTCGGCGTCAAGAAATACGATATGGAACTCTATATCCAATTCACTGAGGCTTTTGAAGTTGCCTTCAAGATCACCAATGAAATCTTGGTTGCGTGAATCAATGCTGATAGCACAGTTTTTGACCGCTGTATTATCCGTTGTTAATCGTTCTGCCATTGCAGGCATTAGCGAGGCTGGTAAGTTATCTATACAGTAAAAACCCAAGTCTTCTAGCACCTGCAGAGCGATACTTTTGCCAGAGCCGGATGTTCCGCTAACAATAAAAAACTTTATACTGTCACGTTTTTTTTTACTCACCATGAGCTTGATTTAAATTGCTTTTGACCAATTTGTGATCAATTGAATTGCTTGCTGACTAGTCGTGGCGCTAGACAACTGCACTTTTTTTTCATTGTCGGACATTATTTTAGCAATAGAGGCTAGTAAATTTAAGTGCTCCGACGTTGCTTCTGTTGGCACCAATAAACCAAAAGCTACATCGACCGGTTTTTTGTCTATGCTGTCGTAATCTATCGGATCATTTAAGGTAATGATTGCTATGACTGCAGTTTTTGTCAGTTCGCTTCGGCTGTGAGGCAATGCAACGCCATTGCCAACGCCAGTATTACCAAGCTTCTCACGTTCAAGGAGGCAGTGGTAAATATCTTTTTCTTTGGCATCCGGAAGTCGTTGGCTTAATACTTTTGCCATTTCTTCCAATAGTTTTTTTTTGCTAATAATTTCTGACTTAACTAATACCTGGTCGGTATCTAAGTAATCATTCAAATTGATGGAATCGCTCATACTGGATAGGATAAAAGAAAGGCCTTTAGATTGTTTTAATTGTCGATCTAAAGGCCTTGAGTTACAACTTTTTTTTATGATTCTGAAGAAAAATCTTGGTCTTTTAAAGCACCGCCACTTTTATGATGGTCCGTGCTTTTTTCTTTATGTTTGCGAACTTGTGAGTCAAGTTTGTCAGTTAGGTTATCAATTGATGCGTACATATTGTCTGAGTCTGCATGGGCATGCATGGTTATGCCCTTAGCATGCACAGTTGCTTCAGCTTTGTGATGTATTTTTTCAACATGAAGTACTACGTCAATACTGTTTAAATGATCAAAGTGTCGTTCAATACGTTGCATTTTTTCGCTAATGTACTGTTTCATAGAATCAGTCAAATCTATTTGGTGTCCAGAAATGGTTAATTGCATATATAAATCTCCGAGAAATTGAAGCATATTGCCAGTAAAGCTTCGGTTGTCGTTGCACTAGTAGCTGTAACATCTGGCTGAGGCGTGAAAGTCATTCTTATATCAGGGATTTTCGCTGACTAGAGGGAGCAATTTGCATACTTTCACGGTATTTTGCTACGGTTCTTCTGGCTACTATGTGCCCTTGTTCTTCTAGCATTTGGGCAATTTTATTGTCACTGAGAGGCTTATTCTTAAGTTCATGGTCGACCATCTTTTTAATCAAAGATCGAATTGCAATTGAACTTGAAGTGCTGCCATCAGTGGCAGTTAATGCGCTAGAAAAGAAAAATTTTAGTTCGTACACGCCACGATTACATAATAGATACTTACCCGAAGTGGCACGTGAAATTGTTGACTCATGCATGTCGAGTTCATCAGCAATGTCTTGCAAGACCATTGGTTGCATAGAATCTTCACCTTCGCGGAAAAAATCCTGCTGTCGCTCGACAATTGTTTGAGATACAAGTAAAAGGGTGTCGTAACGGCTCATTATTCCTTTAATGAACATCTTTGCTTGCAGCAAGTTACTTTGTATATATTCAGATTCAGAATCATCAATTTTAGATTTTAGCATATCCGCATAAAGCTGGTTTATACGTAATTTTGATTGATTGTCAGGATTGATAAATGCTTGCCAAGATTGATTGTTTTGTTTAACTAGAATATCAGGAATAACATAGCTGAGGTCATCGGATTTAAAATTGGTTGTTATTCTAGGATTTAAAGTTGTAATTAAATTGAGGCTGGTCGAAAGTAGTTGTTCATCAATGCCGAGCTGCTTTTTTAATTTGCTAAGGTTGTGAGAGGCAACTAGATCTAAATGTTCACTAACGATGCGTTTTGCAACGTTCAATCCAGCCGTTTCTTCTGGCATGCGGGTTAAAAATATTTGTAGGCGATCTTGTAAATCACGAGCGCCAGCACCAATTGGTTCTAAAGTTTTAATAAGACTGAGAACAGCATTTATTTCATCCTCTTCAATTTCTAGTTCGGGATCAAACATCTGTTTTATCTCGTCTAGCGCTATTGTTAAATAACCTTCTTCATCTAGAGAATGTAAGATTGAACTAGCAATCGACTTATCTCGATTGGTTAAGGTGGTCATCTGAATTTGCCAATTTAAATGTTCAAACAAGGTCTCTTGCTTGCTAACAAATTGAGTAAACTCAACGGCATTGGAGTTGCCGTTGTATTGTTGGTTGTCATAAGCTGCTTGATGAGACGAGGATTGTTCGTCCCAATTGCTAGATAGGTCTTGTTCGGCTGCTAGGCTTTCCGATTCACCTTCCACATAGGGTGCTTCATTTGGTTCAACCAAGCTTGAATCTATTGTCGCTGAAGCGATGCCGTTTTCAGTTGCAGCTGTTTTTATAATTGTTTCTTTGGTTGCATCAGTTGATACAGCGATGTCTTCTCCATTGCTGCTTGTGTCATCCGTGGTGTTGCCTGTTTCATTTCTTTCCAGTAATGGGTTTGAGTCAAGTTGATTCTGTACTTCTTGTTCTAGATCCTGCGATGAGAGTCGCAGCAGCCGCAATGATTGCTTGAGCTGCGGTGTCATGATTAAACGTTGCGATAGCTTTAAATTTAGAGTTTGTTTCATCGCTCTAAAATAGTATGGCTGTGTTCATTCTCAATACTAAAGTAAACCTCGGTTTGCTAAATTTTAAATTTAGACCCTAAGTAAACGTCACGTACCCCTTGGTGACTTAAAATTTGTTTTGCTGTGCCTTCTGTTAAGACTTCCCCTTCAGTTAAAATATAGGAGTGGTCGCAAATATCAAGTGTTTCTCGAACATTATGATCAGTAATAATGATACCAATACCAGTATTTCTTAAGTGATCGATAATTTGTTGAATATCACCCACTGAAATTGGATCGATTCCTGCAAAAGGCTCATCTAGAAGAATAAAGTAAGGCTTTAGCGCGATAGCGCGTGCAATCTCAGCTCGACGACGTTCACCACCCGATAATGAAATACCCAGCGTATCGCGCTTGTGACCAATGTTAAATTCTTCTAGTAGTTGTTCAACACGAAGGTTTCGTTGTTGAGGAGATAACCGTTTATCAGTTTCTAATACCGCTAAGAGATTTTCAGCGACTGTTAGTTTGCGAAAGATAGAGGGTTCTTGCGGCAAGTAGCCAATGCCAAGTTTAGCTCTAGAATGCATTGGCAAATGGCTAATATCTTGGTCGTTCAACAAAATTTTGCCACTATTGCTACGAATTAATCCAACAACCATATAAAAACTAGTAGTTTTACCTGCGCCATTAGGACCTAAAAGCCCGACAACCTGACCGCTTTCGACACTAAGGTTAATTTTTTTTACGACTTGTAATCCCTTGTAGCTTTTACAAAGATCTTTAGTTTCAAGAACGCTCATACAGTGTCTCTATTCCAAATGGCAATCAAAGTGACAAAAAATAAATATAAATTACTCTGAGTGAAATTTGATTATTCTTTTGGTTGGATAATCAAACGAGATCGCCCTGATGGAGCTGGCGTAACTGCTGGCGTATTTGCTGGTGTAGATGATGTTGTTGGTGCAGTTGAGTTACCATTGCTAGCATTGCTTTGATTAGTAACGCTGGTTGGAACTGCATCAGGAATAGGGTCGTCTTTAAATGGGTCTTCTAATTTCCGACCAGTAGATGCTTGCCCATCGGCACCAGAAGACTTTAATTCGGCACCACCTTGGACTTTTAAAACATCATTAGCCATGTCATAAATGATGGTCTCGCCTCGTGCTGTATCAGCACCTTGTTGTAAGCCAGCTTTACCATAAAGAGTCAAAATGTTTTTAGTTTGATCAACAACAATTTTTTCTGCCCACCCTTCGACATCATCTGGCTTGCCATCAGGGCGCTGTTTAAAACGAGCTAAAGATCCAGTTGCGGTGGCTTCAGTCAGTTCTCCGTCTGAATATAAGGTGACTAATCTATCCGCTTTAATACGCAAAGTGCCTTGAACAATAATGACATTTTTATTGTAAGTGCGAATGCCTTTTTTGAAATCAAATTCAATATCGTCAGCTTCAATATCGGCCGGTTGGTCGCGGTCAGTGCTTAATGCTAAGACAGCTGCATTGAAACAAAGTGATAAAATCGCAAAAACAAGTATAGATAGCTGTTTCATGTTCAAAGTAGATAATTCAAATTGGTTGCCGAATCAGCTATACACTATAACATAGCCAAGTTTATTGTAAGTTAATTACACTGAGCAAGAAGGTTAATATTTTTTAGTTAATATAAAAACTTATTTGAAAAGATCGGTGCCTTCTTTAGTTTTATCTAACAAAATACGTAAACGCTGTGACTTCATTGTGCCACCAGGACCACGAGAATCGGCTTCAACCACGACTTTAACATTGCCCGTCATTATTATTTCATCACCCGTTGAATTCATCCATCCTGAATCAGCATAGGTATGTCTGGGCGCAAGACCGATTTCATATTCGATAATATGTGGGAAGTCGAGTAAGGCGGTATCATCATCGGGAAAATGCGCCATACGTTCTGCTTCGATCACAAAACGGCGCTGACCGTTTTTATCTAAACCTGTGGCGGTAAAATTTTCTAGGTAGTAATCGGGGTCATGGCGGGTATTGTAATCTTGCTCAGGGGGCTCTTCTTCAATTAATTCTGTTTGCAGCCAAATACCTAGTAGACCAACCATTCCTAATATAGAAATATAAAGTAGTGATTCGAGTTGTTTCACGGTAGATCAGGAATTTATTGAGTTGAACT